>CAZMOR010000001.1:0-2476 GCA_964567795.1 uncultured Verrucomicrobiota bacterium
CGCCGCCGCCACGCGCGGCTCCGGAACCGCCGTCACCGTCACCGTGTCCGGCAGGGCGAGGTCCTGCGGTTTCAGGCTTTCCAGTGGCCCGCTGCGGAGCGGCGGCCAGACCATCCGGTTGCCGCCGCCCGGCGCGAAGGCCACGCTCGCCGCCAGGGCCTTGTAGTCCGGCCGCGTCATGCGCCCGCTGCCGGTGAAAGCGTCCTCCGGATAGAACTTCACCACGGGAAAATAGCTGCGCCCCTGGTACCGCACCCACAGCGGCTTGTCGTTGGCCAGCCATTCCGAAAACAGGCTGATTCCGTAGGCGCCGAGCAGAATCCAGAACGCCCACCAGCCGCGCCGCAGGCTCCGGAAACGCGCCCACCGCTGCCGCGTCACCGGATGCCAGTGGATTCTCCAAAATGTAACCACGGATTTCACGGATACATTCCAGTTCCTATGATCGTTTCCATCCGTGTTTATCCGTGTTCATCCGTGGTGGTCTTGTCTTCGACGCCTTAATCGAACTGGATCCGGGGGTCGATCAGGAGATAGCACGCGTCGGAAAACAGCCGCCCCAGCAGCCCCAGCACCGAGGTCACGGCCAGGATGCCCATGAACACCATGTAGTCGCGGCTGACGATGGCATCCAGGCTCAGCCGCCCCATGCCCGGGATTTCAAACACCTTCTCGATCAGCACCGAGCCCGCGAACAGGAGGCCCAGCACGCCGCCGAAGCCCGTGGCGATTGGAATCATGGCGTTGCGCAGGGCGTGGACCCACACCGCGCGCTTCAGGCTGGCGCCCTTCGCCAGCACCGTGCGCACGTAGTCCTGCCCGATCTGTTCCAGCAGCGAATTCTTCATCAGCAGCGTCAGCACCGCGAAGTTGCCGATCACGTAGCACGCCACCGGCAGCACGAAGTGCGCCGCCAGGTCCTTCAGCTTGCCCCCCGGCGACAGCAGGTCGAAGTTCACCGAGGTCACGCCGGCCGCCGGCAGCAGGTCCCAGAACCGCTCGCCGGTGCCCGCAAACAGCATCTTCAGCAGCATGCCGAACGCAAACGCCGGAATCGCGTAGCCGGCGAAAACCAGTGCGCTGCTGGCGGCGTCGAAGGCGCTGCCGTGGCGCAGCGCCTTCGCGATCCCCAGCGGCACGCAGATCAGGTAGGTCAGCACGAAGCCCGAAATCCCGAACACCAGCGAAATCTTGAACCGCTCGGTGATCAGCCGCCCGACGGTCTTGTTGGGATACTTGTAGGACCGCGCCGCCAGGCCCATCCGGTCGCGGACCAGCCAGATCCAGTAGCGCTGCAGCACGGGCTTGTCGAAGCCGAAATGCGCCTCCAGGGCCCGGCGCTGCTCCGGCGAGACCGCCGCGCCCGCGTGCACGCTGCGCCCGCCATCCGCCGCGCCGATCCCGCGCATTTTCGCCAGCGCCTGCTCCACCGGCCCGCCCGGCACCACCTGGCACAGCGCGAAGCACGCCAGCGTGATTCCGAGGAAGGTCGGCACCATCAGCAGGAGCCGCCGCAGGAAATAGTCCAGCCGTTCCATCCGCGCCGGCCCCTATCCGCGCGCGAGCACGTCGCGGTACATGGCGCGATACTCATCGGCGATGAGCCGCCAGTCGAACTTCTCCGCCCAGGCGCGCGTGGCCGGCCGCAGCCGTTCGACGGCGTCCCGGTCCTGCTCCAGCTCGAGCAGCTTGGCCACCCACTCGTCGGCGTGGCGGTCGTTGCTCAGCACGAAATTGCAGTCCGGCGCCACGTATTCCGCCACGCCGCCGGTGCGGTTCGTCACCACCGGCGTGCCGCAGGCCATGCTTTCCAGCAGCACGTTGTTCGCCGCGCTGTCGAGCATCGGCATCGCCAGCACGTCCGCCTGCCGGTACTCCGCCAGCATCTCCGCGTCCGCCAGTTTCGGCAGCAGGGTCACGCAGGGCAGGCCCGCATAGAACGAACGCTCGTGCGAGGCCGTCCGGATGCGCCACTCGAACTTCTCCGCCGGCAGCCGCGCCGCAACCTGCGCCGCGAATTCATGGTCGCGCTCCGTGTTGCCCAGCAGGAACATCCGGAACCGGCCCGCCCGCGGCCGCTGCGTCGGCGGCGTGAAATGCTCCGTCATCACCCCGTGCAGGATCCGGCGGATGCGCTCCGCCGGCACGTGCGCCGCCACGAACGGCCGCTGGCTCTCCGACATCAGCACCACCTCGTCGGCCTGCGCAAAACCGTCCGGCCGCCGCCAGACCGACGCCCACCGCCGCGCGCTGCAGTGCACGCTGACGATCACCCGCGCCCCGCGGCGGTGGTAGGGCGCCACCCGCCGCGGCGCCACGAACTCGCCGAACACGAAATGCACCGGATAGGGCTCCGCGCTCCGCGGCAGCGCGCGCAGGATTCGCGCTTCGTCGCGCCACGGCACCAGCGCGTTCCACTGGCTGCCGTAGCAGCGGATGCCCCAGTTCCGCAGCGCCTCCCCCAGCCGCCAGCTCC
>CAZMOR010000002.1:0-1543 GCA_964567795.1 uncultured Verrucomicrobiota bacterium
CGCCGGCTCCACCCGCACCTCGTGCAGTTTCAGCAGCACGCCGCCGGGTAAAAACGTGTACGCCCCCGGCCACGGCGAAAAACCGCGCAGCTGGTTGCGGATCGCCTCCGCCGGCTGGCTCCAATCCACCGCCCCGTCCTCCTTCGCCAGCTTGCGCGCGAAGGTCACCTGCGCTTCATCCTGCGGCGCGCCCTGCGTCTTCCCCGCCCGGAATTGGTCCAGCACGCGCACCAGCAGCTCAGCGCCCCTCGCCGCCAGTCGCGGCTCCAATGTGCAGAAGGTGTCGTCCGGACCGATGGGAAATTTTTCCTGCGCGAGAATGTCGCCCGCATCCATCCGGGGCGTCACGTACAGCACGCTCACGCCCGTCTCGGCGTCGCCGTTCGCCAGCGCCCACTGGATCGGGCTCGCGCCGCGGTACTTCGGCAGCAGCGACGGATGCACGTTGATCGTCCCTAGCCGCGGCACCGCCAGCAGGTTCCGCTTCAGGAACTGCCCGTAGCTCGCCACCACGATCACGTCGGGCCGCAGCGCCGCCAGCTGCGCCACGAAATCCTCCGCGCTCGCGTCTTCGGGCGCCAGCACCGGCAGATGGCGCGCCAGCGCCAGGGTCTTCACCGCGCACGGCTGGCAGTGCAGGCCGCGCCCGCCCGCGCGGTCCGGCTGCGTCACGACGGCCGCGACCTCGTCGCGCCCCGCCGCGAGGAGGCCCTCCAGCAGCGGGCACGCCAGCGCGCCCGCACCCATCAGAATGACGTTCAGCCTGTCCATGCCCCGTACGCTAGTTTTCCCTGCCCCCGGCGGCAAGGCAAAACCCGCCGCCCCCATGCGCTTGCTCGCGGCTCAAGCCCCGGCCGCCGGTTTTTCCACACTGTGGAAAAATTCCTCAAAGTTTTTCCATTGTATGGAAAATTTCCTGAAAGTTTTTCCATTGTGTGGAAAAATCCGCTCTCCGGACATGAGCCGCGCTTCCCCGCATGGGGGCCGCCTGGCCCCGCTCAACCAAACGGCGCGACCACCTCGACCCCGGGGAAAAGCTCGCGCACCCGCGCCTCGTTCCGCGCCTCGAACAGCAGCTTCACGTTCGGCCCCGCATCCATCGTGAACCACAGCGGCAGCCCCGCTGCCCGCGCCGCCCAGATCGTCCGCATCGCCGCCACCGTCTCCGGCAGCGCATAGACGATCGGCGGCCGTGTCGCCGCCATCAGCGCGTGCATCGCCAGCGCGTTGCCCTCGGCCACCGTCCCCAGCGCCGTAAAATCCTTCTTCGCGATCGCCGCCTTCAGCGCCGCCAGGTCCTGCGCTACGCGCCCCGGCCACTCGCGGTAGAATTCGCACGTCTCCACGCTGCGCTTCATGCCCTCGCGCGAGCCCACCGGCTTTTCGGCCGCACACAGCACCACCGCGCCCACCCGCAGCTCCGGCCAGACCGTATTCAGCCGCACGGCGTAGGAATCCATGCCGTCCGCCGCCGTCCCCGCCTGCCATTCCACAAAACCCTCGGCCAGGCTCCGCGCCGCGCTCCCGCTCCCCAGCCGCGCCA
>CAZMOR010000003.1:0-15063 GCA_964567795.1 uncultured Verrucomicrobiota bacterium
CCCCCAACCGCCTGCCCCCATGCGGGGGCTCGCGGCTCATGTCCCGGAGGCGCGGGGGGGGCTCGAGGGCGAAAAGGGCTGATAAGGGCTAAAAACGGCACGTGTGCGGCGTTTTCAGGCGGGAGCAGAGGGACGATCGGATTTCAGGAGGGCCATGCAGATGGCGTCGTCGTAGACACCGTCGACGAAGCGGGCCTGGCGCTTGCGGCCTTCTTCGACGAAGCCGGTCTTGCGATAAAGCGCGATGGCGCGGGTGTTGGCGGCGAACACTTCCAGTTCGATCCGGGTGAGGCCCTTCTGGAACGCATCGGCGATGGCGGCCGCCAGCAGGCGCGCGCCGATCTTCCGCCCGCGGTATTCAGGCAGAAGGCCGATGCCGAGATGGCCGATGTGCGTCATGCCGGGGCGTTCATCGCGGACGATATCGCACCAGCCGACGACGTTTCCGCCGTGCAGAGCATAGAACTGGCTCCAGCCCTTGGCCAGGATCTGCGCGATGAATTTCCGCGTGGATTCGATCGGCGGCGCCTCCAGGAAGATCAGGTAGCGGTGCTCGCGGGCGACGATGTCCAGCGTCCGCCAGAAGCTTTCGACGTGGTCCAGGGACGCCGGTTGGATGGTGATCTCCATGCGCGGCAGTGTAGGCCGGGTCGTCCTTGAAAACAAGAAGGGGGGGGCGTGGCTCAAACAGACTGTAAATGCGAGAAAACGGCACTTTCGCGGGGTTTTCCGGCATTAATCATTGGAAAATCACTCTCGCAAAACAAGGGGCAATACGGGAGACTGAGCCATCGGAATAGCGTTTCCATGAAAAAATTTCTCGTTAATAATCTGCTGGCGGCGCTGGGTCTTCTGGCCCTGTTTTTGCTGATGGACATCATCCACATGTTTATCCATGTGATGTCGGGCGAGTGGTGGTTGCAGATATTTCTGGCATTGGCCATCGTGTTCTTTTGCGTCGCCAACCGCCGATTGTTCCAAAAGCGACGGCCGGTCGTGCGCTATGCCGCAATCGGCCTGCTTTCGGCGCTGCTGGCCGTGGTCGCGTTATGCGGATCCTTCATCGCCATGCTGGTTTTTCACTCGGCGATCATTTCACTGCCCGCGGACGTCGCGGGCCGGGTTACCAACCCGTCGGGCCGGCCCGTCGCCGGCGCCCGGCTGGAATTGACTTTCTGGTCGGATGAGGAATCGCCGCCCCGGCAGGAGATCGAAACCATGTCGGATGCGGACGGCCGGTATCGCCTGCGCACCCGGCAGGGCAACAGCTACATGATCGTTCGCGCCGACGGCTACGCCGCGATGAGTTTCAATCGCAAAACGCATTTGGGTTGGAATCGGAATTGGGACTTCGAACTCGTGCCATCCGTCACTCTTCCGGGGCGGGTCATCGATACCGCCGGGCAGCCGGTGCCGGACAGGGTCGTGGCGCTCTCTCCCATGCAGTCCCGGCAGAAGTCGTCTTCGCCGTTCGCCTTTGTCGGGGGATTTTCACCCGAGCCGACCGACAACGAGGGGCGTTTCACGATCACGACCGCCGCGCCCTGCCTCCAGGAAATCAGCGTAGGGCATCGATCTTCTGGGTTCTGGCAGTATCCCGTCAACCAGCCTCGAATCGATCTGAGTTCCGGCCATCGTCCGGATTTCCTGGAGATCGTGATTCGGCCCGCCCGGGACTACCGGATTGCCGGTCGCGTCCTGGACTCGGCCGGCCAGGCGATCACCAATGTCTACGTGGCCACGTATATTCCGGGCGGGCAGCATTGGTTTGACCGGACCGATGCGCAGGGGGCGTTTTGCCTTCAGGGGCTCGACGGCACCCGGCTCACCAACTTCCAGGTCCACTTCACCAGCGGATTCCGAGGGCAACAGTTCGATCTGGCCATCGCTGACGTGCCCCTGAACACGACCAACTTGAATCTGGTGGTTCCGGATCGGGGCGCGATCCACGGAACGGTCCGCGCGGCCGGGACGGGGAAGCCGCTGGAAAAATTTGAATTGAACGTGCTCCAATTGCGCTGCTTGGAAAGCAACGCCATCTGGGAGAAGCCCCACATTCGGTTTCCCCACGGCCCGGACGGCTCCTTCTCCATTTCAAAGCTGCTCGCCGGAACGGCCCTGCTGGAGATTCGCGCGGAGGGATATGCGCCCCGGCGAATCGAGGTTCCCGTGGCCGCCTTTTCCAATACCGCCATGGACATCGAGATGACGGAGCCGGCCGTGCTCGAAGTTGATGCCACGCTGAACGGCCGCCCGACCCGGGTTGCCGCGGGCCTTGCCGGGTATCCGACGCTCACCTGGGTGGAGGACGGCTTTGCCCGCAGCGACGCCTATCCGGCAGGCAAGCAGCGTATCTGGTTTCTCGAGCCCCGGTATGCTTCCTGGCAGCGGGTCGTTGACGTCGAACTGCAGCCGGGCGCGACCAACCGGGTGGCAGTGGAATTGGGCGGTTCCTGTGAAATCAGCGGCACGGTGAAGTTCCCGGATGACGAATATGCCTACTGCAATGTCCGGTTGGCCTCCAAGCCCATGCCCGACGGCTGGCCTTCCGACGGCTCGGTCCATCCCGAAGAAGGCGACATGTGGTACGCGTTTGTTCCTGAAAGCGGGGGAGAATACCGGTTGCACGACCTTCCCTCCGGCCGCTGGTACCTGATGGTCGGGACGGATGTCCGGTACATGAACCGCTACGCCGCGGCCCGGACCCGGGTCGTCGATTTGAAAGCGGGGGATCATCTAAAGTTCGACTTCGACCTGACCCGGCCGGTGCCGTAGTCATTTCCGGTGGTCAGATCCTGATTCGCGATTTGTGCCGCATGGGGGGGCGGGGCCGGAGGGGCTTGTGTTGCGGGGCGGCCTGGGGCAAGCTGGAATCCGTGAACGGCATTTTCCAATCGGGCCGGGCGCGGGTCTGGGCGGTGTGGCTCCTGCTGGCGGTGCCGGCGGCGGCGCGCGCGGATTCGGCCGCGCCGCCCGCCGGCCTGTGCGAACCGGACAAGCAGGAAATCGCGCAGGAGCTGGTGTCCGCCGCCGAGAATTCGTCGCTCGATTGGCGGGCGCAGTGCGGCTACATCGAATACAACGTGGAGGGGAACGCGGAGGAGAACCGCGGCTACACGGGGGGCATTGTGGGCTTCACGTCCGGCACGCACGACATGCTGGAACTGGTGGAGTACTACGAGCGGATCGCGCCGGGGAACGCGCTGGCCCGTTTCCTGCCCGCGCTGCGGAAGGTCGACGGCACGCCGTCGCGCAAGGGGCTGGGGGCGCCGTTCGTGCAGGCGTGGAAAACCGCCGCGCGGGATCCAAACTTCCTCCGCGCGCAGGTGCATGAGAGCGACCGGGTCTATTTCACGCCGGCGGTCGCGCGGGGGCGCGCGGACGGGCTGCACGAGCTGGGCCAGTTCATCTACTACGACGCGATCGTGATGCATGGCGACGGCGACGACGCGGCCAGCTTTCGGCGCATCCGGGCCAACGCGCGGCGGCACGCCAAGACGCCGGCCGAGGGGGGCGACGAAACGGCCTATCTGCACGCGTTTCTGGATGCGCGCCGGATCGCGATGAAGACCGAGGAGGGGCATCAGGACACCAGCCGCGTCGACACGATGCAGCGGGAATTCCTGCGCGCGGGGAATCTCGCGCTTGAGCCGCCGCTCGTGTTCAAGGTCTACGGCGATCCGTTCGTGATCCCGGCGACCGCGCCCCAGCCGCCGTGCGATGGAAACTGAACGCAAGTTCAGAAAAGGCTTGCGGGCGGGGCGGGAAAGGGGCAAAAACAGGGAAAACGGCCACCCAAAGGCCGTGGAGGACAAAATATGCGAAAAATCGGGCAAAAAACGTGATTTTCGGGCAAAAATGCGTCCATTTTGGTCCAAAAACGGCCAAAAATGCCGTTATGCGGCAGTTTTCGGGATTTCCAGGGCCTGAGCGGCGATTTCCCGCATGGGGGGCCCCGGACGGGGCTTGTTTTGCGGATTTGCAGGGGCGGGGGGGCGTGATAGGTTGAACCATCCATTTTGAAGAGGCGGAAGGCGATGGCGGAGAATTTTATCCTGGTCGAGGGTGCGCGCGAGCACAACCTCAAGAACATCACCGTGCGGATCCCGCGCGGCAGTTTGTGCGTGGTGACGGGGCTGAGCGGCAGCGGAAAGTCGTCGCTGGCGTTCGACACGCTGTATGCGGAGGGGCAGCGGAAGTACGTGGAAAGCCTGTCGGCCTACGCGCGGATGTTCCTGGAACAGATGCAGAAGCCGGAGGTGGACCGCATCGAGGGGCTGTCGCCGGCGATCGCGATCGAGCAGCGGTCGGCGGGCTCGAATCCACGGTCGATCGTGGCGACGACGACGGAGATCCACGATTATTTACGTTTGCTCTACGCGAGCGTGGGGCGCCAACACTGCCACCAGTGCGGGAAGCCGATCGCGCGGCAGAGCGCAGAGGAGATCGTCAACCTGATCCTTCGGAAGCCGGAGGGTACGAAGGTGCAGCTGCTGGCGCCGCTGGTGGAGGGCCGCAAGGGCGAGCACGCGGAAATCTTCGAGGCGGCGCGGAAGCAGGGGTTTACGCGCGTGCAGGTGGACGGCGAGATTTGCGAGCTGGAGAAGCCGCCGAAGCTGGACAAGCAGAAGAAGCATTCGATCGCGGCGGTGGTGGACCGGCTGGTGATCAACGACAAGATCCGCGGGCGGCTGACGGATTCGGTGGAGCTGGCGCTGAAGCAGGGCGAGGGCATCCTGAACGCGCTGTTCCAGGAGCCGGGCGCGGGGGAGGCGTGGACGCCGCAGATGTTCTCCGAAAAGAACGCATGCCCGGACTGCGGGATCAGCTTCGACGCGCTGCTGGCGCGGAATTTCTCGTTCAACAGCCCGTACGGGGCTTGCCCGGTGTGCGCGGGGCTGGGGCAGATGCTGGTGTTCGACGAGGACCTGATCGTGCCGGACGGGACGAAGTCGCTGGACGGCGGGGCGGTCGCGGCATGGCGGCCGAGCGGGCGGCGGGAGGCGATCTACCGCAAGGGGCTGCTGCGGGCGCTGGCGAAGCACTTCGAATTCAGCATGGACACGCCGTGGGACGACCTGCCAAAGAGCGTGCGCGAGACGATCCTGCACGGCTCGGGCGAGGAGGAGATCGACCTGGGCTTCTGGCGCGGCGGGGCGTGGCGGAAATACAAGAAGCCGTACGAAGGCGTGATTCCCAATCTGAACCGGCGCTACCAGGAGACGGACAGCGAGTACATCCGGCAGAAGCTGACGAACTTCATGAGCCGGCTGCCGTGCACGGCGTGCCATGGCCAGCGCCTGAAGCCGGAGAGCCTGGCGTGCCGCGTGGCGGGCAAGGGCATCATGGACGTGATGAAGTTCTCGGCGCGCGACGCGCTGGAGTTCTTCGCGAACCTGCCGCTGACGGAGCAGGAGAACAAGATCGCGGCGGAGGTGCTGAAGGAAATCCGCCAGCGGCTGCGTTTCCTGTGCGACGTGGGGCTGGGGTATCTCAATCTCGACCGCGAGAGCGGGACGCTGTCCGGCGGCGAGGCGCAGCGGATCCGGCTGGCGACGCAGGTGGGCGCGGGGCTG
Organism: uncultured Verrucomicrobiota bacterium; assembly: GCA_964567795.1. GTDB lineage: Bacteria > Verrucomicrobiota > Kiritimatiellia > CAIQIC01 > Lenti-01 > Lenti-01. The sequence continues at coordinate 5,577 of CAZMOR010000003.1, forward strand.
GTGGGGGTGCTGTATGTGCTGGACGAGCCGAGCATCGGCCTGCACCAGCGCGACAACGAGAAGCTGCTGCGGACGCTGAAGGGCCTGCGCGACCTGGGCAACACGGTGGTGGTGGTCGAGCACGACGAACAGACGATCCGCGAGGCGGACTACGTGATCGACCTGGGCCCGGCGGCGGGCGTGCACGGCGGCGAAGTCGTCTTTGCGGGGACGGTGCCGGAGCTGCTGAAGTCGAAGGACTCGCTGACGGCGCAGTTCCTGAACGGCGAAAAGCAGATCGTGGTGCCGCATGAGCGGCGGGAGGCCGGCGAACCGTGGCTGGAGATCAGCGGCGCGGCGGAGAACAACCTGAAGAACATCGACGTGCGTTTCCCGCTGGGGCGGATCACGTGCGTGACGGGCGTGTCGGGCAGCGGCAAGAGCACGCTGGTGGACGACATTCTGCGGCGGGCGCTGTTCCGGAAATTCTACGGGGCGAAGGACAAGCCCGGCAAGCACAGGAAAATCGCGGGGATGCAGCACCTGGACAAGGTGATCGTGATCGACCAGTCGCCGATCGGGCGGACGCCGCGGTCGAACCCGGCGACGTACACGGGCGCGTTCAACGGCATCCGCGACCTCTTTTCCCAGCTGCCGGGGGCGAAGCTGCGGGGCTACGGGCCGGGGCGGTTCAGCTTCAACGTCAAGGGCGGGCGCTGCGAGAAGTGCAAGGGCGACGGCATCCTGAAGATCGAGATGAACTTCCTGCCGGACGTCTACGTGACGTGCGAGCAGTGCCGCGGCCGGCGCTACAACCAGGAAACGCTGGAAGTGAAGTGGCACGGCAAGAGCATTGCCGACGTGCTGGACATGACGATCGACGAGGCGTTGGAATTCTTCGCGCCGGTGCCGGCCATCGCGCGCAAGTTCCAGACCATGAGCGAAGTGGGATTGGGCTACCTGAAGGTCGGCCAGCCGGCGACGACGCTCTCCGGCGGCGAGGCGCAGCGCATGAAACTCAGCGCGGAGCTGGCGCGGCGCGACACGGGCCGGACGCTCTACCTGCTGGACGAGCCGACGACGGGCCTGCATTTCGCGGACGTGGACCGGCTGCTGAAGGTGCTGCTGCGGCTGCGCGACGCCGGGAATTCGCTGATCGTGATCGAACATAACCTCGACGTGATCAAGACCGCCGACTACATTGTGGATCTGGGACCGGAAGGCGGCGGCGAAGGCGGCCGCGTGGTGGCGTGCGGTTCGCCCGAGGAAGTCGCGGCGGACCCGGCGTCGCACACGGGCGCCTACCTGCGGCCGCTGCTGCCGGCGCCCGCGAAAGCGAAACGAACAAGCAAGACATGAGGAAGATCTGGACCATCTGGGCGCTGGCGCTGCTGCTGGTTGCGCCCGTGTGGGCGCAGGAGACCGACGAGGAGGAGCGCCTGCCGACGGCCAAGCTGACGGTCGAAGAGGCCGGCCGGTTGCTGGCGACGGGTCGCGCGGCCTACGAGGACGGCCTGTACCGGCTGGCGCGGCGGCGGCTCGACGAACTCGTGGCCGGCGCGCCGGACAAGCGCCGTCAGGCCGAGGGGGCGCTTTGGCTGGCGCAGGTGCAACTGGCATCGAAGCAGCCGGACCAGGCGCTGGCCACGCTGGACAAGTTCGGCGGCCAGGTGCGCGCGAATTCCCTGCTGGCGGATTACGCCCTGGCCCGCGCCCAGGCGCGCTTCGATCTCGGACAGATGGCGGAGGCGGCGGCGGAACTGGACGGTTTCCGCGAAAAATTTTCGCATGAAGACACCTCGCCCCGCGCGTTGCGCCTGCTGGCGAAGGTGTTCCTGGCGCGCAAGGACTGGGACGGGGCGCAGGGGGTGTGCCGCCTGATTGAGGAGCGCCATCCGGGAAATCCGGAAGGGCCGGCGGCGTGGCTGGACCTGGCGGCGGCGGCCGCCGCCGACCGCGACGGCGCCATCGCGCAAGCCGCGCTGGCGCACGTGGAGACGAATTACGCCGGGCAGGCCTGGAGCGAGCGGGCCACGCTGCAGACGGTGGAACTGCAACTGGCGCAGGGCGAGGAGACGCAGGCGGTCGAACAAGTGCGGGCGCTCGTGGCCAACACGAACCTGCTGGCGGAAACGCGCGCCCGGGCGTATCTGATCGTGGCCCGGGCCACGGCTGCGGAATCCAATTATCCGGCCGCGCTGGAGTGGGTCGACCAGGGCATTGCCGCGGCCAACGATCCGGCCCAGCGCCTGGAGGGCCAGGTGGTCAAGGCGCAGATCCTCCTGCAATCGGGCCAGGTGGACAATGGCCAGACGCTGATGCGTTCCGTGGCGGCGCAGGTGCCGGACGAGACACTGGCCGCGCAACTGCAACTGGATCTGGCCGGCACCCTGGCGCGGATGGAGCGCTGGGACGCGGCGGCGGCGGAATACCAGGCCTGGCTCGAGGCGTTTGAAGGCGCCGCAGGCACGACCGAAGCCCTGGCCGGACGCGCCTGGGCCTTGTGGTCGGGCGGCCGGCCGGAGGAGGCCGCGCCGCTGTTCGAGCGCGCGGCGTCGGCCGAGACCAATGCCGAGCGGCGGCTGACGCTGCTGCAAAAAGTGGGGGATGCGCGGTTTGCCGGCCACCAGTATCCCAAGGCGCGCGAGGCGTATGCCACGGTGCTGGCGGCGGCGCCGGCGGGCGGCGAGCTCGCCGCCCGCGCGCAGCTTCAACTGGCCGAGACCGAACTGGCCCTGGGCGAGACCGAAGGCGGGGAAATCCGCCTGCTCGACCTGAGCCGGGCCAAGGAGCCGGCGGCGCTGGCGCGCCAGGCCACCATGCGCCTGGGCGCGCTGTACGAGGAGCGCGGGGCCCTGGAAACCGCCATGGAACAGTACGGCCGGATCATCGATGCCTGTCCGGACCCGGATGCCTGCGCGCAGGCGCTGCTGGCCCGCGGTCTGATCCGCTATCGCATGGGTGCGTTCCAGCCGGCCCTGGAGGATTTCACGCGCATCCGCGAGGAGTTGCCGGATACACCGCCGGCGGCGCAGGCCATGTACATGCGGGGCTGGTGCTTCTACCTGCTGGGCAAGGATGACGAGGCCCTGCAGGTCTGCCGACAGTTCCTGGAGGTCTATCCCGCGTCGGAATTCGCGCCGGACGTTCGCTTTTGGCTGGGCGAGCAGGCCTTCAACCGCGGGGACTACGAGGAGGCGGAGCAGCGTTTTGCCAGCGTGGCGGCGGATCATCCGGACAGCCTGCGGGCGGCGGATGCCTTGTACTGGGCCGGGCGGGCGGCCACCGCGCGCCGGAAGTACCTGGAGGCAAACGAACATTTCAACGAGTTGATGGCGCGCTATCCGGACAGTCCGCGGCTGGCCGAGACCCTGCTGGCGCAGGGCGACGTGCTGAGCGAACTGGGACAGTTCCCGGCCGCGATCCTCGCGTTCAACGAGGTCATCGTGAAGTTTCCACAGGCGCCGGAGGCGATCGTGGCGTGGGGGCGGAAGGGCGACTGCCAGTACACGCTGGGGCAGGACACGCCCGCGCGCTACGAAGAGGCGCTGCTGTCCTACCGCACGCTGCTGGATTTCGCCGGCGCGCCGCTGGATTTGCGGCTGCAGGCGGGCTACAAGGTCGGCCGCTGCCTGGAGAAGATGGGCCGGGGCACGGCGGCGCTCGACCGGTACATGGAAGTCGTCTATGCGTTCCTGCAGGAGGAACAGCCGCCGGCCGAGGCCGCGGTGTGGTTTACGCGGGCGGCGTTTGGCGCGGCCGCGCTGCAGGAGGCCGCCGGCCAGTGGAAGGAGGCGGCCGGCGTGTATCGCCGCGTGGCCGATTCAGGCGTTACCGCCGCCACCGAAGCGCGGCTGCGCATGGAGCGGCTGCGCCGCGAGCATTGGGTGGCGTTCTGACGCGCGGGGCTCCGGTTTCCACGGTTCACGGGTGAGGGCCGCGGGCGCGCGGACCGCGGCTCCGGCGCCGGCCGTTTTTATGGTTGAGCGGGGCGGAAGCGCGGCATAGACTGGCCCTCCAGTTCCCCTTGGGAACCCTAGACGGAGAGCAAAACATGTGGAACCTGATGTTCAATGGCGGCCTGGTGATCGGCCTGCTGCTGGTGTGCGGCATCTTCGCGGCGGTGGTTTTTTGCGAACGCCTGTTCAACCTGCACCGGGCGCAGATCGCGGCGGATGACTTCCTGAAGGGCGTCTACAACATCCTGAACCGCGACAACACGGTGGAGGCGGCCACGATCTGCGAAGAGGCGCCGGGGCCGGTGGCGCGGCTGGCGCTGGCGGCGGTCCTGCACCACGACGACACCCTGGAGAACATCGGCCGCGCGATCGAGGATGCCGGCCTGGAGGAGATTCCGCGCATGGAGCGCGGGCTGGGCTGGCTGGCGACCCTGGCGCGCATCACGCCGCTCATCGGCCTGCTGGGCACCGTGCTGGGCATGATGCGGATGCTGCTGGCGGCGAACCGCGCGGCGCCGCTGGTGCAATCCGCCGACCTGACGGGCGGGCTCTGGTATGCGCTGGCCGCCACGGCGCTGAGCCTGCTGATCGCGATCCTGGCCTACGCCGGCTACAACCTGCTGGTTTCACGCGTGGAATCGATCCTGCTGGACATGGAACGTTCGGCCTCGGCGCTGATGAATTTCATGCGCCAGTGGAAGCGCAACCGGGAGGCGCCGAAGGCATGAGGATTCCGGACCAGTCCATCCAGCTGCAGTTCCGCAGCGTGCGGCGGCGCTTCAAGGGGCGCTACCGCCGCGCCGTGGGGCCGATCGAGGTCACCGCGCTGCTGAACGTGATGGCGCTGGTCCTGATGTTCCTGTTCACCAGCTCGCGCTTCATCCTGCAGCCCGGCGTGCGCGTCCGGCTGCCGGAGGCGCCGTTCACGGATGGCGCGCCCTACGGCGCCCGCGTGCTGACGCTGTCGCAGGGCGGCCTGGTGTTCTTCAACGACGAGAAAATCGAACTGGCGGCGCTGGGGGACGCGCTGGCGCGCGCGGGCCGCGATCCGGCAGGTGCGCCGCTGCTGGTGGAGGCGGACGAAGGCACGTCCTATGCCACGCTGATGCAGGTGTACACGCTGGCGGCCCAGGCCGGCATCCGGGACGTGGTGCTGGCCACGCGTCCGCCGCCGGTGGCGCCATAGGGGCGGCCGGAGATGCAGCACGTGCATTCAGCCGAAGACCCCGCCCGCCGCTGGCGGCGGTTCTGCCGCACCGGCCGGCGCATGGCCCTGCTGTGTACCGGCCTGTGGCTGGGAAGCTGGCTGTTGTTCTTCCGGATCGCCCCGGCGCCGGCGCCCGCGGAACGGGATGCCCCGGCGAAATTGTCGTGGTGGTCCGCGGCGGACGGGGCGGGGCTGGATGTGCGAGCCCTGTGGACGCCGGCGGCCTTCGCCTTGGCCACGCCGGCCGGATTCAGCCATCGCTTGCGGCGCGAGCGCGCCGATCTGGCGCCGCCGGTGCAGGCCGGTCGGCCGCCGGCGGCCTTTCTGCCAGAAGCCGCCGCCGCGGAACCGGATTTCGCGGGCCTCGCCCGGGAACTCGCGCCGGCCCCCGCGGTGGACGAAACCGCCGCGGCCGGGGATGTCTTTCTGCCGCGCCAGGCGGTGGCGCAAGCCCCCCGGATGGTGTTTCCCGCCGGCTGGGAATCCCGGTTGTTTTCCGGCATCGATTTGAATTACGGCGGCTGGACGAATGTCGCCTGGGAAGCGCAGGTGGAGCTGAGCTTTGACCGCCAGGGCGTGCCCGCCGCGGTCCTGCTGGCCCGGTGCAGCGGCCTGCCGGAGGTGGATCGGCGCCTGGCGCGGTCCGCCAGCGGCTGGCGCCTGCTGGAGCCGGCCGCGGCGCGGGCGGGCGTAGTGACCTGGAATGTGCCGGCCGCCGCCGCGGAACCGGCCCCGGGAGGTGCCCCATGATTCCGCTGTCGCTGCCCGACTGGATCCTGGCCTTCCTGATCACGAATCTGGCGCTGGTTTTTGCCGTCACCCTTTATTATTCTGTGCGCTAGTATCGGCGGATGCCCCGGCACCGCGCCGCGCCGTTCATCTTCCGCTGCACCGTTTGCGGCCACGTTTATCTGGATCACCGGAACGTGCCGATGGCCGAATGCGGAAAATGCGGCACCATGAACGAGAGCACCCGGAGCATTTGAAGCGAGGTCACCCATGAGCCTGTCCATTCCCATCCTGAAATTCACGCCGCACAAGGAGCTGCCGGAGCTTGAGAAGTTCCTGCTGCGCCCGGCCTTCGATCCCGCGGCCGAGGAAACCGCGCGCCGCGTGCTGGCCGACATCCGCGCCACGGGCGACAAGGCCGTGCAGAAGTACACCAAGGAATTCAATGGCGTCGCGCTGACCCCGGCCAAGTTCGCGGTGCCGAAAGAGGAGCGGCTGGCCGCCTCGGAGCAGGTGGACCTGATGTTCAAGCGCAGCGCCTCGGACATTTTCGCGCGCATCGTACGGTTCGGGAAGGCCGGGATGCGCAAGGACTGGAGCATGGCCACGCCGAAGGGCGGCGTGCTGGGCGAGAAGTTCACCCCGCTGGCGCGCGTGGGCGCCTACATCCCCGGGGGCGCGGCCCCGCTGGCCTCCACGGCGCTGATGAGCCTGTCGCTGGCGAAGATCGCCGGCGTGCCCGAAATCGTCGCCTGCACGCCGTGCGACAAGAAGGGCAAGGTGGATCCGTTCCTGCTGCACGCGCTGGAAGTCGCCGGCGCGACGGAAATCTACCGCATCGGCGGCATCCAGGCCATCGGCGCCATGGCCTACGGCACGGCGACGATCCGCAAGGTGCAGAAGATCGTCGGGCCCGGGGGCCCGTACGTCACCGCGGCGAAAAAGCTGGTCTATGGCGACGTGGACCTCGACATGGTCGCGGGGCCCAGCGAGATCGCGGTGCTGGCCGATGAAACGGCGGTGCCGGCGCACGTTGCCGCCGACCTGATTTCGCAGCTGGAGCACGGCACCGGCCACGAGAAGGCCCTGCTGGTGACGCCCTACATGGGCATGGCCACGAAAGTGCTGGCGGAGATGGAGCGGCAGGTCGCCGCGCTGACGCGTCGCGAGGCCATCGAACGGGCGGCCGCCGCCGGCGCGCTGTTCGTGGTGACCGACCACCTCGACACCGGCATGGACCTGGTGAACCGGTTTGCGCCGGAGCACTTCGAGATCATGACGAAGGAGCCGCGGCGCTGGCTGCAGAAGGTCAAGAACGCCGGCGCGGTGTTCGTGGGCGCGTGGACGCCGGAGAGCGCGGGCGATTTCGTCGCCGGGCCCAGCCACGTGCTGCCCACGGGCGGCACGGCGGCATTCTTCTCGGGGCTGACGGTCGATTCGTTCCGCAAGCGCACCAGCGTGGTGGCCTTCACCCGCGCCGACCTGATCGAAACCCTGCCGCTGATCGAGGAGATGGGGCGGGTGGAGGGCCTGGACGGCCACGCCCGCGCCGGCAGCATCCGTTTCGACACCTCGGTCACCTGAGCCGGCGCGTTCTCCCCTGCGGGGGCTCGCGGATCAGGCCCGGAAACCAATTTTTCCACACTATGGAAAAAAGTTTTCCACAGTGTGGAAAAAATCCGCGAGCCGCGATTCCCCGCATGGGGGAAAGAGGATTGCGCTTCCCGGGGGGCTGTGGCAAACTCACCATGGTGCCTACTCGTGTGCCCAAGGAGACGAAGATGACGAACCGGAAGACGGGGCGGTGGCTGGCGGGGGTGGCGGCGGTGCTGCTGGTGTGCAGCGGCTGCCGGGAAAAACCCGTGCTGCACATCTACACGTGGGCGGATTATCTCAAGCCCGAACTCGTCCAGCGTTTTGAGCAGGAATACCGCTGCCGGGTCGAGGTGGAGACCTATGACTCGAACGAGGCGCTGTACGACCATCTCGTCGCGCGCGACAAGGGGCCGTTCGACCTGTTGTTTCCGAGCAGCTACATGGTCAAGATCCTGCGCGACCAGGGCATGCTGCAGCCGCTGAACGCGGACTGGATTCCCAACCGGCGGAACGTGGATCCCGCCTATCTGGCCATGGCCATGGACCAGCAGATGGACTACAGTGTGCCGTATGCGGTTACGATCACCAGCCTGGGGTGCCGCGCCTCGCAGGTGCCGGACTTCCAACCCACGTGGGCGCTGCTGGACCGGCCGGAATTGAAAGGGCGGCTGGCGTTGCTGGACGACTATCGCGAGACCATCGGCGCGGCGCTCAAGTCGCTGGGGCGCAGCCTGAATTCCACCAACGACGCGGATCTCGCCGCGGCCAAGGCGGTCGTGCAGCGCTGGCAACAGAACCAGCCGGTGTTCGAGAACGAGGGTTACCAGGACGACCTGGCCGCCGGCCGGATCGCATTGGCCCAGGGCTACAGCGGGGATTTGATGGCGGGCCGGGCCGAGAACGAGGACATCCGCGTGGCGGTGCCGGCGGAAGGTGCCGCGCTGAGCTTCGACGACATGGTGATTCCCTACGATGCGCGGGAGATGCTGCTGGCGCACCAGTTCATCAATTTCATCCTGGACCCGCAGGTGGCGGCGGAGATGACGGAATTCATCCATTACCTGTGCCCGAACGAAGTCAGCTACCAGTATTTGTCCGCGGAGACGCGGAGCGATCCGATCCTGTTCCCGCCGTCGGAAGTGGTGGAGAAGCTGGAAATGATCGGCGACATCGGCAAGAGCCAGGCGAAATACGAGAAAATCTGGGAAGAAATCCGTTCCGGCCAGTAGGGCGGGAGGATTTTCGCTTGGGGGTGGGGAATTCGGCGCGGCATCCGTCTGGAGGGCTGTTTTGCGGTCATTTTCGGGGAAAAACTGCAGTCAAAACAAGCGGATCGCCTAGCCCTTGGATGCGCGGCCATAACTCCTTGCTAAAAAATGAATTGCACGTCAAAAAACACATATTGTTGTTGTCTTGACAATTAACAGCCACATTTAGTGGTAGTAATCGGCTTTTGTTAGGGCTTTTTAATTTTGCCCGTTGTGAGTTCCCGGGGGTTGCCGTTAGATGCCAATCAAACGGTGCGAGGCAACTGCGGGTTGCCTGGTACCGTTGCGATTTTCTGGAGCAGGCAATCAGGAGGCAGGCAGGCATGAACAAGAGCGAGACGGCGATCTTCGACGGGTTCCGCAAACGGGATGGGATGGTGGTGCCGTTCCGGCGCGACAAGATCGTGCTGGCGATTTCGCGCGCGGCGGACGAAGTGCGGCGGCGGGACCACGTGGAAACGGGCGAGACCATGCCCGAGCAGATGGCGGATCTCGTCGTGCAGCAGCTTTCCGATCCGCACAGCGAATACCACGTGTCGCCCGACGAGCACGGCCGGCGCATTCCGCACATCGAGGACATGCAGGACCTGATCGAAATCGTGCTGGCCGAGCAGGGCTACGCGCCGATCGTCGCCGCCTACAAGCGCTTCCGCAAGCACCGCCAGCTGGCCCGCGAGCGCATCCGCGTGCGCAACCAGCACAAGCACGACGGCAACAAGCCCGTGGACCTCACCGACGCCAGCATGCTG
>CAZMOR010000004.1:0-9932 GCA_964567795.1 uncultured Verrucomicrobiota bacterium
ATGCACAAGCGTCACCTCGTGCAGATGCGCGATCTTTTGCTTCTCCGCCCACTTCTTGAACCTGTTCCAGATCGCCGTGTACCCGGCCAAGGTGTTCTTGGACGGCTTGCCGAATCGGCTCTTGTTCGGCATGGACAGCCACCGGTCCCAGGCGGCGGCCACAGGCAGCTTCTCCCCCTGCAGACGGATCAGGCGATGCCCATAGTCGATGCGGCGCTTGTCGCGCTCATCCTTCGGCATTCCATCCAATCTGGTGACCAGCATGGAAAACAATTCGTCTGTGTTGAGCGCGCCCACCAACGCGGCACGATGGCCGTTGGCGACGGCTTGCGCTTTCTTCTTATCCGACTCTCCGGTGGACTTCCAAATGTCCCTCCCATCCTTGGAGACTCGATAGTAGTAGATGTTCGACTTCGGACGCCTGAATATTTTCGGCATAGTTCACCTTTGTTGAACATAGACGATAGTCGTAGCGGTTTGCGGAAGTCAACCGAAACCTGTAGCAATGTTGTAGCAGTTTGACGCCAAGAAAAATCCCGCAAACACCATAAGTGATTGCGGGAGTTGGCGCGTCCGACAGGACTCGAACCTGTAACCTTCTGATCCGAAGTCAGAAGCTCTGTCCAATTGAGCTACGGACGCCGGGGCCGGGATGCACCTAGGCTAGCCATGACAACCAGCCGCGGACTTTATCACACCGCCTTAAACCGGTCGAGAGCTTCCCTGCAGATTGTTTCTTCGGCATCGAGCCAGACACATCTTCCTCCCGGCATACATGTTACATCATATCTGGTGCTGAGGTACCGCGTTTCTCCTTCCCCGTATCCGGTGTCGGGACACGCTTGGAAAGCGGCTTCAGGCGGCTTTGCCCGAACCGGTTTCAAGCCGGAGGAACCTGCGGCCCGAACCGAATCCGGCGCCGGAATGTGAAGCGTTTTTTCTTTTTTTAACTTAGCCCCGGCGGTATATGTTTTGGAAACTGCATGGAGGCGTTCATGAAAAAGTTTCTCGGGTTCTGCTCGTTGCTCCTGTTGGCCGGCACCGTTTGGGCCACCCCGTACAACACCCCCACCCTCGACGGCCGTCCCATCGAATACGACGACTACGACTTCAAGGACACTTTCCATGGCGCCTCCACCTGGGGTGCCAACGGCACGCTCTCCAATCTCTTCGTGACGTGGGATGCCACCTACCTCTATATCGGCCTCCAGGCTTGGCAGGCCAGCAACAACAAGCTGGTCGTTCTTCTCGATGTCGACCCCGGCGCCGGCACCGGGGCCACCACGACCACCAACTGGACCAACGTCGATCCCAGTTTCATCAAATACAACGATTACGGCTGGGTCGGCGGCGGCAGCTTCGGGCTGGATTACATGATGGCCAGCGAAGGCACCTATAACAACATCATCCGCGTCAACTATGACGGCGGGGAAGCCCCGACCACCAACAATTTGGAATCCCTTCTCGACAGCGGCAACGGGGCCACGCCCGTCGGCACGCCGATCGACATGGCCTGCCTGAATGACGCCACCGCCTGCCCGCACAAGGGCCTCGAAGTCCGCATCCCTTGGACCAACCTCTATGCCGGCACGCGGTTTGGCACCGTCCTTCCGGGCGAAAAAGTGCCCCGCGGCGCCACGCTGAAACTGCTGGCCGGCATCCACAACAACGACCCCGCCAGCGCCTGGAGTTCCCCCGACACCATTCCCAACCAGAGCGTGTCGGACTACACCAACGGCATCCTGACCACCGTGGACTACATGACGGTCGCGATCGATACGAATACGAACGGCGTGCCGGATAATTTCGGCAGCGAAGGCAACGCGCCCTACATCCGCGCGGCGGCCGGCGCGGTCGGCGGCTCCTCCATCTATGTGGCCTTCAACGAGGCCGTCGCGGCCACCTCGGTCGTGGATCTGGCCCACTGGACCATCGCGGGCGCCGCCCCCCTCTCGGCGACCGCGCAAGGTGCCTATGGCGTCCTGCTCGGCTTGGCGGCGCCCATCGCCACCAACTTCGTGCCCATCCTCGCCGCCGGCGTCCAGGATCTCAACGGGTTCTCCCGCGCCACCGAATACTGCCTCTTCCCCGCCTCCAGCGGCATCGCCCAGGCGGTCACCGTGACGTTCCAGGTCAACACCAATTCCGGCATGGGCGTCAGCAGTGATCACCCCCATCCGTCGGCGTTTTTCATCAACGGTTCCGCCCTGCCGCTCGAATGGGGCTATCCGCCGTTTGAAACCACGGCCCTGACCGCCATCCCCGGTTCCAACGGCTGGGCCTCCGCCTCCGTCACCTTCCCGCCCGGATCGCCCGCCGAATTGTACTACAAGTACAGCGCCCGCATCTCCGGCACCAACAATTATGAAGCCATCCGGTTGACGGATTTCTCCTCGGCCTCGCGCGTCCTTGCGCTCAACACCAACGGCACCCCGATGACGGTTGTGGATTACCTGGGCGCCGCCGCCCACCCCCTCCGCAACCCTTCCGATACCAACACGCCCTCCGCCCAGAACAAATTGTTCAACGATGCCCGGCGCGGCGATGCGGGCGTGCGTGTCCGCCGCGAAATTCTCTTCCAGCTCGATCTCACGATGCGTAAAACCGACAACTTGACCCGCGTCATGGTCATGGGCTCCGATCCTCTGCGCGGCTTCAACGATACCGGCGAAAAAACCGGCAACCCGGCGCAGGATTATCCCGACGCCAGCGCCTACCTTTCCTGGACCAATGCCGGCATCGAACTCTATGACAACGGCACCTGCGGCGACACTACCGCCAGCGATGGAATCTTTTCCCGGGTTTGGTCCTTCTCGACAAACGGTTATGACGAGGTCATGGAAACCAACTCGCCCTACTCACTAGTTGGCGGACGGGCGGCGGACTGGCTCAACGACATTCCCGGCACCGAACCTTATCTAGGAGATACCTGGTGGACCGCACGCCGCTCCCCCCGCAGCATGATTTACAAATTTTATGTGCTCACCGAAAGCGGCAACCACTATGAAAGCCCCGCCAACAATCTGGAGTATTACATCGCCGACCCAACCGCCACGGCCCAGATTGTGCTAAGCCCGTTCGTCTGGGACAACGAGAGCATCCCGCCGCCGCCCGCCTCCAACGCCCCGGCCCTGACCCGGGTGTCGCTCACGGGCACAACTGCCTACGTCCAGTTCGATAACGTACCCACCGAAGGCTCGCATGGCGTCCTGATCGCCACCAACCTGCTGAATGGCTTTGCGGACTACGGTCTGCGGGCCACCGGCGGAACTACCAACGCGGGCGTCCGCCAATGGACGGCGGCCATCGGCCAGATTTCAATCAGCAAGGAATATTACGCCCCCTATGCCGGCAGCGAACCGGACCCCCGTCCCACCTACTGGGAGCCCAGTTTCATCCCGGCCACCGCCACGGTCTGGCGCCTCCATTACAGCCAGTACAAAGGCGACCTCAAGGGCAAGCGCGCCATCTCCGCCACCGGGGCCTTCAACGGCTGGGGCGCCACGCCCATGACCTTCCTGGGCGACGGCAATTGGGTTGCGGATATCGCCCTGGCGGATGGCACCAGCGGCGGCCTGGAATTCAAGTTCCGTGACGGCGATACCTGGCTGGGCGGCGGCAACTTCAAGGCCATGCGCGGCGGCACCGCCACGTGGACGCCGGATCAGCCGACCCCGGGCGAAGTCTTCACGGTCAACTTTGATGTCGCCGGCACCACCATCTCCGCCGCCACCAATGTCAACATCCACCTGGGCTATGATTCCGGCTGGTCCGAGGCCGTAGCGCGCCCCATGACGAACATTTCCGGAACGGTCTGGCAGTACGCCGTCACCGTGCCGACCAACTATTCACAAAGCGTCAACTGGGTCTTCAACGCCCAGACCAACGGTTCTTCCGCCACTAACTGGTATTCGCCGGCCGATTGGAAGGCGTTCATGACCACCCTGACCAATCCGTGATCCCGAAAGGAACTAATATGCAAAAGAAACATGCGTTTACCCTGATCGAACTGCTGGTGGTAATCGCCATCCTAGCCATTTTGATCTCCATCCTGCTACCGGTCTCATTGAAAGCCATCGAAATGGCGCGCCGGTCCCGGTGCGCCAACAACCTGAAAACTATCGGGGTGGCATTTACCACTTACGCCACGGATAATCAGGGGGAAATGCCCCATTACAAACCCCTGCCGGCGGCCAATGGTTCCTTCACTGAAATTCCCGACTTTTCAGCCATTGTCGTTAAGGTCTATACTAACAACTATGTGACCGATCTGCGGCTTTGGGTCTGCCCCAGCGATACGAAAGACGGCAATTACCAGGTGTCGGTTGCCTCGGAAATCAATAAATTCGGCTCTCAACGGGGCAACTGCAGTTATATGTATGTTTCTGGTTATCACCTGTTGCGCACGGTGGAAACCCCCGCTGTGGCGCCTATGCTTTGCGATGAAGCCAATGAACGTGAATACGGGCCGGCCACCCCGGGTAACATGCCGGATATTACCGCCGAAGACAATCATGGGGCCAGCATCCGCAATGTCCTTTTCCTGGACGGCCATGTTGTTACGCTCCGGGATGCCGATGCCGCCAATGCCATCTTCGACAACCTGAAGAATCCCCAGGCGATTTGCAGCGTGGATTGAGCCCCGCCCGCCCCGGAACAGAACGAGCGGCCCGCCACACGGCGGGCCGCTCTTTTTCCGGCGCTGGCCGTCTCCTGCCTACTTCTTCAGGGGAATGCAGATGTCGAACCGGCAGGTCTTGCCCATGCAGTCGTCGTGATAGAGCTCGTAGCAGGGGTGGTCCGTGCATTCCAGCCCCTGCTCCACGAAGTACCGGAAGGCGTCGTCCCAGGCCGCCTTGAAACCGGTGAACGGCACGTTGAATTCGCAAACCAGGTGGGGCCCGCCGGCAATGTCCTGCAGGGCGATCGGCGCGTCCACCTGGGTGCCCGCCGGCACCACCACGCCCGCGTCCACCCGGCAGTTCTCCGGCGCCGTCACCTCGGGATTGTCCCAGTAGATGCCCAGCACCGGACTCTTGCCGAGCAGCCCCCGCGGACCCGCCCAGCGCATCATTTCGCCGAACGCCGCCTGGCAGGTTTCCGGTCCGTAGGGTCCAATCCGCCGCGCATAGGCCACGTGCCACGCCGGCATGTTCTTCACTTCCGCTTTCATCGTCGTCTTCCTTTCCGGTTGCGGTGATTTCCGCTTCACCATGCCGGCAGTCTGTCCCATGCGCAGGGAAAACTCTTCTCCCCCCTTGCGCGCTTTGTTTCCCCCCTTGCGCCGCCGGAAGTCCGAGGGACTCATCCCGAACTGCTGCCGGAAGGCCTTGGCGAAGTTCTGCGAGCTGGAAAACCCGCCATTCAGCGCCACGGCCGTGATGTCCTCCCGCGGCTCCGCCAGCAGCCGGTTCGCCGCCCGTTCCAGCCGCAGGCGCCGCATGAATCCGAATACCGTTTCCCCCGCCACGGCCGTGAAAATGCGGTGGAAATGGAAGGCGGAAAAATTCGCGGCCGCGGCGATCTCCGCCAGCCCGGGCTCCCGGTCCAGGTTCAGGCTGATGAAGTTCATCGCCCGGCAAATTCGTTGCCGGTAATCCAGTCGGGTCGCCGCTTTCGCTGATTTCATGCCGCCATCCTAGTGGCCCGGTTTGACTTCGACAACAGCATTGCGCCGCGCCCCGCCCTGCCGTAAGGTACGCACAGTCTTCCGGGCGGTTAGCTCAGTTGGTCAGAGCGCCATGCTTACACCGTGGATGTCGGGGGTTCGAACCCCTCACCGCCCACCACCCTCCGCCCGCCCCCGCGCCCAACGCTTCAGGCTTTCGCCGATTCCCCCGGGCCGGCCGCGGGCGTCGCTTCGTCGTGGAATTTCACGGACACGATCTTCGAAATGCCCTGTTTCTCCATCGTCACGCCATACAGCGCATCCGCCCGCCCGATCGTCTGCCGGTTGTGGGTGATCACGATGAACTGGGTGCCCTGGATGAAGCCTTTCAGCATTTCGAGGTAGCGCGCGATGTTGCTGTCGTCCAGCGCGGCATCCAGCTCGTCCGTCAGGCAGAAGGCGCTGGGCTTGACCTTGAACAGCGAGAACAGCAGCGCCACCGCCGTCAGCGTGCGTTCACCGCCCGACAGCAGCGAAACCGTCTGCAGCTTCTTGCCCGGCGGACGGGCGATGATCTCAATGCCCGATTCCAGGACGTTTTCCTCGTCCACCAGCACCAGCTTGGCGTTGCCGCCGCCGAACAGCTGCTTGAACAGTTCCTGGAAATTCTCGTTCACGACGTTGAAGGTTTCGATGAACAGCGAGGTGGTCGTGTCGTTGATCTTGCGGATCAGGTCGAGCAGCTGCTGCTTGGCGTTCACCAGGTCGTCGTTCTGCTGGTTCAGGAACGCAAAGCGCTCCTCCAGTTCCTGGTGCTCTTCGATCGCCACTAGGTTCACCGGCCCCATGCTCTGGATCTTGGTGCGGATTTCCGCCACCATGGTCTCGAGGACCTCCCGGTCGGCCGGCTGCGCGCCTTCCTCCCACTCCGGCTCCTTGGCCTTGAGCACGTCGGCGGGCTGGAGGCTGTACTCGACGCTCATCCGCTCCACGAGGTTCTGGCGGTGCAGCCGCTGCCGCGCCAGCTGGATGTCCACGGTGTTGCGCTGCTCGCGTACCGTGTCGAGCTCCGTCCGGCGGGCATGCAGTTCGGTATCGCTCCGGACGAGTTCGGCGTTGCGGCTGTCGCGCTGGTTCCGGGCCTCCTGCAGCTCGGCTTGGCGGCGGGCGACTTCCGTCTCGTACGGCCCGATCTGGCTTTCCGCCTCCTGCGTGGCTTTCTCCAGCGCCCCGATGCGTTCGCGGTAGGAATCGATGCCGGCCGCGCGCTCCCGGATCAGGGCCTCCAGCTCGCGGAGGCGGGCTTCCAGCGGTTCCCCGCGGGCGCGCAAACCATCCAGCTGCTGCTTGTAGCCGGACAAGGCCACCCGGCATTCCGTGGCCTCTTCCAGGCGCGCATTGCGTTCGTCTTCGAGCTGGCGCAGTTTTTCCGAGTCGGCGTTCGTCTGCGCCCGCACGTCGGCCTGCCGGGCACGGATGCCTTCCATTTCGCCCGCCATCTGCGTGCGCCGCTGGGTGCCCGCGCCGGTTTTCTTCACCAGAGCTTCCAGTTCCCAACCGATGGTTTCGGCGCGTTCACCGGCCTGTTTGGCCTCGCGTTCGACCATCCGGATTTCGCCTTCGGCGAGGGCCATTTCGCGGCGCTGGTTTTCCAGGGCCGTCTGCGCGGCCTCCATGGCCGCCCGGCTGGCATGCTCATCCTGTTGCAGGGTGTCGGCCCTGGCGCGCTGGTCGCCGGCCTCGGCGCGCAGCCGCGCCAGGTCTTCCTGCCATTCCGCCAGTTGGTGCTCGCGCGCCAGCGGATTGCTCTCGTTCTCGCCCGGCGCCCAGAACTCCACGCTGCCATCGCCCCGCGCCACGATGCCGTCGCGCGTCGCGTAAATCAAACCGGCCGGTATCTCCGCCGGCACCTCGGCCGCGGACCCGACCACCCGCACGGCGCCCAGCAGGCGCCGCAGCAGTTCGGCCAGTTCGGCCGGCGCCTTCACGTGCTCCAGCAGGGGCGCGCCGGCGCCCGCCGGCGTCCCGCCCGCCGTCCCGCCGGCCGTGGCCAGCAGGCGCACCGCGCCGCCTTTCGCCGCCTGGAGGTGCCGCGCAATCTGCAGCGCTTCCGCCGCGTCTTTCACCAGCACGGCGTCCAGCCAGGACCGCAGCACGGCCTCCAGCGCCAGCTGGTGTTCCTTGTCCGCGCGCACCTTTTCGGCCAGCGATCCCAGGATGGCCTTGGGATTCACGCCCGGAACCGCCGCGCCCTCCAGCAGCTTCTTCGCGCCGGCCGGAAAACCGCGCGCCTCGGCGCGGCTGCGGGCCAGCAGATTCACCTGGGCTTCGCGCGCCGCCGCTTCCGACGCCAGCCGCGAGATTTCCCGCTGCAGCTCGGCCAGTTGCCCCGCCCGCTCGGCCTGCGATTTCCGCAGGTCCTCGACCTGCTGCTGCGCCTGCTCCGCGCCGGTGCGCTTCTGGTCGCGCTGGGCCGTCATCAAGGCCAGCCGTTCGGCATAAGCCTCCACGGCCCGCTCGGCCTCGGCCTTCTCCGCCGCGAAGCGTTCGCGCCGGATCAGGTCCGTGCGCTCGCGCGCCTCGATCTCGTTCCATTCGTTCTGCAGCCGCGCCAGGCGCGATTCCAGGTCCAGCGCCTCGGTGCGCAACTCCTGCAGGCGCTTGCGCGCGGCCGCCGTCTCCTGGTCGTGGGCGGCCAGCACCGCCTGCCGTTTCTCCAGGTCCTGCCGCGCGGTTTCGTGCGCATCTGTCGCCGCAATCAAATCCTTTTTCAGCGCATCCAGTTCATTCTGGTGGCCGGCCAGGCTGGCCTTGGCGCTTTCCGTCTCGCGCGAATCCCGCTGTGAAAGCGATTCCAGCTCCTGCGCCCGCTCCTGGTTCACGCGGATCAGTTCCCGCGCCCGCTGCAGCGCGCCGGAGGCCTCCGCCGAAGCATCCATCGCCGCCGCGATGCGCGCTTCCACTTCGGCCATGTTCTGGCGCAGCTCGTTGGCGCGAGTCTCCGCCGCCTCCACGCCCGTGCGCAGTTCCTCTTCGCGCGCGGCGTGCGCCTTCAGTTCGGTTTCCAAGGCCGCCAGGGAAGCGTCCAGCTCGCCGAGGCGCCCCTTGGCCAGCCACACATCGCAGGCCCGCAACTGTTCCTGCAGGCTCTTGTAGCGCTTGGCCTTCCCCACCTGCCGCTGCAGCGAAATGATCTGCCGCTTCACTTCCTTGATGATGTCGCCGAGGCGCAGCAGATTCGCCTCGGTGTGCTCCAGCTTGCGCAGGGCTTCTTTCTTGTCGGCCTTGTACTTGCTGATGCCGCTGGCTTCTTCGAACACCTCGCGGCGGTCGTCGGGACGCGAACTCAGGATCTGGTCGATGCGCCCCTGCTCCATCACGCTGTAGGAATTCGTGCCCAGCCCCGTGTCCATGAACAGGCGCTGGATGTCCTTCAGCCGGCACGGGGTCTTGTTGATGAAATACTGCCCCTCGCCCGACCGGAACACGCGGCGCGTCACCGTCACCTCGTTGTACTCCGTCCCCAGCACCGCTTCGCATTCGGTCAGTGTCAGGCTCACCTCGGCCATCGCCAGCGGCTTCGCCTGGTCCGTGCCGTTGAAAATCACATCCGTCATCGCGCCGCCGCGCAGCGCCTTCGGGCTCTGTTCGCCCAGCACCCAGCGGATCGCGTCCGACACGTTGCTCTTGCCGCAGCCGTTCGGCCCCACGATCGCCATCATCCCGGGTTCGAACACCAGCTTCGTCCGCTCGGCGAAGCTCTTGAACCCGACCATTTCGAGTGCTTTTAGATACACGGTTTCTCCTCGCGCGGCCGGTCGTTTCCCGGCCGCGCATACGGTCGGGCATTCACTCAAAAAACGACCCCGGAATCAATCCCGTTGTTCAGCCGGTTTCCGGGCGTTTTCCGCCCGGAAACCTGCGCCCCGACCCCGTCCGGCCCGCGCCCCCGCGTCTCTGCGCGAACAGGATTTCGGCCTACGGGTAGATGCCGCGCAGGGTGGCGGCCTTGGCCACCCGGCTCACCGCCAGGATCTGCGCCGCCATGCGCAGGTCGCACTTCTCCCGGGCCGCCACGTCGTAGACGTCCTGGAAGCTGCGCATCATCAGCCGGTCCAGGCTGCGGTTCACGTCCTCCTCGTCCCAGAAGTTGGCCTGCAGGTCCTGCACCCACTCGAAATAGGACACCGTCACGCCGCCGGCGTTCGCCAGGATGTCCGGCACCACCACCACGCCCTTCTGCTTGAGGATTTCATCGGCTTCCGGACTGGTCGGCCCGTTGGCGCCTTCCACGATGATCTTCGCCTTCACCGCCCCCGCGTTC
>CAZMOR010000005.1:0-14146 GCA_964567795.1 uncultured Verrucomicrobiota bacterium
CACGAGGCCGCGGGCGGCGGTGGCGCCGAGGCAGACAATGAGCTTGGGCTGGATGACAGCGATCTGGCGCTTGAGGTAGGGGATGCAGCCTTCCATTTCCTCGGGGGTGGGCACGCGGTTGCCGGGGGGGCGGCATTTGACGATGTTGCCGATGAACACCTGTTCGCGGGTGTAGCCCATGGCTTCGATCATCTTGGTGAGGAGCTGGCCGGCGCGGCCGACGAAGGCGAGACCCTGTTCATCCTCGTCGGCGCCGGGGCCTTCGCCGATGAACATGATGTCGGGCCGCAGGGCGCCTTGGCCGGGGACGGTGTTGGTGCGGGTGGGCGCGAGGGCGCAGGCCTGGCAGGCGGCGATTTCCGCGGTGATGGAGGCGAGCGTGTCCTTGCCGCCGGGCGCGGCCTTGGCGACCGCGGGGCGGGCGGGGGCGGGCGGGGGGGCCTTCGCGGGTTCAGCCTTGGGGAGCAGCGGGGCGGGGGTCGGGGCGGCGCTGCGGGCGGCGGGTTTGGACGGTTTCCGGCCGGAGGAGGGGACATGGGTAACGCCCTGTTCCTTGAGGTACTGGAGATATTCGACGGCCTGATCGCGGAGGGGCTTTTTCATGTGTGGGGGCGACTATAGCGGGGAGGAGGGGCCGGAGTCTAGGAGTATAGGAGTGCCGGAGGTTGGGAGTGCGGAAGGGCTGGGCGGGTTTGACCTGCAGGCACCGCGAGGCGGGGGGGGAATGGCACCCCCAACCGGATTCGAACCGGTGTTACCAGGATGAGAACCTGGCGTCCTAGGCCTCTAGACGATGGGGGCGTCGAAAAAGCGAGCGCACACAATGCCCCAGACCATGTTTTTTGGCAATCAAAAGTTTGCGTACGGGCGGCGGGCGGGAGGCGGAAGGAGCCGGTGGCGGATTCTTAGCTTTTGACGGGCCGGAAGGATTTTGCGATAACGCTTAACTGGATGCACATCTTTGGTTCCATTCGAGCAGGCCTGGTTCGGGCGGCGGTTCTGGCCGCCTGCTTGGCCGTGCCGGCCTTGGCCGAGGAACCCCAGCGCGCCGATGCCCGGCCGATCCTCGGGAACGAGGCCTCGCCGTTCCTGCACTTCGATGCCTCCACGCCGTTCACCAATGCGTTGAAGCAGGTGGTGCCGGTGACGAATGTCCAGATTTCAGGAACTTGGAATGCATGGACGTCGCCGGCCGCGCTGACGCCGACGGGCAACAACCTGTGGGAACTGGATGTGCGCACGCTGGGAGCGCGGCTGGGCCGCCAGGAATTCAAGTTCATCCTCAACGGCGAATGGGAGAACGGCGACAACCGCATCCTGCCGATCAACCTGGACGGCGTGATCGAACGGCCGCCGGCGATCATCCAGCGGGCGACGATCGACGATTTCAAGATGATCCGGGTCTTCTTCAAGCAGAGCCTGCCGCCGGGGATCACGCCGGCGGCGACGCTGGATCCGCCGGTGCCGGTGGCGTGGACGGAAGTGGTGACGACGGAGGAGGACGCCCGGCGGACGGGCTACCTGCTGTCGCAGGGCGTGGTGACGTTCATTTTTGACCAGGCGGCGTACGGGCGCGAGCTGCCGCGCGAAACGCGCGTGGTCGTGGCCGGCAATTTCACCGGGTGGGACGGCTCGAGCGGCAACAACAAGTGGGCGATGAAGCGCGGCCGGCTGCCGGGCACCTGGGAACTTTCGTCCCAGCTGGGCGGCATGCGCCTGCCGCCGGGCGAGAAGGACCTGGTGTTCAAGTTTGTCCTGAACGGGTCGGAATGGCTGTCGCCGCCGGAGAACGCGCCGAACGCACTGCCGGACGGCAAGGGCAGCGTGAACCTGAAGCTGGACCTGATGCGCAGCGGCGGCGCGGAGATCCGGGTGCATACGTCGGAGCCGCTGGACCTGACGCAGGCGTATGTCCTGAAGCTCGACGGGGTGACGGACCGGACGCTGGGGGTCATGACGACGCCGGACGGGGTGTTCGACAAGATCCGCAGCGACAAGCCGATGGGCGTCACGCTGGACAAGGCGCGCGGCACAACGACGTACCGCCTGTTCGCGCCGCGCGCGCGCAACGCCTGGCTGTGCTTCTTCGACCGGCCCGTGGCGGTGACCTGGACCCCGAGCTTCCAGCGGTTTGCGCCCACGGAGGAATACCGGATGTGGAAGGATCCGCAGGACGGCGTGTGGGAAATCACGACGCGCGGCCTGGACACGGGCCGGTTCTACGGCTTCCGGGTGGACGGGCCGACCGGCGATGGCGAAGGGTTTGATCCGTTCTTCGTGGTGGGCGATCCGTACGGCCGGGCGGCGGCGAACGCCGACGGGCTGACGATCGTGGTGGATCCCGGCGCGACCAACCAGTGGTTCAAGGGGTGGACGGACCAGGCGTGGCGCACGCCCGATCCGCAGGACGTCGTCATCTATGAATGCCATGTGCGGGGCATGACGGTGCATCCTTCGTCGGGCGTGCCGGCGGCGAAGCGCGGCAAATTCGCCGGCCTGGTGGCGACGCTCGGGGAGGGCACCGGCCTTGATCACCTGAAGAAGCTCGGTGCGAACACGGTGGAACTGCTGCCGATCAGCGAATTTTCGGAAAGCGCAGACCCCTACAACTGGGGCTATGCCACGGTGTATTACTTCGCTCCGGAATCGACCTATGCCATGGAGCCGCTGCAGGGGTCGGGCTTCTACGAGCTGAAGCAGCTGGTCAACGACCTGCACAACCAGGGCCTGGCGGTGGTGCTGGACATGGTCTACAACCATGTCGGCGGGCCCAACATCTTCGGAATCATCGACAAGAAGTGCTATTTCCGCCTCAATCCGGACCTGAGTTTTTCGAACAACAGCGCGTGCGGCAACGACGTGAAGACCGAGTCGCCGATGATGCGCCGGCTGATCCTCGACACGATCCGCTACTACATGGAGGAATTCCATGTGGACGGCTTCCGGCTGGACCTGGCCGAACTGGTCGACATGGAAACCATGCTGGCGATCCGCGACACGGCGCGGAGCATCAATCCGAAGGCCATCCTGATTTCCGAGCCGTGGAGTCCCGGGCGCGGCGAGAACAAGTACCAGTTGCGGGGCACGGGCTGGTCGGCCTGGAACAACGATTTCCGCTATGCGGCGAAGGACTTCGTGCGCGGCTCGGGCAACCGGGACTGGCTCAAGGGCAGCATTTTCGGATCGGTGGATCTCTGGGCGCTGAATCCGCTGCAGCCGGTCAACTACCTGGAGAGCCATGACGACGTGGCCTACATCGACGAAATCACGACGAATCCGGGCCAGGACGGGCGCACGCTGAACGACCGCGACGCGGCGATGAACCGGCTGGCGGCGACGATCCTGTTCACCTCGCTGGGCAAGGCGATGCTCTACGAAGGCCAGGAATTCCTGCGCAGCAAGTGGGGCATCTACAACACGTACAACCGCGGCGACGCGGTCAACGCCGTGCGCTGGACGGACCGCGAACGCCCCTTGGCCAGCCAGGCGCAGGATTACTATGGCGGCTTGATCCAGCTGCGCATGAGCGCCGAGGGTTCCGCCTTCCGGGTGGCGCAGCGGCCGCCGCGGAACTACTACCGCTGGCTGATGCCGGACAACTCCAAGTTGATGGGCTACATCATCAACGTGCCGCAGCTGCATGCCGGGCGCGGGTTCGCGGTGCTGCTGAACGCCGACGACCGCGACCGGCGCATGGAGGTCGAGCTGGGGGGCACGACCGCGTGGAAGATGATCGGCAACGGCCATGAAATCAACCGCAGCGGCCTGCCGCCGCGCGGCTGGCCGGCGGGCAAGCCGCCGCCTTCCTGGCCGGCGGGCTGGAAGGGCGAGATCGAGATTCCCAAGCTGGAATCCATCATCCTGATGAACGGCTTCTGACGCCGGGCGCCCGATGGATTTTCTGGACCAACTGCTGGCGCGCCTGCCCCAGGCTCCCCTGCCGGTGCTGGGCGTGTGGATCGGTCCCTACTGGACGGCGGTGCAGACGCCCGCGGGCACGGGCCTGGCGGCGACGCTGCTGGAGACCGGGCCCACCCACGGGGAACATGCGCAGCGCCTGGCCGGCGCGGGAAAACTAATTGGCCGCGATGCGCGCGAGCTGGCGGCCGGCCTCGCTTCCGATTTTCCGCTGGAGCGCAGCGTCGGGCTGGCGGCGCTCAATGCCATGCTGCCGGAACCCCGGGGCCGCGTATCGGAGCGCAATGCCGGGGACCTGGCCGCGGAGAAGGGCGCCGGCCAAACGCTCGGCGTGGTGGGCTGGTTTCCGTTCATTCCCCACTTGCGGGAAGTTGCCGCGCGGGTCGAAGTCTTTGAGAAGGATGCGGAGACCGGATTTGTCCTGACCCCGGAACGCGCGGCACGCCTGGCGCAATGCGACGGCTTGTGCATCACTGCCTCGGCCTTGCTGAACCGGACGTTGGACGGGATCCTGCAGGCCGCGCGTCCGGACGCCTGGAAAATCCTCGTTGGACCATCGGCGCCGTTGTCTGCGGCGGTGCTGGCGGCTGGATTTTCGGCCGTTTGCGGGGCCCGGGCCACGGACGTGCCGGCGCTGGTGCGCGTGATCCAGGAAGGCGGCTGCTTCCAGCAGATCCGGCAGGCGGGCAGCGTCCGGTTGCTGACGCTGGAAGCCTGACGGGCCTCCGGACGCAAGGGGGGAAACATCTTCCGCAAGGCGGGAGTCGCCCCGGCGCCGGGCTTCGGGCAGAGTGGGGCAGGATCAAGTGACGTGAAGGCCGGATGAAGAAACTCGACTTTGGCCGAAGTTTCTGCGACCGTACCGGGCACTTTTTCCCAAGGATATTCATTTACAACCGTTGCGCAGAAGGGGCCGGATCCAAACTGAATCCGGTGGAGAGAATCATGAAGGGAATTCAAATCATAGCGGCCATCAGCCTGATCGGATGCGGCGTGGCCTGGGCCGGGGCGCCGGCGGCCGAACAGCCGTCCAAGCCGGTGTTCACGCTGCCGGAATGCCTGGAGCTCGGATTGAAGCAGGCGGCGGCGGCGCGGAATTCCCTGCGGGACGAGCAGATCGCCGGGGAACGGATCGGCCAGGTGCGGGCGCAGGTGCTGCCGCAGTTCGGGGCGAAAGCCAGCTACACCCGCCTGGATGAAGTGCCGGTGATGGAATACGACGGCGACCGCTACGAGATGGGCCGCGAGGACAACCTGGCGGCGGGGGTGGGCGCGAGCCAGCTGCTGTATTCCGGCGGTTCGGTCAAGGCGGCGCTGGATGCGGCCAAGTTGTACCGCGAGGTGGCGCGCGAGCGCGTCCGCAAGGTGAACAACGAATTGATCCGCGACATCCGGACGGCCTTCAACGACATCCTGCTGGCCGACGAACAGGTGAAGGTCCAGGAGGCGTCGCTGCAGCAGCTGGAGGATCTGCTGGCCCAGGCGGAGAGCCGCTACCGCCAGCAGACGGCGGCGGAGTTCGATGTGCTGACCGCCCGGGTGAAGGTGGCCAACAACCGGCCGCTGCTGATCCACGCCCGGAAACAGGCCGCGCTGGCGCGCGCTTCGTTCCGGAACCTGGTCCAGCTGGACCCCGTGGATTTTGAGCTGTCGGGGGAACTGGCTTTCGAACCCTCGGAGCGCTCCCTGGCGGAATGGCAGGAACTGGGCGACCGGCAGCGGCCGGAGCTGATTGAGCAGCGGAAATACCTGGGAATGTGGGCCACGGACATCCGGGCGGAGCAGGGGAACTACCTGCCGCAAATCCGGGCGTTCGCCAACTACGAGGGCACGGATCCGGAGAGCGGCTCGCCGCGCGACAACTGGGACTGGGGCTGGAATGCGGGCGTTTCGGCCCAATGGGACATTTTCGACGGGGCGCTGCGCCAGCACAAGATCCGGGAGAAGCGCCTGGAACTGGACAAGGCCCGGGAGACCCTGGCCGACACGGAGCGCCAGGTGGCCCTGGAAATCCAGACGGATTACCTCGACCTGCAGCAGGCGGCGGAAACGGTGGCGGCGAGCCGCGAGACCGTGGAACTGGCGGAAAAGAGCCTGGAAATCGCCAAGGTGCGCTACGACAACGGGCTCGCGACCTATCTGGACTACACGGATGCCAACCTGGCCCTGCGCACGGCGCGGCTGACGCGCCTGCAGGCCTTGCACGACCACCTGAATTCCCTGGCCCGGCTCCAGCAGGCCAGCGGCGAGGAAATCAAGACAGGAGAAACGCCATGATTGCGGGGAAGACAGCCATGCACGGGAAAAACGGATCGGTTCTGATCTGGGTGCTGCTGGCCCTGGTGGTGGTTTTGATCGTGGCCTTCGGCGCCCTGAAGAAGCCGGCGGAAAAGAAGGACGTCGAGCTGGAGAAGGCGGTGCCGGTGCAGACGGTGGCGATCGCCCCGCGGCCGGTCGCCGACGTGCTGCAACTGCCGGGACGGATCGAACCCCTGCAGGAAGCCAACCTGGCGGCGCAACGCGCGGGCCAGGTGATCCAGTTGCTGGCGGACAAGGGCCAAAGCGTGGCTGCCGGCCAGGTCCTGGTGCAGTTGGACAACCGGCTCTGGACGGCGGCGCAACGCCGGGCGGAAATCGAAGTCCGGGATGCCGCCCGCGATTACGCGCGCTGGCAGGAACTGGAGAAGACCGGCGCGGTATCGGCCAGCGATTACGAGGGGGTGCAACGGCGCAAGGAAGCCGCGGACATCGCCCTGGACGAGGCAAAGACGATGGTTTCGCAATGCGAAGTGAAGGCCCCGTTCGCCGGGACGGTGGTGGACCGGCTGGTGGAGGTTGGCGATTATGCCAACGAAGGGCAGGCGGTGGTCCGGTTGATCCGCCTGGACCGCGTGAAAGTAGCCTTTGATGTGCCCGAGCAGGATATCCTGTCCGTTCAGGCGGGCCAGGTGAAGAGCTTTACGCTGGCCTCTTTGCCCGGCCGCGAATTCACCGGGCAAGTGACATTTGTATCCAGCCAGGCGGCGCGGGAAAGCAACTCGTTCGCGGTTGAGCTGGAAGCGGAAAACGCCGACGGCGCCTTGAAGGCCGGGATGATCGCGCAGGTGGCGGTGGTGCGGCAGGAACGCGCGGACGCCATCGTGGTGCCGCTGGCGGCGATCGTGCCCTGGAAAGGCGAGCATTTTGTTTTCGCGGCGGAGAATGGCCGCGCCGTCCGCAAGCGCGTGCTGATCGGTTCCCTGACGGGCAGCGAGGCCGTGCTGGCCGGCGGCCTGGCGGCGGGCGACCGCATCGTGGTGGAGGGCCAGCGCGGGCTGCAGGACGGCATGAAAATCGACGAGGTGGCGGACGCCGCCGCCGGCGCCGCGGATGCGGCGCAGGAATAAGGCCGGAGGACCGGGGCGCCCATGATTCTTTCCAATTATGCCATCAAGTTCCACGTGGCGGTGCTGGTTTTTGTCGTGGTACTGGCCATCGCCGGCACGGTCAGCTACCTGACGCTGCCGCGCGAAGGCACGCCGGACATCACCATTCCGTATGTGTTCGTGTCCGCGTATTACGAAGGCACGGCGCCCGAGGAAATGGAAAAGCTGGTCACCATTCCGCTGGAGAAGCAGCTCAACAACGTCGAGGGGATCAAGGAAATCCGCTCCACCTCGGGCGAGAACGCCACGAGCATCTCGATCGAGTTCATGGCCGGCGAGGACATCGAGCAGGCCAAGCAGCGGGTGAAGGACAAGGTGGACCTGGCCAAGCCCGACCTGCCGGCGGACCTGGACGAGCCGGTGGTGGACGCCTTCAACTTCAGCTCGGACTTTCCAGTGTACATTTTCACGCTGTCGGGGGTTGCGGACCCGGAGCGGTTGAAAAGCCTGGCGGAAGGCCTGCAGGACCAGCTGGAGCCGATCTCCGGCATCCAGGGCGTGGAACTGGCCGGCACCCGGGAGCGGGAGATCCGCGTGGAGATCGATCTGCCGCGGATGATCGCCTACCAGATTCCGCTGGGCCTGGTGATGAACCGGATCGCCCAGGAAAACGTGACGGTTTCGGCGGGCAACATCGAGATGGCCGGGGACAAGTTCCAGGTCCGCATTCCCGGCGAATTCGAGCTGGCGGCAGACATGCAGCACATCCTGCTGGCGGAACGCGGCGGCCGGCCCATCTACCTGAGCGACATCGCCGCGGTGGCGGACACGTTCAAGGACTTGACCTCGATTTCGCGCCTCAACGGCGAGACCTGCGTGTCGGTCAGCGTGAAAAAGCGGGCGGGGGAGAACGCGGTGGCGCTGATCCGCGAAGTCAAGCAGGTCCTGCGGGACTACCACCTGCCGCCGGACGTGAAGCTGACCGAGGTGATGGACCAGTCGAACTACATCCAGTCCATGATCGAGGAACTGGAAAACAACATCTTCTCGGGTTTCCTGCTGGTCGTGATCGTGCTGCTGGTCTTCCTGGGCGTGCGCAATGCGTTCTTCGTGGGGCTGGCGATCCCGCTGTCCCTGCTGATCGGCTTCACGCTGATGGCGATGTGGGGCACGACCCTGAACATGATCGTGCTGTTCAGCCTGGTGCTGGCCGTGGGCATGCTGGTGGACAACGCCATCGTGATCGTGGAGAACACCTACCGGCTGCGGACGCTGGGGTTGTCGCGGACGGAAGCGGCGCGGCGCGGGGCCGGGGAAGTGGCCTGGCCGGTGATCACGTCCACGCTGACGACGCTGGTCGCCTTCTGGCCGCTGCTGTACTGGCCGGGGGTGATGGGGCAGTTCATGAGCTTCCTGCCCCGCACGCTGATCGTGGTGCTGTCGGCCTCGCTGTTCGTGGCGATGGTGATCAATCCGGCGATCTGTTCGGTGTTCATCCAGGCGCGGCCGCGCGACGCGCACGAGCATCCCCACTGGTTCGTGGCCGGCTACGAGCGGCTGCTGCGGGCGGCCCTGCGGCATCGCATTCCGGTGCTGCTGCTGGGGTTCGCCTTCCTGATCCTGAGCGTGCAGATCTACGGCCGGTTTGGAAAAGGCGTGGAACTGTTTCCCGACGTGGAGCCGCGCAACGCCACGGTCTCCGTGAAATTCCCGCAGGGCACGAGCATCGAGCGCACGGATGCGGTCCTGCGCCGCGTCGAGCAGAAGCTGCCGGGCTATCCGGACATCAAGTTTTTCCTGACGACGGTGGGCGGCGCCAGCCAGATGGCGATGGGCGGCAGCACGGAGGCCACGCACCAGGGCAGCATCTACGTGGAATTCGTGGAAGCGGCGCAGCGCCAGACGAATTCGCTGACCTTGATCGACGCCATCCGCAAGGACGTGGGCGTGATTCCGGGCGCGGAGGTCACGGTGGAGCGCGAGGAGGAAGGCCCGCCGACCGGCGCGCCGGTGTCCATTGAGGTGTCCGGGGACGATTTCGAGACGCTGGAGCAGTACGCCGGCGACATCATCCGCGAAATCGAAACGGTGCCGGGCCTGGTGGATTTGAAAACCGACCTGGAAAAGGCACTGCCGGAGATCCAGTTCCACGTGGACCGGAACCGGGCGGCGCTGCTGGGGCTGGACACCGCGCAGATCGGCCAGTTCCTGCGCATGGCCATCTACGGCCTCGAGGGCAGCCAGTTCCGGGCGGACGAAGACGAGTACGACATCACGCTGCGCCTGCCGCGGAACCAGCGCGACACGATGAACCTGCTCAGCCAGGTGTTCATCCCCGTGGCCGGCGGCGCGCCGGTGCCGTTGTCGTCGCTGGGGCGGCTGGAATACACCGGCGGCCGGGGCGCGATCCAGCGCAAGCAGCAGAAGCGCGTGGTGACGATCACCGGCAACAACCAGGATCGGGGCGTGGACAAGATCCTGGCGGACGTGAAGCAGCGCATGGCGAACATCCCGCTGCCCCGGGGCTATGCGATTGAATACACCGGCGACACCAAGGAAATGCGGGAATCCGGAATCTTCCTGCTGAAGGCGTTCGGCGTGGCGTGCGGGCTGATCCTGGTCATCCTGGTGATCCAGTTCAATTCGGTGGGCCTGCCGCTGATCATTTTCTTCTCGGTGCTTCTGTCGATGATCGGCGTGATGTGGGGGCTGCTGGCGTTCCAGATGCGGTTCGGGGTGATCATGACCGGCATCGGCGTGATCAGCCTGGCGGGCATCGTGGTGAACAACGCGATCGTGCTCATCGACTGCGCGCTGCAGCGGCGCGCGGAAGGCCTGGATCCGGGCGAGGCCATCGTGACAGCCGGGCGCCTGCGCCTGCGGCCGGTGCTGTTGACGGCGACGACGACGGTGCTGGGGCTCATCCCGATGGTGGTGGGCTGGAGCCTGGAAATCCACCATTGGCCGCCGAAGTTCATTGCGGGGGCGGAATCCAGCGCCTGGTGGGCGCCGATGGCCGTGGCGGTGCTGTTCGGCCTGACGGTGGCGACGGTGCTGACGCTGGTCCTGGTGCCGGCGATGTTCAGCCTGGCCGAAGACTGGGGCGCCGCTCTGCGCCGCCGGTTCCTGCCGGCGGACAAGCCGACGCCCGCACCCTGATTGTTTTCAAGGGCAGTCGAGCCGCACCCGGTAGAATGCGGACGTCGCGCTATCCAGCAGCCCGGTGACCGCGCAGACGCCGCCGGTCGGGGCGAGTTCACCCGGAAGATCCGTCCAAGGGCTGTTGGTGGACAGATCCAGCTTGTACTGGAGGCGGTATTGGCGGCCCGCCACCGAATCAAAGCCCACCGATCCGGACCGGGACGGGGCCATGGCCAGCAGGCTGAGCCCGTTCGCGGGATCGGTGCCGGCCAGCGCTTCCTGCAGATCGGAATAGCCGTCCAGGTCCGAGTCCTCGAAGGGCAAGCCCACCCGCCGGCCGGCCAGCGTCAGGAAATTGAATCCGTAGTTGCCGCCGGCCAGCGTGCCGCCGGCCGAGGCGCCGAGGAAATTGCCCGACAGGAAGCGGTCGTTGCCGGAAACGCCGTCGCTGGCGATCACGCCGGAAATGTAGAGCGCGCGGACGGAACGCCAGCCGGCGGCGGCATTCAGGCTGCGCCAGGGGATGGCGGCCTCCCAGCGGTCGGTCGAACGGTTGCCGTCGTCGTCGGTGCCGGATGTGGCGGCGGCGCCGGCGCCGTCGAACTGGGAAAGCCGCGCGTCCGGCACGGGCTGGAACGTGTTGGAATTGCAGAGATAAAACACGCCCTGGCCGACATCGCTGCCGCTGGCGAGATTGAAATGCGGGAACGTGCCGTCGCCGTATTCATCGCCGAGCACGATGGCGACCTGCGCGGCCGGGGAGAGCGCCAGGTTGTGGAGTTTATCCAGTCCGAACGGCGCGCCGCGCAGATTCCAGAGGTTTTCAACGCCGCCGGCCAGCGGGTCGAACGAGAGGAACAGGATCAGCGCGTTGTTGGTGCCGCCGGGATTGCAGTTGGTGGCGCCGACATACAGGTAGTCGTCGTCGGCATTGACATAGACCTGGCCGAAATCGCCGAAGCCGCCCTGAATCGTAGTGGTCAGCGCGCCGCCGGAGGTGCGGAGATCAAACGCATCGCCGGCGTCATTCTGGCCGGAACCGGATTTGGAATTCACGGTTGGGGAAGCCAAGGCCGCCTGAACGCCGGCCGGCGTGGCGGTGGAGCTGGCTTTCACCGCGAGGGACCAGTCCCGGCCGCCATTGTCGTCCCAGACGCCCAGGCCGTCGGTGAAGGCGAAATCGAGCCGTTGGACGCTGTTGGAGACCGGTAGCGTGGCCGTCCAGGAGCCGTCGGCATTCTTGGACATCGCCAGATCTGAAACAGCCTGCCAGCCGTCGTGGCCGATGTGGAGCGTGACGGCGGCGGCATTCGCCAGCGCATTGCCTGCGGGCGCGTAGCGCAGCGTCAGCGGACTTCCAGCCTGCGGGCAATCGGGGCTGGCGGCCACGGCGCCGGCCGGCCAGGTCATGCGCTTACCGGGCTGGATCCGGCACAGGGTGCCACCGAGCTTGGCCCAGACGGCGAGGCCGGAGGGATTGTACACGCAGTTGGTGGCCGGCCATTCCAGGGCGCGGATGGCGGCGACATAATCGGCCACTTCGGTCACGCCGGCGTACCAGATGTCGCCGCGGTCGCCGAGAATCGTGCACAGCGAGGACATGTAGTCCCAGCTGTTGTCGGCATAGCCGTTGTCGAGTTCGTAGCTGTGGCCCCAGATGTAGAGCAGCGACATCCGTTCCTCGGTCTGGTCCACGAACGGCTGGGCGAAATTCAGGGCGCCCGTGTGGTGGCAGGTAGGGTGCCACTTGACCGGATCGGCCGGCAGGTAGTGCAGGTTCCAGGCGTTCTTGGTCGTGCGGGCGCTGTTCACGTTGAGGCTGCGCAGCGTGGACAGCACCAGGTTGTTGTAGGCGCCGAACGGATACGACAAGCTGCGGATGGAATAACCCGCGAGCGGCTCCAGCACGTTGCGGTCCGTTTCGATTTCCCAGCGGATGCTGCTTTCGGGGCAGGTGTCGAGATACGGATGATCCACGGTATGCGAGGACACCTCGTGGCCGGCGTAGAGCGCGGCGATTTCGGATTTGGCCACGAAGGTGTCGTAATCCAGCGAGTTTGAATTGAGATGGAAGGAGCCCTTGATGCCGTGGGCGTTGAAGATGGAAACCAGGCCGCGGTCCTGCACGTGGCCGTCGTCGTAGCTCATGATGAGCGCCTTCCACTTGCCGCCGGGGAAGGCAAAGCGGGACAAATCGATGGCCGGCGAATTGCGCTCGACGGTGCCGTTCACGCGCACGGCGGAAGCCTGGTCCACCAGCCACGGCACGGGGCCGGCATCGATTTCCACGACGTTGTCGCCGCCTTCCGTGAGCGCCAGGCGGAAATTGCCCTGGTTCGAGATGAAGTCGGTGCAGACGACGGGATTCCAGGTGCCCGGCGAAAGGAACTGGAAGCCGACATTGGCATGGGCGGGGGTGTCGCCCCAGGACGAATCCAGCGCCGGCAGCGAGACGATATTGGGGAACGAGAAAACCAGTTTGCCATCCGCGACCGTGGCGGTGGTGGCGGAATTGTCCCAGCCGTTGAGCGTGCCGGCGAACGCCACGGCCTGGCCGTTGGCGGTGCCGCCGCTGTTCGGCAGGTTGGTGATGGTGATCGTCAGCGTGGTGACGCCGTGGGCGCGGCCAGCGAGGGCCAGCCAGGCCAGCAACAGCAGCGGCAGGAGCAGGATGTCGCTTTTCATGATGCCGCCATCCTGCGCGTTTCAGCGGGCGGCGTCAGTGACGTGCATCACCGGCCGGCGGGCAGGTCGCGGTACTGGACGCTGGCGGCCAGATCCTGGTCGGGCACCTCGCGCTCGAGCCAGGCGCGGTCGATCAGCGGAAACCCGCGGTTGAAATCCACCACGCCTTCCGCCCGGAACTTGGCGAAGAGCCGGGTGACGTGCTCGCGGCTCAGGTTCAGGAGCGAGGCGATTTCCGGCTGGTGCTGCTTGCGCGCCAGGCGGAGGCGGCCGCCGGCCTGCGGCTGGCCGCACTGGCCGGCCTGCGTCCGCAGGTAGAGCGCCAGGTCGTGCCGGCCGCCGCCGCCGGTGACCTTGCAGATCAGGAAGCGGGCCATGCGGGAGAGTTCCGCCACGACCTGTTCGCGGAAGGGCGCAACGGCGAGGAAGCGCTGGATGAAATCCGTCCGGTCGATTTCCAGCAGCGTGCAGGCCGAGAGGGCGCTGGCCCCGGTGTAATAGGCAGGCAGCAACGCCTCGCCGATGCCGAACATCTCGCCGGGTTTCACCACGGCCAGCCGGGCGGCGCCGGCGCCGCCGGAATTGCGGTGGATGAGCATTTCGCCCGCCAGCACGGCGTAGACCTTCAGCGCCGGCTGGTTTTCCTCATGGATGACCTGGCCGGCGCGGCGGGTTGCCAGGCGGCACAGCGGCGCCAGGCCGCGCAGTTCCGTGTCGGAGCAGCCCGCGAGAAAGCCGATTTTCCGAAGTTCGCGGATATCCACCATGCGCCCGAGTATAGCGGTGGATGATTCGGGGGAACAGCCTGAAGCCCAGACCCACCATGCGGGGGCTCGCGGCTCATGCCCGGGAGGGGGGGGGCTCAGGGATGAAAAGACCTGAAAATGCTCAAAAAAGGGTTCATCCGGGAAGTTTCCGTCTAGGGGGATCCGATCCGCTATGATGGTGGGATGGATCAAAGCCTGTTGAAACATGCCTTCGGAGTGCGGGGAGGCTACGAGTGTGTCCACACTGAATACCGAAAGGACGGTATCGAG
>CAZMOR010000006.1:0-1719 GCA_964567795.1 uncultured Verrucomicrobiota bacterium
CGCTAAAAATGATGAAAATCCGGGATTTTCGGCCGCAAATGGACACAAATGCGCGCAACCAGGGCATGAGCCGCGAGCAAGCGCATGGGGAAAATGGGAATTTTGCCTGAAAACCGCCTGAAGGCGGGACTACGAACGAAGCAAGGACGGGTATGAAGGTTCCGCCTGCAGGCGGTGGTGTTTCGCTGCGGTCGCATGGAGCGGGGGGCGGGAGCATTTTTTGCGATTTTTGGCCAATTTTTTGAAAATTTGGACCAGTTTTCGCCAAAATCGGGCGTTTTTGCAGATTTTGTCCAATATTTTACAATTAAAACGTTTTTTATTGGCTTTTATGCAAGTTTTTCCGGAAATCTCTGGACAGCCCCGTCCGAAGGCGTACGATAGCCCGCGTTTCAATGAACCGAATCGTTCAGCGTCCCGCTGCCGACCAGGCCCGGCTCCCCGCCGGGCTTTCGCTCTGTGTACGCCCCAACGCACCCCTTTTCTTGGAACACGCCGCCCTCAACCCGTTTTTTCGGACCGATGCCGCACCTGCGGCTACGACACCGGCCCACGCCAGCGACTTGGCGGTCTGAGTCCATCCCGCTCACCCGAGACCGCCCTCCACCCAAACAAGTCCGCCGGCACCTTGCGGGGGCCCTGCGCCCCCACCCGATGAACATCCAAATCCAGGAACTCTCCGCCGAACGCCTGCCCGAATCCGCTGAACTCCTCACCGACGTCTTCCTCAACCTGGAGCCCATGACCGCCGCGCTCCAGCTCTCCCGCGATTTCTACGCGTCCTACGTCCGCGCGGTCTGCGACCATTGCTTCGAGGACCATCTTGCCGTCGCCGCCCTCGATGCCGACACGAACAAGCTCGTCGGCGTCGCCATCGGCCTCGATGACGGCAAGTACCGCCAGACCCTCCACGTCATCCCGCCCGAGTACCGCGCCGCGATGGCCCAGATGAACGACTTCTTCGAGCGGCTCGACCAGCCCCTCGCGAGCATCCCCGGCAAGTGGACCTATGTCTTCTACCTCGCCGTCGCCCGCCCCTACTGGCGCGCCGGCATCTCGCTGACCATGCTCCAGCGCCTGGAACACCTCCTGCGCGACAAGCACTACGAGTACCTCGTCTCCGAGGCCACCAACCCGAAATCTGAAGGCGCCTTCCGCAAGCAGGGCTACGTCGAAATCAACCGCTTGGCCTATTCCGCCATGCCGATGTTCGCGCAGCTCCCCGGCGACTGCACCCTCTTCCTGAAAAAGCTCGTCTAGGCCCCGCCCCGGGTTCGGCTTGCTCGCGGCTTGCGCCCCAATTCCGGTTAATATGGATAGGGCAGAAAACTTGCCGACCATTATGCCCAGATGCTATTCTGATAAACATGTGGTGGGCGCATAGCCAAAAGGGGAGACCCGAGGATTTTTGGCAACCCCTGCGCCAACACCTCGAACACGTCGCCGCCCGCGCCGCCGACTTCGCCGTCCCCTTCCACTCCTCCGAATGGGTCCGCCTCGCCGGACTCCTCCACGACCTCGGAAAGGCGTCCGCAGCCTTCCAGAATTATCTCCGAAAAAGCAACGGCCTTGACGCCTCGGATTACGACGCATCCGGCCAACCATCGACCCATTCCGGGGCTGGCGCCGCGCTGGCTTTGGACAAGTACGGCCCCGCCGGACGTCTTCTTGCCTATTTGATCGCGGGCCATCATGCCGGGCTGCCCGATTGGATCGGCG
>CAZMOR010000007.1:0-13180 GCA_964567795.1 uncultured Verrucomicrobiota bacterium
CTGCGGCCGGCGGGCGGCGCGGAGCCGGCGCTGGCCATCCAGCGCGGTTTCGACAACGAAGAGCCGCTGTGGCGGCCGTTCCCGGTGGCGCCGGGCACCTACGACCTGATCCTCAAGGTCAACGACATGGACGAAGACCTGCCGGCGGGCGAAGGCATCGTCATCGAGGCCGGCAAGACCGTCCAGTTCGACACCGGGCTGTAGGCGGCGCGCGCCCGCGGATGCGGGGGCTCGCGGCTCATATCTGGAACCCGGTTTTTCCACACAATGGAAAAACTTTCAGCGATTTTTCCATACAATGGAAAAACTTTGAGGAATTTTTCCACACCACGGAAAAAAGTTTTCCACACTGTGGAAAAATCCGATGAGTCCCCCTCCGCCAAGGCTTCGGGGGACAAGCCGCGATTCCCCGCATGGGGGGGGCGGGCCGGTCAGTAGTGGGCTTTGTGGGGGATGACGCCGCGGATGCCGCCGCGGGGGGCGGGGTGGTCGCCGGCGCGGCGGGGGATGAGGTGCAGGTGGCAGTGGAAGACGGATTGGCCGGCGGTTTCGCCGTCGTTGGCGCCGAAGTTGAAACCGGAGATGGAGGGATCGCCGGCCTGGAGTTCGGCGGCGAGTTTTTGGGCGAGGCGGTGGGCGGCGGCCCATTCGTCGGGGGTGAGGTCGCGGAAGGAAGCGACGTGGCGGCGGGGGATGACGAGGGTGTGGCCGGCGCTGACGGGAAAGCCGTCGCGGAAAGCGAGGCAGGGGCCATCTTCGGCCAGGATGCGGCCGGGGGGCAGGGAGCAAAACGGGCAGGTTGAACTCATGCAGGCAGGATAAAACCGGGGCGTGGGCGGGGCAAGCGTATTGACAGGGGAGGGCGAAACCCGCTATACACGCAGGACACTTTTGGTGGCGAGATAGCTCAGCTGGTAGAGCAACGGACTGAAAATCCGTGTGTCATCGGTTCGATCCCGATTCTCGCCACCACTTTTTTTGCCCGGAAGCAGGCGGGCAAAACGGGAGCCGGCGCCGGCCGGTGTGGGGGCGCGGCGCCAGACCCCGGAACGGCTGTGCGCTACCGTTGGACAATAGGCCTGCGGCGGGGCGGGGCGGTGAGCGCATAATTTGCGGTTGCCCTCCCGGGATGCGGGCCATAAGATGAACATATCTTCAGGGGTAAATATGATTTCCATACACTTCACGTGTTCGGTTTGCGGCAAGCATCTGGAGGTGGACGAAGTCGGGGCGGGGATGACCGTTTTTTGCACGGATTGTTCGGCGGCTTTGATGGTTCCCCGCCAGACCCGGAAATGCAGTTGTCCCCAATGCCATGCGGCGGTGCTGGTGCCCCCCAATCTTTGGGGACAGACGATCCAATGCTCGAACTGCCAGGGGGCGTTTCCCCTTCCAGCCCCGGCGGCGGCGGCCTCCGGCATATGCATCCATTTTGCGTGTCCCGCTTGCGGCAAGCACATGGAGGTGGATGAAGCCGGGGCGGGCGTGATCATCCAATGCGCGGATTGTGCCACGGCGCTGAAAGTTCCAGCCAAGACGGCGAAGAGCATTTG
This sequence comes from uncultured Verrucomicrobiota bacterium, assembly GCA_964567795.1. Classification (GTDB taxonomy): domain Bacteria; phylum Verrucomicrobiota; class Kiritimatiellia; order CAIQIC01; family Lenti-01; genus Lenti-01. The sequence continues at coordinate 1,554 of CAZMOR010000007.1, forward strand.
TCCGTTCTGCAAGGCGGCGGTGCTGGTGGCGGAAAATCTCTGGGGCCAGGAGATCGAATGCTCCACGTGCGGGCAAATGATGCAAGTCCAGAATCCGGATGCGCCGATCCAGCATTCGTGCCCCTATTGCTACGTGGTGGTGCTGGTGGAGCCGGGCATGCGGGGCCGGTTCATCGAGTGTCCGACGTGCCGCAAGCAATTCCGGGTGCCGTATCCGCAAAAAGATGTCGAGCAGGACGGGGCGGCGGACTCGTTGTTTTGACGGGGCCGGCGCGGGGAGGGGATTCAGCGGGGATTGAAGATCAGCAGGTCGGCGGCGTTGGCGGAGAGGATGAGCTGGCCGTTGGCGCGGCGCCAATGATCGGCCTGGCCGAGGAGGGAATGATAGAGGCTTTCAGCCTGCATGGCGTCGGGTTCGCCGGCCATTTCGGTCATGGCCACCAGGCCGACCGCGAAGGCGCCAGCGGGGGAGGCGGAATAGTCGCCGCCGTAGGTATTGACCGCGGAACGGCCGCCGATCCGGTTGCCGGCGAAATCGGCGGTGATGTCGAAGCCGGCGGGATCGAGGGAACTGGCGGACCAGGCCGCGAGTTTCCATTGGGTGTTTTCGAGGGAGGCGGAGGAATCGTCACCGGCGGCGGCGCCCTGGATATTCACGGTGAGGGTGAAGGCCTGGTCGGCGGGCGTGGTTTCCCAGGAACGGCGGTAAACGAGCCCGAGAGTGGTGGCGCCGGGCTGGAGGGTTTCGAATTGGAACGTATAGACGCCGCCGGAGCCGACGGCGGAGGAATCGGTGGCGTAGGATGAATCGATGAGGCGCAGGTAGGCGGCGTCGATCTGTGCGACGGTCCATTCGTAGCCGGTGGTGGGATTGCCCGCGAGCTGGACCGTGAACGTTTCGCCGGCGGCCGGCGCAATGGTGCCGCCGTTCTGGGCCTGGCTCACGACGGTGGCGCCGGAGTCGGCGGACGAATCATCGCAGCCGAGCAGGAGGGCGAAGCCGCAAAGCGCGAAAACGGCCGACATCCAGGATTTCATGGGCACACTCCTTCACGGGGATCAGCCTAGCGGTTTCCTGGAGCGTTTTCCTCAAAAATAGTGGAAAATCCTTTGCGGGCGGGAGAGGGGCGGCTAGTATCCGGCCATATTGTCTGACGGCAGGAGACCGGAACGCATGAACCAGATACTTTTCAAGGAGCAGCTTTCGCAGGACGTGTACCGGATGCGGGTTTCGGCCCCGCTCATCGCGGAGGAGCGCAAGCCGGGGCAGTTCATCATCCTGCAGCTGGATACGGAATTCGGGGAGCGGATTCCCTTGACGATCGCCGACGCGGACGTGAAGGAAGGCAGCATCACGCTGATTTTCCAGGCGGTGGGCAAGAGCACGAAGCTGCTGGCGCAGATGCAGGCGGGGGACCGGATCGCGAACCTGGTGGGTCCGCTGGGCCGGCCGACGCACATCGAGAAGTTCGGCACGGTGGTCTGCGTGGGCGGCGGCATCGGGACGGCGCCGCTGTATCCGATCGCGCAGGGGATGAAGCGGACGGGGAACAAGCTGATCGTGATCATCGGGGCGCGGACGAAAGAGCTGGTGATTCTGGAGCCGGAGATGCGGGCGATCGCGGACGAGGTGATCATCTGCACCGACGACGGCTCGTACGGGCGGAAAGGCCTGGTGACGGAGCCGCTGAAGGAATTGTGCAGCCGGGAGCCGAAGCCCGACCTCGCCGTGGCCATTGGCCCGCCGGTGATGATGAAATTCTGTTCGCTGACGACGAAGCCGTTCGGGGTGCCGACGGTGGTGAGCCTGAACACGATCATGATCGACGGCACGGGCATGTGCGGCGGGTGCCGGGTGACGGTGGGCGGCAAGACCAAGTTTGTCTGCGTGGACGGGCCGGAATTCGACGGCCACCAAGTGGAATTCGACCAGATGATCCAGCGGCTGGGCTCGTACCGCGAGCAGGAGAAGCTGGCGGCGGCAGGCTGCAACCTGCATGACGAGGCCGTGAAAAAAGGATTGAAGGAATGAGCTTTCACACTCCCGAATCGCTGCAAGAAGCCGCGCGCCAGGAATGGGCGCGCCTCCAGGCGCTGCCGCCGCCGCTGAAGCCGCGGGACCGGCTGGCGATTCCGCCGCAGGAGATGCCGACGCAGGAGCCGCTGGCGCGGGCGCGGAACATGCGCGAGGTGGCGCTGGGCTATTTCGAGGAGCAGGTGCGGGTGGAGGCGGCGCGCTGCCTCCAATGCAAGAATGCACCGTGCGTGGCCGGCTGTCCGGTGCGGATCCAGATTCCGCAGTTCATCGCGGCGCTGGCGGCGGGCGATCCGGCCAAGGCGATTGCAATCATCAAGGAAACGAGCCTGCTGCCGGCGGTGTGCGGACGGGTGTGCCCGCAGGAGACGCAATGCCAGGAGCCGTGCACGGTGGGCAAGAGCCTGAAATCCGTCGAGAAGGCGGTATCGATCGGCCGGCTGGAGCGGTACGCGGCGGATTGGGAGCGGGCGCAGGGGACGGCGGCGGCGCCGGTGGTGGCGCCGGAGACCGGCAAAAAGGTGGCGGTGGTCGGCAGCGGTCCGGCGGGCATCACGGTGGCGGCGGACGTACGGCGCGCGGGCCATGCGGTGGTGCTGTTCGAGGCGTTCCACAAGGCGGGCGGGGTGCTGGTGTACGGCATTCCGGAATTCCGCCTGCCGAAGGCGATCGTGCGGGCCGAACTGGACACGCTGCGGCAGATGGGCGTGGAGATCCGCACGAATTTCGTGGTGGGCCGCACGCGCAAGATCACGGACCTGATCGCCAAGGACGGCTTCGATGCCGTGTTCGTGGGTTCGGGCGCGGGGTTGCCCAAGTTCATGAACATCGAAGGCGAGAATCTCGTGGGCGTGTATTCCGCGAACGAATACCTGACCCGGTCGAACCTGATGCGGGCCTATGACCGCGAGCACGCGGTGACGCCGATCCACGCCGCGCAGCGGGTGGCGGTGCTGGGCGGCGGCAACGTGGCGATGGATGCCGCGCGTACGGCCCTGCGTCTCGGCGCGAAGGAAGTGCACCTGATCTACCGCCGCACGGAGGTCGAGATGCCCGCGCGCGTGGAGGAAGTGGCCCATGCCAAAGAGGAGGGCGTGCAGTTCCACATGCTGCAGAACGCCAAGCGCATTCTGGGCGAAAACGGCAAGGTGACCGGCATAGAATGCTTGCGCTATGAACTGGGCGAGCCGGATGCCAGCGGCCGGCGGCGGCCGGTGGAAATCAAGAACAGCGAATTCCAGATGGGCATGGATGCCGTGATTGTGGCCATCGGCAACGAGTCGAATCCCCTGATCGAACAGACCACGCCGGGGTTGAACGTGGACAAGTACGGGCATATCGTGACCGACGAGAACGGCCGCACGAGTCTACCTAAAGTGTTCGCGGGCGGGGACATCGTACTGGGGGCGGCCACCGTGATCCTGGCCATGGGTGAAGGCCGGAAGGCCGCCGCGGCCATCAACGAGATGCTGAAAGGCTAGGCATTTTCACCCGCTTTCATTCGAATCGAGCTAAAAACGGGCGGCAGGTGTAACCTTCCGCCCGTTCCCGTCGACTGACAAGGCGTACCCTCCGGAGAGCAACATGCAAAAGAAGAAAAGCAAAGGCTGGATTTTTTGGATTTTGGCGCTGGCGCTGGCCGGCGGCGGCGCGTGGTGGTGGTTCAAGGTGCGCGGCGCAAACGGCGAGGGAACCGCAGGCTACAAGACGGTCGCCCTGGAACGGGGCGAGATTGTGCAGTCCGTGACGGCGAACGGGGAACTGGGTGCGGTGCAAACGGTGGCGGTGGGCAGCGAAGTATCCGGCAAGATTGTCGAACTGTTTGCGGACTACAATTCCGTGGTGACCAATGGCCAGGTGCTGGCGAAACTGGATGCCTCGACCTACGAACGGCAGTTGGAGCAGGCCCAGGCGGAACTCGAGAGTGCCAAGGCATCGCTCAAGCTGGCCGAGGCGAATTTCAAGCGGGCGCAGGAATTGCGCAGCCTGGACCTGGTGAGCCAGGCCGACTACGACGAATCCGAGGCTTCCCTGGCGCAGGCGAAAGCATCGCTGGAGGTGAAAGAGGCGAGCCTCAGCAAGGTGCGAGTGGACCTGGAAAAGACAACGATCTTTTCGCCGATGGACGGCGTGGTGATTTCGCGCGCGGTGGACGTGGGACAGACCGTGGCGGCCAGTCTCAACGCGCCGACACTGTTCACCATTGCGCAGGACCTGCGGCAGATGCGGATCGAGGCGCAGATTTCCGAGGCCGACGTAGGGGGCGTTGAGGAGGGGCAGGCGGTCAACTTCACCGTGGACGCCTATCCGGCGCGCACGTTCACCGGGCTGGTGAGCCAGGTGCGGTTCGAGCCGGTGACCAACCAGGGCGTGGTGAACTACATTGCCATCGTGGATGTGGACAACGGGGATTTGAAGCTGCGGCCGGGCATGACGGCGAATGCGTCGGTCATCACGGCCAAGCGCGAGAACGTGGTGCGGCTGCCGAACGCGGCGCTGCGGTACCGGCCGCCGGAGGGGGTGGCGGTGGCTGCGCCGGAGGCGGACGAACAGCCGGCCGGCGCGGAAGCCCGCACCGGCGACGGCGAAGGCCGGCCGCACAACGGCGAGTGGCGGCGGGATCATGGCGACGGCGGTGGCCAATGGGGCGGCGGCGGCGGCGCGTGGCGGGAACACCGCAACCGCGACGAAGCGGCCGGCGGAAGCACGCGCAAAACGGTGTATGTGCTGGATAACAAGGGCGACCTGCGGATGCAGCCGGTGGAACTGGGCATCAGCGACGGTACCTGGACTGAAATCCTCGGTCCCGTCCCGCAGGAAGGCGACCGGGTCGTGACCGGGACCCAGACCGCGAGCGAGAAGGAAACGGTCAAAGCCGGTTCCGCTTCACCCTTCATGCCACGGCCCCCCGGCGGAGGGCCGCGCTAGGCGGAGCGCCATGGACGTGAAACCCGTCATTCAGTTGGAGGCGATCGACAAGGTCTACCAGACCGGCGAAGTCGCCGTGCACGCCGTGTGCGGCGTGTCGTTGAAGGTCATGCCCGGCGAATTCGTGGCCGTGATGGGCGCCAGCGGTTCGGGCAAATCCACGCTGATGAACCTGATCGGCTGCCTGGACCGGCCGACGGCGGGACGCTATCTGCTGGACGGCGAAGAGGTCGGCAACCTGACCAAGAGCGAACTGTCGCAGGTGCGGAACCAGCGGCTCGGTTTTGTGTTCCAGGGGTTCAACCTGCTGTCGCGCACGTCGGCGCTGGAGAATGTGGAGCTGCCGCTGCTGTACGCGCCGGACGGGCATGGCCGGCGCGAACTGCGGCGGCGATCGCTGGCCGCGCTGGAGCGCGTCGGCCTGGCGGGCCGGGCCGAACACCATCCCAGCCAGCTTTCGGGCGGGCAGCAGCAGCGCGTCGCCATTGCCCGTGCGCTGGTGAACGAACCGGCTTTGCTGCTGGCGGACGAGCCGACCGGCAACCTGGACACCCGCACGAGCCTGGAGATCATGGGCATTTTCCAGGAACTGAACCGCAAGGGCATGACGATCCTGATGGTGACGCACGAGCCCGACATCGCCAAGTTCTGCCTGCGCGGCATCACGATGCGCGACGGGCGGATCGTGAGCGACCGGCCGATCGAAAGCCGGCTGACCGCCGCGGATGAGCTGGCGAAATGGCGGGGGCCCGAGGAGGCGGCTTCATGAAATTTTCCGCGACCTGGATGATTGCGCTGCGGGCGCTGCGGCGGAACCCGATGCGGTCGGGCCTGACGATGCTGGGCATCATCATCGGCGTGGCGGCGGTGATCGCGATGGTGGCCATCGGCTCGGGGGCGACGGAGCAGGTGGCCTCGAGCATCGCGCAGATCGGCCAGACCACGGTGCTGGTGCTGTCGGGCGCGCCGTCGCGCGGCGGCGTGCGCGGCGGCTGGGGCAGTTCGCCCACGCTGACGCGGCAGGACTACGAGGCGATCCGCAAGGAGATTTCCGGTGTGATCCGGGCGACGCCCGACGTGCGCAAGAACGCGCAGGTGATGGCCGGCAACCAGAACGTCAATACGACGATCAACGGCGCCAGCGAGGACTACGTGGACATCCGGTCGTGGAATTTCGTCGAAGGCGGCAACTTCTCGGCCGCCGACGTGAATGCGTCCACGAAGGTGGCGCTGCTCGGCAACACGGTGGCGACCAACCTGTTCGGCGAAGCCAATCCGGTCGGCCAGATCGTGCGCATCCAGAATGCGCCGTACACGGTGGTGGGCCTGCTCGAGACCAAGGGCATGAACATGATGGGCATGGACCAGGACGACGTCGTGCTGGTGCCCTGGACGAGCGCGATGGTGCGCCTGACCGGCGCGGATTCCTTCCGGTCCATCACCGTGCAGGTGGACAGCGCCGACCAGGTGGACCGCGTGATGGAGGACATCGCGGCGCTGCTGCGCCAGCGCCACCATCTGCGCGAGGGCGCGGAGGATGATTTCCACATCCACAGCCAGCAGGAGATCATGGAAATGGCCACGTCGACGGCCAAGACGATGACGATCCTGCTGGGCGCGATCGCGGGCGTCTCGCTGCTGGTGGGCGGCATCGGCATCATGAACATCATGCTGGTGAGCGTGACGGAGCGGACGCGGGAAATCGGCGTGCGCATGGCGGTCGGCGCGCGCGGCGGGGACATCCTGCTGCAGTTCCTGGTGGAGGCGGTGGTGCTGAGCGTGGGCGGCGGCCTGATCGGCATCGGGCTCGGGATCGGGGTGGCCCAGATCGTCTCGGCCAAGGTGGGCTGGAACACGCTGGTGTCGCCGCAATCGGTGGCGCTGGCCTTTCTCTTCAGCGCGGCGATCGGCATCTTTTTCGGTTTTTATCCGGCGCGCAAGGCGGCCGGGCTGGATCCCATCGAGGCATTGCGATATGAATAGAAACATCCTTCGACTGGCGCTGGGGCTGGGACTGCTGGCGGTTTCCGCCCCGGCCCAGCAGAAACAGGCGCGCAACCTGACGCTGGCGGACTGCATCGGGGTGGCCCTGGAGAACAACCTGGACCTGCAGATCGAAAAGATCACCCGCACGGTCGCGCGCGCGGACGTGGACGCAGCCCGGGGCGGCTATGATCCGAACCTGTCCCTGTCGGGCAAGCGGACCCACGAGGAAACCGCCGGCCAGAGCGCCGGCACCGCGGCCGGCGCGCTGGAGACGGTCGGCTCCAAGACGGACAGCGACACCTACGGGGCTGCGGTGGGCGGGGCGACGGGCCTGGGCGGCTTGAGCTACGAGGTGGGCACGAAACTGGGGGATTCGGACGGCACGCGCAGCGGCGACCCCTTCGACACCAGCACCGGCAGCGCGGGCATCACCCTGACCCAGCCGCTGCTGCAGGGCTTCAAGACCGACACCACGCGCTACCAGGTCACGATCGCGCGCAAGCAGTCGACCGAGGCGGCCGTGCAGCTCGAAGGGAAGATGGCGGACATCCTCGGCCAGGTCGAAACCGCGTGGTACAACCTGCTGCAGGCGCACGAGAGCATCCTGGTGCAGGAGGAGGCGGTGCGCCTCGCCACGCAGCTCTACGAAGACAACCGCCGCAAGGTGCAGATCGGTGCGATGTCCATTCTCGACGAGAAGCAGGCGGAAAGCCAGGCCGCGGCGGCGCGGGCCGACCTGAGTTCCGCCCGGCAAACCTATGCCGAGGCGCAGAACCAGCTGAAAACGCTGATTTTTGCGGACCACCGGAAGTACCAGGATCTGGAAATCGCGCCGGTCGGCGAACTGTCGTCCGGACCGGTGGCGGTCGACGCGGCGGCCAGCGGGGAACGGGCGCTGGAGCAGCGCCCCGACCTGCGGCAGGCGCGGCTGGCGCTGGAACGGCAGGGCATCGTGGTGGATTACCAGCGGAACCAGACGCTGCCGTCGCTCGACCTCGTGGGCGGCGCCGGGGTGGCCGCCAGCGATGAACGCAACACCGGCGACGTTTTCAACCAGCTGGAATCCGCGGATGAACCGTACTGGTCCGCCGGCGTGACCCTGACGTTCCCGCTGGGAAACCGCACGGCGGAGGCGCGGCACGCGCAGAGCGTCGCCACGGCGGAAAAAATGAAACTGCAGCTACGGCAGCTCGAGGAGCAGGCGCTGGTGGCGGTGGACAACGCCGCCGCCGCCGTGGCCACGGGTTATGAGCGCGTGCAGGCCACGCGGGACGCCCGGGATTACGCCCAGCAGGCCCTCGAGGCCGAGCAGCGGAAGCTGGAACGTGGCAAAAGCACCAGTTTCGTGGTGCTGCAGCTCCAGCGCGATTTGACTTCCGCCCGCAACACCGCCATCCAGGCGCTCATGGAATACAACCAGCAATGCGCCACGCTGGCGCAGGCCGAAGGCGCGATGCTGCAGCGGCACCATGTGGAATTCACCGATCCGGAAGCGGGCCGTTGAAATGACGGGCTTCCTGGCAGGGCGGATCCGCAGCTTCGGCTACGCCCTGCGCGGCATCGGCACCATGCTGCGCAGCCAGCGCAACGCGTGGCTCCACGCGCTGGCGACCGGCGTGGTCGTGGCCGCCGGCCTGGCGCTGGGGGTTTCCGCCGATGGTTGGAAATGGCTGGTCCTGGCGATCGTGACGGTCTGGAGCGCGGAAGCGCTGAACACGGCCCTGGAATTCCTGGCCGACGCCGCCAAGCCCGAATACCACCCGCTGGTGAAGAAAGCGAAGGATGTGGCCGCCGGCGCGGTGCTGATCGCCGCCCTCGGCGCGGCGGTCATCGGCGCCCTGGTGTTCATCCCGGCGCTGCGGACCTGGCTGGGGCGTTGAAGGATTACTCCCATGCGGGGGCTCGCGGCTCAAGGTTTGCCGGTTTCAATCGCGCGGAAAGCGCGCATCCTCGGCGGCGATGCCCTGCTGGATGGCCCGTAGTTTTCTGCGATTGATGCGGGGCGCGACGAACTCGCCGGTCAGCTCCGACACGGCATACATCACCAGCGGTCCGATGAGGATGTAGCCTCCGAGCAGCAGGGGAAACAGAATTTGGTACGGCAGGTCCAGGACGCCGGATTTGCGGAGCAGCATTCGGATCGGGATGGTCAGCAGCGCCAGGATGAAGCTGAACCACAGCCAGCGCAGCAGCACCCAGCCGCCGGATTTCCAGATTCTCCAGATGGTTTGCATGTGGCCTCCTGTTGGCGGCGGGTGTCTACGGGGTGGTGATCAAGGTGTTCAAGATACCGGCATCGCTGCGGGTGAACATGAACCACATGGCGGCGAAGCCGGCGGTGAAGACCAGCCACGTGGCACCAAAGAGAAGGGTGAAAATAGTCGAGCGGTTCAGGCCGTAGGACAGGACCGCGTTGGCTGGGTTGCCGGGGTCGTAGCGGACCAGCACGCTCCGGCTGTTCTGCAGGCGGGCGGCGATCTCCGCGTGGGCCTGCCGGCCACTGCTGCCGGAGTAGCCGAAGGCGATCCGGTTGCCCGCGTAAATCCGGTTGCCGACCGTGTAGGTATAGATCACATCAACGGTATAGCTCGTTTCGCTTTCGGCATCCGTGGATTCTGTGATCGTACAGTTTTCCACCCGTCCCGGCGTGGTAGGCCAGGACTTGGCCCGGTTGGCCTGCAACAGGCTCCAGACACCGTGTCCCAGCACGCCGAAGCCCACGGCGAAAAACAAGGCCATGAAAGTCAGCAGTCCGATGGAGGGCATGGTTTTCATCTTTCTCTAGCGATGGCTTGAACGCGGGACCTCAGGCGTGCCGGAACAAAACCGGGCTCGCGATCAGCAGGATAGGCGGTTGGGGACGGCAGGACAAGACCGGAGGGGGGGCTCAAGGCCGGAAAGTGGCAAAAAGGCCTGAAAAAGGCGCTTTCGCGGCGTTTATCAGTCGCCAGCCGCGGCGGGGAGTTGCCGCCATTCATTTTCGTACATACTTCCCGCCAGGCGATTTTTGCAGGCCGATTGCAAGGCGGCGGCCATTTCGGAATCGTCGAGCCGGGTATCCGCCGCTCGCCGCGCGAGATCCAGCACCGCGCGATCGATGGCGCCGGATTTCATGAACCCAAGCCGGTTGATGAGTTCGGCCTGATCGATGGAAAGCGGCCGGCGGAGTTGTTCCAGGACCAGCGGCTCGCCGGTTTCGGGATAATATAAACACAGCCGCACCAGCGCCATGGAAGACCGATCCATTTCATCGCTCTGGACATCCTGGACCAGCGCCTGCCGAAGTTCATCGGAAGTGCAGCCGCCCCATTCCTGTTCGACCGCCCGGGCCAGGGCCGGCGTCATGACCGGCGAATTGATCACGAGGCAAGCCGTAGGTTGATACCGCAAAGGCCGCAGGTTCCGGTTGACGATCTGGCCGATTGCCTCGAAGCATTCGTCGCCAACCTTCAAGACATAGTAATCCACATGCCGGGGGCCGGGAAGTTGCTGGGCTTCTTCGTTGACTCCGGCGGGCCAATGGTGCGGATCGAGGTTGCGCGGATCGTATTCATCGCTGAGCCATAAAGCAGAGAGAAACCCGTCCGCGCCGACGATCAGGGAGGTTTCGCGGGCATCCTGCAGGTGCGCGATCAGGGCTGGCAGGGCCGCTGATCCGCGGCGGACGAGTTCGCGCATCACCGGCGAAACGACCGGCGGCGCCGAGCCCAGCACGCCGCCCTGAAAGACCGGGGCCATCTCGACCGCCGCAAAACCGCCGGCCAGCGCCGTGGCATGCGAGCCGAGTCCTTGCTCCCGGGTATCCGTGAACAAATCGATCAATTCTTCGGGAGAGAGGGTTGAAATCATTTCCTGAAACCGGGCCAACTCCTCCGCAGACATCTTCCGGACCGGCAGGTTCGGGGCGCCCAGCCAGATCCCATCATCACGGATAAAATAGGGAACATTGCAGACTTCGGCCATCACTTGAACGATGTCCAGCACCGTATTCGTGCGAAAATTAACCGAAATGTCGCCATGGGTTAAATTCCGGTTCAACTTCACGGTTTCGGGGGCGGCGTCCGGCTGGATGCGGCGGATCTGCTGGTTGAGGCGGGCAACCAGGGTTTTGAGGTTGGTGTTTTCAACATGCAATTTTGGAATGACCAGGTTGGTCACCGCGGACAACGGAAGCGGAGCGGGGGTTCCGGTGGCGGGCACCGGATCCTCCTGCGCCCGGGCGGGAGCCGTGGCGAGGACGACGGTCGCCCCAAGACAAAGAAGTGCGGCAAAGCGTTGCGGGATGTTCATGCTTTTCGGCTCCGGTCGCGGCGCAGGCTCCAGAGAAGCGGCAGGGGTGTGCACACCAGGACCGCGCCGCGGAGAAGTGAACCCCAAAACCAGCGGCCGGATTCGGTCCAGATGCGGAATTCCTCCCAGGACATGCCGATAGGTGGCTCGCGCGGCCCGCCGAACAAGGAAACCAGAAGCGTGCTTGCGATGATCAGCACCCCGAGAAGAATCACGGGAACACCCATGATCCAAGTCGTGACGCAGAATACCTTATGCGCAGCGGGGTTCATGCCGGATCACCGGGGATGAGGATAGGCCAACGGGAGCCGGCGCACAAGGCCGGAGGGGGGGGGGGGGGCTCGGGGCGGGAAAGGGTTAAAAAGGCCTGAAAAAGGCGCTTTCGCGG
>CAZMOR010000008.1:0-2773 GCA_964567795.1 uncultured Verrucomicrobiota bacterium
CGATCACGAAACCATGCGCCTGGCCCGCGCGGCCCAGGCTGACAAACACCAGCATGAACTGGAACAGCACCTGCGGCGCCACGGCGATGGCCACCACTACCCACTCGCGGCGCGCCGGTGCTGCCAGCATCGCGGCAAACCAGAGCGGCAGGAGCATCACCAGCGGCAGGATCGCGCCGGTCCACTGGAACTTGGCGGGCAGCCAGGGATCATGCAGCGACAGCAGCAGGACGCAAAGCGCCGTCAGCGTGAGCCCGCCGACGGTCTGCACGGCCACGTGCACGCCGGTCCAGGCGCGCCGCTTCCCCGAGAAATTCCACAGCGCCGCCAGCGCCACCACGACCGCCCAGACGTACGAGTAGACGATGACCACCAACATGCAACCGGCAACCACGCCTTCGCCGACGCTTTCGGCGGAGGTGAGCGAATCCAGCGTGGCCATCATCTCTTCGCGCGGTGAATGGTAGCCCAGCGGCAGGAAAAACGAGAACGCCAGCAGCGCCCCGCCCAGGATCAAGGCCATCCGGCTCAAGCTTCTCAACGTCATGGGACGCTTCCTCCGTTGTCCGCCGCCGGTTCCCGCGGCGCCAGGATGGCCAACCCGTTGCACATTTCGCGCGCGCCGGCGCGGCCTTTCACCACATAATCGCCCTGCTCGTAGATCGTGGCGGAATCGCCTCCGTCGAACATGATGGCGTCCGTGGCACCGAGGCCGACCATGAGGTCCGCCAGATCGCCCAGCCGGATGCCTTCGCTTTCATCGCACCGGCCGCGCACCACCACCAGCAACACCGTCCGTCCGCTATCGGCCAAACCCACCACCGCGCGGGGATGATGCCGTTTCAGGTACGACGTTTCCGCCTGGAAAATGCCGTCCTCCACCAGTTCGATGCTGACCTTCCCGTCGCGGACGATGCGCGGCCCTCCGCCGACCGCCTCCCGGGCGGCGGGCACGATCTCGGTGCGGATCCGTACCGCAACCCCCTCGCGCAGGCCCGCCGGCAGGCTGGCGTCATCGCCGGCGCAGGCCAGCAGCAGGCCCGCCGGCGGCAAGGTCACCGAACTCCCGGCCGGGAGCAAGGCCGTGACGGTGCCCGTGATTTCGCCGCCCGCCAGCGGCCGGTCGGCGGCGATGGCCACGGCACCCTTCGGTGCGGGCACCTCGGTCACTTCGGAAGAACGCGCATATAGATGCAGCCCGGCTTCCTTTCCCAGCCCGGGGCGGTTCAAGTCGCGGAGGTCGATCCAGGCCGGATCGTCGCCGACCTGCATCTGCAATTTGGCCGTGGGACGGTCGATCACCGGCTTCCCGTCCGGATCGATCAGCAAGGCGGAGCGGCCCGAGGGCGAATAGCGCAGGCGGCCGTCCACGAGCTGGATGCCCCACGTCCCCGCCATGCCGTTGCCGAAATAGTCGCCGCTGATGGCCGCCACCACGTAGCGTTCCGGGGTCTCGAGGGCCAGGGCCATCCGGCCCACCGTGCCCCGCTCGGAGCCGGAGTCGGCCGCCGTATGCAGAACACCCAGGCTCAGGCCGCCCTGCGTCAGGTCCGCCCGGACGACATGGTACGACAAGGGCGTCGGCTGCATCCGGGCGTATTCCGCATGTTCCACGCCCGGCGCGATCGTTTCGTAGGTCAACTGCGGATGGGCCAGGTCCGGATCGACCGGCCGGCCGGCCGCCCCATCCTGGCGGCCGGAACAGGCGGCCAGCAGCAGCAGGCCGGAAATCAGAAAAACTCCGCGCCAGGCGGTGGCGGAAATACGGATGTCGCGATTCGGGATGTTCATCATGATGGCGCAACTGTAGCGCAATTCCCCGCCGGCCGTCCATCTCCGATGCCGACTCCACGCTTGATTTCGCCGCCCCCTTCGCCCACTATCCGCGCATGAATTTACGCGGTTGGCTCCAATCCCTGCCGGACCCGTCGGCCCAGGAAACCGGGATTGTCAACGAAGTGAAATATGTCGGCCCCGAACAGCTGGCCGAGCAGGCCATCGTGCTGATGGAGGCCTGCTGCCTGTCTGACTCCGAATATCCCGAAGGCAAAATCAACAGCATCTATTTCGACACTCCGCACCGGCTGTTCCACGGCGAAAAAACGGACGGCGACAACCTCAAGTTGAAGGTCCGCATCCGCTGGTACGGGCGGCCGGGCAAGCCCGCCGATGCCGACATTCCCGTTTTCATCGAGGCCAAGCACCGGCTGGGATCGGCCCGGCGGAAACAGCGCATTTCCGTGATGGCCTCGGAGCGCTGGATCTGCGAAACCCCGCTCGACGACCCGTCTTTTCCCGCCTTTCTCTACCGCCATGCCGCCGCCCTCGGCGAGCCCATCCCCCAGGTTCTCTGCCCGACGGTTTGCATCTCCTATTCCCGGCGGCGCTACCTGTGCCCCGAGACCGGCAGCCGGCTCGCCATTGACCGGGACATCCGCGCCGACCGCATCAATGCCATGCAATTTCCGGTGGTTTCGCGCATCCGCCTGGACCGGGCCGTGTGCGAATTCAAGAATTACCACAAGGAACCGCCGACCTGGACCTATCCGCTCTTCAAGGCCGGTTTCCGCCTGCGCAGCTTTTCAAAATACGGCGAGTGCATGAATCAATTGCTCCTGGGAGGCGCCCCGCTATGAACAACGCGAACACATTCAACGTCCTGGACAGTTTCCGGCAGGTGCGCGAGCAGCTGGACCCGGGGCTGTTCCTGGTAGCCCTGCTGGCGTCGCTGGCGGCGGCCTACGTGGCGGCGGGCTTCTACCGGTTCTTCTAC
>CAZMOR010000009.1:0-8301 GCA_964567795.1 uncultured Verrucomicrobiota bacterium
TGCTGGAACAACACCGGCGCCTACGGCGGCCACGGCTTGACCGTCGTCTCCTGCTGCGGCTCCAAGGTCCTGCCCCTCTACCGCTGCGAGAACATCCACTTCCTGGGCAAGGTCTACTACACCAACCTGCCCGTCGGCGGCGCCTACCGCGGCTTCGGCGCCACCCAGGCCTTCTTCGCCATGGAATCCACCATGGACAAGATGGCCGAAGCCATCGGCATGGACCCCCTGAAGCTCCGCCAGCTCAACCACATCAAGTCCGGCGAAGGCTCGCCCGTGTTCGCCGCCCTCGGCGAAGGCAAGGAAGGCGTGCCCATGACTGTCGGCTCCTGCGCGCTCGGCGAGTGCATCGTCAAGGGCGCGGCCGAAATCGGGTGGAAGAACCGCACCGACTGGCGTACCAAGTCCGGCCGCTACCGCCGCGGTCTCGGCATGGCCTGCCTCATGCAGGGCTCCTCCATCCCGCACATCGACATGGGCGGCGCGTCCATCAAGATGAACGAAGACGGCTCCTTCAACCTCCTCGTCGGCGCCACCGACCTCGGCACCGGCTCCGACACCGTCCTCGCCCAGATCGCGGCCGAAGAACTCTGCACCGCCACCGACAAGATGATCGTGTACTCGTCGGACACCGACATGACCCCCTTCGACGTCGGTGCCTACGCCTCCTCGACCACCTATCTCTCCGGCGAGGCCGCCCGCAAGGCCGCCGCCGACGCCAAGCGCCAGATCCTCCACACCGGCGCCGAGGTGCTCAACCTGCCCGAAGACCAGGTCGTCTGCAAGGACGCCCACGTCCAGAGCAAGGACGGCAAGCACAAGGTCTCCTACTCCGACATCTCCTGCTACTCGCTCTATTCCAAGAACCAGTACCAGATCATCGGCACGGCCTCGCACATCACGCAGAAGTCGCCGCCGCCCTTCGCCGCCCACTTCGCCGAAATCGAAGTGGACACCTGGACCGGCAACATCAAGGTGCTCAAGTACGTCTCCACGATCGACTGCGGCACCGCGATCAACCCGGCCCTCTGCGAAGGCCAGACCGAAGGCGGCACCCTCAACGGCATCAGCTACGCCCTCACCGAGCAGTACCTGTTCCGCAACGGCCGCATGACCAACGCCTCCTTCACGGACTACCACATCATGTCCATGCGCGACGTCCCGCCGATCAAGGCCATTCTGGTGCCGTCCTACGAAGAGACCGGCCCGTTCGGCGCGAAGTCCGTCTCGGAAATCTGCATCAACGGCCCCGCCCCGGTCTTCGGCAACGCCATCTACAACGCCACCGGCGCGCGCCTCAACGAGTTCCCGTTCACCCCCGAACGCGTCCTCCAGGCCATCCAGGCCGTGAAGAAATAGATCCCTCCCGCTCGTAATTGTAATCGTACTCGTAATCCTAATCCAAATCCCCTCCCCGGGCCGCGCTCCCCGCGCGGCCTTTTTTTGTCCCGGCCCCGCTTCCCCCTATGCGGGGACTCGCGGCTTATGGATTTTTGACAGGATTCACAGGATGGAGACATGGGAATACTACGAATGCCGCAAATGACACGAATATTCTAATTTTTCGCCCTCTCATCCGTTCATCCCGCCGCTCACCCCTATCCAAGGCCAAGCCGCGCCGCCACCCGACAGGACTGGGCAAGTGCGGGAAAGGATTTGGAAAAACGAGGGGTTTTATCGGCAAAATATGCGTCCGGATTTTCCGATGATGCCGCTTTGCGGGCGACCCGAGCGGTACTCGTGTACGCGATGGGTCGACCTCGAAGCGGCAGCGCGGAAAAGACGGTCCTTCGTTTTGCCGCCTCGTTTTTCCAAATCCTTTCCCGCTTTTTGCTTTTTCTCTCGCCTAAGGTTGCACATCTGTTTTTCACGCAAAAGTGCCCGCCCGCCTTGCTCCACGCCTCCCGTTTGGTATGATTCCCCCTCATGAACTCGCCCGATGCCGAAGCCTTTGTCAAAGCCGCCAACGCCGCCGACCCCGTCGCCATCGAAGACATGCTCACCCGCGGCGTCCCCCTCGACTCCCGCAACAAAACCGGCTGGACCCCCCTCATGGCCGTCGCCAACAAAGGCAGCCTCGACCTCGTCCGCCTCCTTGCCGAAAAAGGCGCCGACGTCAACGCCAAGAACCAGAACGGCTGGACCGCCGTCATGTGGGCCACCCTCAAGGGGTTCACCGACATCGTCCGCTACCTCGCCGACCACGGCGCCGACCTCTCCGCCCGCGGCGAGGACGGCAACCCGCCCCTCCATCTCGCCGCCAGCGGCGGCTTCCTCGAAATCGTCCAGTTCCTCGTCGACCGCGGCATTCCCGTCGATGTCCAGAACAAGATCGGCCAGCTCCCCCTGATGGCCGCCGCCCGCAACGGCCGTCTCAACGTCGTGCAATACCTCGTCGAACGCGGCGCCGGCATCGATGCCGGCGGCGATGAAGGCAACTCCCCCCTGCTCCTGGCCGTCATCGGCGGGCACTTCGAAACCGTCCGCTATCTCGTCGACCGCGGCGCGAAGGTGGACGCCCGGAGCAAAAAAAAGCTGACGCCCCTGATGGCCGCCGCCAAGAACGGCAATCTGGAGATGGTCCGGTTCCTGATCGACCACGGCGCGGAAATCAATGCGCAGAACGACTACGGCAAAACCGCCTGCCGCCTCGCCGCCGCCGACCACCGCGCTGAAGTCGTCGCCTTCCTTCAGCAGCAAGGTGGTACCATTTAGTTGCGCGACAACCGGATGCACGCCGTCGTGCATCCGGATATTCTCATGCCTGTTTTCTTTTCCATCGCAACATGACTTCTCCTTACCTAAAGCCGAATCTCAAGGGATTCCTGATTTTCCTCTCCACGGTCTTCGTGGCGCTGAATCTCCTGCCCATGCCGAATTTCGGCTATTCCGCCATGACCTATCGGTTTTCCATCTCCTGGCCGTGGCCGTGGGCGCTGGCCGCCATCGGCATCGCCGTGGTCTTGTATCTGCTCTCGATGCGGCTGGGCGCGGCGCTGCCGCATCAGGGTTCCCTGCGCTTGCTGACGGGACCGCTCCTGATCATTCCGCTCGGTCTTCTCATCGCCATCGCTGTCGGTTTTTTCATCTATGTCCCCCCGGAGATACATCGCAACCTGGAGCGGCATCTGTTTCTGCAGGGCAGCACGGACCTGGGCGGCGGCTGCCTCTTCGCGGGCACGACCAGCCTGTATGTGTTTTTCGGCTTCACGGCGGCCTAGTACCTCACGCTGGTGCTGCGGGATTTTCCAGCCGCGCTTTCTTTCCGCCGCGTTCTTTTGAAGTCGCTGTGGTGTCTTAAATTCCACCTGCTCTTTTTCATTATCGCCGGAACCGCCTGCTGGAACTATGATGCGTTCGTCACGCCAAACGATTTCCGGAACATCTTCCTCTTCGCCGCGCTGGTCTACGCGCTCTCCATTCTCTGGATCGTCGCGCTGCGCAATATTCGTCTGCCGCTGCCCGCGCGCCTGGCCCTTGCCCCGCTGTTCGTCGTGCTGTGGCTGATCCTGGGCTCCGACGGCAACACGGCGCGCGCCGGCCAACTCGTTCATGCCGGCCAAGACCCCCAGCCCATCGTGCGCGGCGTCCGCCACGGCGTCATGCTCGCCTGGCACCACTTGTGCGACTCCGTTCTGGGCGACATTCACTGATCTCTGTCCGAAGGGGCGGGCCGCGGAATTGCTTGCGTGTGTGACATATTTGTTTGGCGCAGATGCGGTGTTTCGTTTTTGTGTCATCCTGCATCGGCATGGAAACCATAATTGGATTCGCATCAACAGGATATGACATCATGATTCATGGGTTTTGGTTTGATATTTCGTGACGGGGACCGCCGCGCGCCCTACACTTTTTCCCTTCAAATGGTCGCTTCCGGAAGACTGCGGCCGAAAAGGAAAATGACCTATGACAATCGATACCGGCAATACGGGGTTCATGCTTCTTTGCTCCAGCCTGGTCATGTTGATGACGCCGGGATTGGCGTTTTTCTACGGCGGCCTCGTCGGCCGCAGGAATGTCCTGGCGATCATGATCCAAAGCTTCGTCTCCATGGGCCTGACCACCGTGCTCTGGTGGCTGTTCGGCTTCTCCCTGTGCTTTAGCGGCGACCTGAAGAGCGGCACCGATTTCTTCGGCGTCGTCGGCAATCTCGACTGGGCGTGTCTGCGCGGCCTCACGCTGGACACGCCCTCGCCCATCAATCCCTCGATTCCGATGTTCGTGTTTTGTTCCTACCAGATGATGTTCGCCATCATCACCCCCGCGCTCATCACCGGCGCCTTCACGAACCGCGTCACCTTCAAGGCCTACCTGATCTTCCTGGCCGCCTGGCTGGTATTCGTCTACTTCCCCTTTGTACATATGGTCTGGGGCGGCGGCCTGCTGGCGAGCTGGGGCGTCCTGGACTTTGCCGGCGGCATCGTCGTCCACAATATCGCGGGCATTGCGGCCCTCGCGTCCGTCTTGTATGTCGGTAAGCGCAAGGTCCTGGACCGCGGGCCGCATTCCATCCCGCTGGTCGCGCTGGGCACCGGCCTGCTCTGGTTCGGCTGGTACGGCTTCAACGCCGGCAGCGAATTCCGGGTGGACTCCGTCACCGCGGTCGCCTTCCTGAACACTGACATTTCCGCCAGTTTCGCGGCCATCATCTGGCTCTGCATTGATTGGACCACGACCAAGAAGCCCAAATTCCTCGGGCTGCTCACGGGCGCGGTGGCCGGCCTGGCCACGATCACCCCCGCCGCCGGCTATGTCTCGCCCGCGACCGCTGCGCTCATCGGCATCATCGCCGGCCTCATCTGCTTCTATGCCGTGGCGCTGAAGAACAGGCTGGGCTGGGACGATGCGCTCGATGTCTGGGGCGTCCATGGCGTGGGCGGTTTGATCGGTATCGTCCTGTGCGGCGTCTTCGCCACCACGGCGTTCAATCCCGCTGGCGTGAACGGCCTGCTCCACGGCAATCTGCGCTTCTTCCTCGTTGAATGCGGGGCCGTCCTCCTGTCTTCGCTTTGGGCGTTCGGATTCACCTACGGCATGCTCTGGCTGATCGACCGCATCACCAGGGTCAAGGTGGACGAGGCCGGTGAAACCGCCGGACTCGACGCTTCGCTCCATGGCGAAGCCGCCTATCTCGAAGGCGTTTAAACGGCCGGCTGGCCAAACGTTCCTTTCCCGTTGTGTTCCCGGCCACGGGCGCGTAGCCTGTTGCCCCAATCCTTCCTGCACCCATGAATGCCGAACAAGTCAAAGCCATCCTCAAAGACACGTTCAACACGGTCGCCGACGTGTACGACCATCCCAGCCTGCGGTTTTTCCCCGCGTGCTCGCGGCACCTGGCGGACCGGCTGAACCTGCGCGGCGATGAACACGTGCTGGATGTGGCCACGGGCACCGGCCATGCCGCGCTGGAGATCGCCGCCCGCCTGCCGCGCGGCCGCGTGACGGGCGTGGATTTCTCGGCGGGTATGCTGGCGCAGGCGCGCCGCAAGGCCGCCGCGCGCGGCGCCGCCAACGTCGAGTTCGCCGAAATGGACATGCAGGACTTGCGCTTCGCGGATGGCCGGTTCGACGCGGCCCTCTGCGCATTCGGCATCTTTTTCGTCGAGGATATGGAAACCACCCTCACCCGCATCGCCGCCAAGGTTTGCCCCGGCGGCACCGTGGCCATCTGCAATTTTCAGCAGGACTACTTCTTTCCCATGCGCAAGCTGCTGATGGACCGCCTGGCGGCGCGCGGCATCCCGCTGCCGCCCCAGACGTGGGAGCGCATCGCCACCGCCGACGGCTGCCGCACCTTGTTTGAAGCCGCCGGCCTGCGCAATATCCGCACGGAAGCCTGCAACATGGGCTATCTGCTTGCCGATGAAAACGAGTGGTGGCATGTGGTCTGGAACGCCGGCTTCCGGCGCATGGTCAGCCAGATCCCGGCCAACGACCTGCCGCGCTTCCGCGAGGAGCATTTGCATGAAGTCGCCGCCCTGAAAACCAAGGACGGCCTCCGGCTCGATATCGGCGTGCTTTTCACCACCGGCACGGTGTAAGCCGCGATTCCCCGCACCGGGGGCCGCCGTGCGGCGGACCCGGTGCGCTGGACTTCAGCCTCGGACCGGCCGCCGCCTTACGGCACCGGGATGTCCACCTCCAGGCGGTAGTACCGGCTGGTCGGATTCGGCAGCGTGTCGATGAACTCGTTCGTCTGGCCGGTGCCTTCGATCGGGTCGGTCAGCGGCGTGGCCAGCTGCCAGCTGGACTGCGTGGGATTCATCGAATCCGAGTACCACACGAAGTAATTGCGGTTGGAGCTCGACTCGAAACCCAGCACCACGTTGGTGCCGAGATCCGTCACCGCCTGCACCGCGAAGTATTCGTTGCTGCCTTCCGGATTCGTGTCGGCGATGTATTCCTGCAGGTTGCTGTAGCCGTCCTGGTCGTCATCGGCGCCGGCGGTCAGGCTGCCGACTCCGAGGCCCCACTTCTGCTCCCATGAATCCGGGATGCCGTCGTCGTTGCTGTCGTCGTCGGCCGCGGCATAGGCCTGCCGCTGGGCCAGCAGCGTGGGATAGGCATCCCGCGCGAAACCGACCTCGAGCGTATGCACGTAGCCCGGATCGCCGTTGTGGAGATTCGGCAGGGCCAGGCTGATCGCATGTTCGTTGGTGGTCACGTTGCGCGTGATCAGGTACGCGCCGTTTGACTGCGCGACGCCGTCGAGTTCGATGACGAAGCACTGGGCCAGCTGGGCGTCATTCAGTCCCGTGGCCAGGCTCTGGCTGAAATAGGCCACGAGGTTGCTGCCTACGCCCACGGTCAGACCGTCGGCGGCGGGCTCATGAATAAACAGATGCAGGCCGCTGCCGCCCGTGTCCACGGTCCGGGTCAAGGTGGTGAAATGCCCGTCGGCATCGCTCAGCACATGATTCGTGGAGGATGAAACTTCGCGCAGCTGGACCTTGATCGTGGCCGTGCCGGCGGTCGGCACGAGCACATAATCGAATTCCCACTGTTCTTCCAGATCACCGCCGGGCGCCGGCGCGGTCACGATGCCCTTGCGCGCCTTGACCCAGGCATTGTTGCCGTTGGCCGTGCCGGTTTGGGAATCGTCGTTGCCCGGGTCCGTGTCCTCGATCTTGTACCACGCCTCCTCCACGGTCATGTCCGAGCGGACCTTGACGCCGTAGGTGGAATTGGAAATCGTCAGGCCGTTCGTGGGCGGATACTGGACATAGCCCGCGGGCCGCAGGGTGTCGTAATAGAAGGTCTGCGTGCGTTCGCGGTAGATCGGCGTGTCGCCGGCGGCGCGGCCCAGGAGCGCCTTCGTGCGCAGGACGTGGAAGCCTTCCTTCAGACCGGCGGCCAACCGGCCCCAGTCGTTGTGCGGATAATACGGAATCGTGCCGGCGTTGAAATTGGTGACCTCGAAGATCGTCTCCATGCGGCGCTTCACACTGAGGTTGTCGTCGCTCCAGGGGAACACGCTGGCGGCATCCAGCTTGACGGCGCCGATCTTGTAGCGCAGGACCGTGCCGGCGGGCATCGCCGGCAGCGAGGCGGTCCACCACTGCGAGGTGCTCGCGCCATCCACGCCCCCGTTGGTGGCGAACGCCAGGGCCGCCACCAGGGTGGCGCCCTTGCCCCGGCCCGCGCTGCCTTCGGGATAATCCACGCCGTTGGTCGTGTAATACAGCCACGCCGCCTGCACCACCGGCGCGTAGCCGATCTTCGTCCAGATGGTGACGGGCTGCCCCGCCGCGCTCACCGGGGCCGGGCTGAACTGCAGGTTGGTGGAAACCTGGTTATTCTGCGCCGGATCATGGTAATGCCACGTGACGGTCCGGCTGTCATCGAAGAGATTAGGCCCGCCGCCGGCGTTGATCACGAATCCCGTGGATCCGATCGTACAGGCATAGGTCTCGGCGCCGGGCGAGCCGATGGTGTTGTGTGACGTGTCGGCCGCGGAAAACTTCTCCGCCACGCGCCGGACATACTTCATCTGCTCGTAGCCCAGGAACTTGTCTTTGGCAACCGCAGGCGGATTGTCGCGCTCGCCCGGCGACTGGCTCACGATGTCCAGCTGCGAGTTCAGGTCGATGCCGCCATCAAGCTTCATGAGGAGATTCTCGGCCGAACCGTCCGCGCGCGCGACAAAGGCCAGGTTGTTCGATCCGGTCACGCGCGGCAGGGTGATGCTGTAGCTGTAGTCGGAGCCGTCCGGATCGGACAGGCCGTAGGGATTGAAGCCGGCGTCGCCGTTGCGCCCGTCCTTGCGCGCAACCGTCACTGTGCCGGCCTTCGTTCCGTTCT
>CAZMOR010000010.1:0-2688 GCA_964567795.1 uncultured Verrucomicrobiota bacterium
CAAAATGATGTAAATTGCAACCAATTGCAATTGTTCAACTTATAACCGGACAGCAGTGCTAAAAAAGGCACTTTTGCGGCATTTTTCGGGTTTGAGCCGCGATTTCCCGCATGGGGGCAGCCGGAA
The DNA here is from genome assembly GCA_964567795.1 of uncultured Verrucomicrobiota bacterium. Lineage (GTDB taxonomy): Bacteria > Verrucomicrobiota > Kiritimatiellia > CAIQIC01 > Lenti-01 > Lenti-01. The sequence continues at coordinate 127 of CAZMOR010000010.1, forward strand.
ATGCCGCCAACGGGCTAGAAATCCAGCGGTTTGCCGACGGAAATGATCTCGCCGGGGGCGCTGGGGGTGCGCTGGACGCTGACCTTGCCATCGACGATGGTGGCGGCGTTGCTGCGCAGGACCCAGTTGAGATGGCCGGTGTCGAGCAGGTTCGTGGCGGCATAGATGGACACATGCGCGCCATTAGTGGCCAGGCCGAGGGTGAAGGTGGCGGTGGTGGCGGTGTTGGAGGCGGCGCCGACCAGGGTGGCGCCGGGGGTGTAGGTGGCGCGCACGGTGAAGTTGGAACTGGGGGCATAGCCGTAGGGTTCGATGAACCACTCGCCGGCGGCGGGGTTGTCCACGGAAATCGATTCGGAATTGCCGCCATTTTCGCTGGAATAGTCGTACGCGGAAGTGGGCAGGTAGTCGCGGGCGACGTAGAGGTCGGCATCGCCGGTGCCGCCGGTGAGGGTGATGAGGAGATTGGTCTGGCCCGCCGGGATGGGGAGCACAAGGTCCCGGTAGCCGGACTGGGCCACGGAGGCGATGGTGACGGGGGCGCCGTTGGTCATGCCCATGGTATCCTGGGAGCCGGAGGCGGAATAGGCCAGGGTGTAGGTCATGTTGGTGCCGCCGCTGAAATAGGGTTTCACCCGCAGATAGACCGTGCCGGTTTCAAAGGCCCGGTAGGACAGGGAGAATTCCAGGTTGGTGGGATAGGCGATATCGTAGGCGTAGCGGATCATGTGGATGCCGTTGGCTTCGGAATCGGCATAGAGTTCGGTGTCGACGTCACCGCCGCCGGACGTGTTGGTGCTGGTGAAGGTGTAGCAGACGCCGCGCCGGACGGGGACGGCGAAGAAATCGGATTCGTCAAGGTCCTGGCGGAGGGAGTGGACCGCGGTGGTTTGCACATCGGAAACAGGCCCGAGGGCGGTGGCGCCGTCGGGAAGGTTGTCGGCGTAGTCCCAGGCGTCGCCCGCGGGGGTGGCGTCGGCGGTGCCGGCGCGGGTGGCCAGGACGGTCGGGTTGTAGTCCTGCGGCGTCTGGTCAAGGTAGGGAATGCGGGGCGCGGCGAAATCGAACAGTTCCTGGAAGGTGGCCCAGCCGTCGCTGTTGGTGTCGCCGTAGTCGAAGCCCTGCAGGAGGCGGTAGGTGAACCAGCCGTGGCCGATGCTCTCGTCCTCGTAGGAATACTGGTAGTAGGCGCAGGCGGTCAGCCAGCCGACCTCGTCGGGCACGATGAGCTTGGCGGTGCCGGCGGGATCGCGGGCAAGGTTGGCGGCGCGCAGAGTTTTCATTTTGGCGGTGACGCGCGCGGCGATGTCCCAGTTGCGGGGCGTGGCGGGCTGGCAGGCGGGGATTTTAGGCGCCAGGCTCTTGGCGGCGGTTTCCACGAAGAGGCCGCCGGAATGGCAGGCATCGATGACCACGATGACCTTGACGCCGGTCTTGAACGTGGACAGGTCGGTGGCCAGTTCGTCCTCGGTATAGCTGGCGTTGTAGGCGCACAGATAGACGTTGGCCTGGGTGATGTCGTCGTTGCCGCCGTGGCTGGAATGGAAATAGACGACGGAGTCGCCGGAGACGGCCTTGGCGGCCAGGTTGGAGAGGTTGGCCCGGATGGCGGTCTTGGTGCCGAACCGGTTGGTCAGGAGAATCGTGGTGGTGCCCGCGACCCAGCCGCCCCCGTGCGAAATGAGGTTGAAGCGGAACGCCACGGCGTCGGGCACGCAGTAGTTCAGCCAGTTGTTCGAGGGAATGTAGGTGTTGCTGTACTGGTTCAGCCCCACGAAGACGCCGTAGTTGGTCGAAGCCTGCACGGCGCCAGCCCACACGGCCACGAGAAACAATCCGCCCACGAAAATCTTTTTCATGCCCAAACCCTCACTTGGGGGGGGAAGATACTCCTTCCCGCGCGGGACCGCCAGCGGAAAGGGGCGGCGGGACTATTGGGTGTTGGTGGAGGAAAGATCGGCGTTGGCGCCGTCGCCGCCGGGTTCGCCGTCGCCGCCGTAGGAGAGGATTTCAAAGGGTTCGTTCTGGCGGCCGGGGGTCAGGTAGATGTACGGGTGCTTCCAGGGGTCGAGGGGGATGGTGCGGCCGTTGAGGTAGCCGCTTTCGGGGTAGTTCTCGGGCACCGGTTCCTGCGTGGGTTTGCGGACGAGGGCATCGAGGCCCTGCGCCTGGGTGGGATAGCGGCCGTTGGCCATGTGGTAGGTGTCGACGGCGGAGGCGAAAACCTGGATTTGCGCCTTGGCAGCGGCCTGCTTGCCCATGCCCAGCTGCGGGGCGATGTTCAGGAGCACCACGCCGGCGAGCAGCGAGATGATCGCGATGACCACGAGGATTTCCACGAGGGTGAAACCCGCGCGGGTCGCAGACGGTTCACGGTTCAGCGGTTCACGGTTCACGGTTGGCGTTTCCTCATTGTTAAAACAGCGTCGGTTGATCGTCGGGGCCGGGGTCGTTTTCCGGGACGCGAGCATCCAGCTTTTTGGCCAGCGCGTCAAGTTTGGCCAGATAGTAGGGCACGTTCTCGTCGCGGTGCGCGGGATCGAAGGCGGCGGCGAGCTTGGC
>CAZMOR010000011.1:0-11933 GCA_964567795.1 uncultured Verrucomicrobiota bacterium
CACCAGTCCGCGAAACTGGTCATGGAACTGGAGGACGTGGCGACGGGCCAGCGCTGGCCGCTGGAGCCGAAGCGCCGCGGCCGCGAAGGCGGCCGGTTCCCGGCCCGGAGCGATCCGCGGTTTTACGGCGGCACGCTGGACAATGACGATATTGATTGGAGTGTCGTGGTCATTCCGCAGGAAGACGGCCGGCGGACGGTGCAGGGCCAGATCATGCTGATGAAGAGCGATACCCGGTGCTTCCGCCTGCGGATCGGCGTGCGCCTGGGGGTGCCGGCCGCGGCGGTGCTGCAGGCGGACGGGCCGCCGGCGGTGGTGGGCGTGCAGGACGGCCAGGCCGTCGGCCTGTTCCCCGACCTGGCGGAGCCGCGCCGCTTCCGCGCGATTTCCAAGCCGTGGCAGGGGCCGGCCATCGAGCTGGACCTGGCCGTGACGAAGGCCACCGGCAATTTTCCGCGGCGCGCGACGTTTTCGTTCGAGGCGCAATGCTGGAAGAGTGCCAGCCTGGAGACGGCGCAGCAGGAGGCGGTGGAACGGCTGACGCGCGCCGGCGGCGCGGTGGCGCTGCCGGAGACGATCGTGAGCAAGGGTTTGGACGCCATCCCGGTCCGGGAAATCGCCGCGATGCGGTTGCAGCAGCCGGGCGGTTTCCGGGATGCGGCCGATGCGCTGCAGTTCCTGCAACTCAAGGCTTCGGGCCTGTTCCGGGACGCCGATTGGGCGGCCAGCGCGTACCTGTGCGCCGCGCAGGATGCGCAGGGCGGCCCGCAGGTGACGCGCGCCGGCGACACGGCGGTGGTGGCGGTGAACCCCGATCCGGACCTGGAAGCCATGCTGGAAATCGGGCAGAACCGCGGGCAGACGCTGCTGAGCCAGGTCCGGCAGGACCGCGCGCCGGCGGTGTGGATCCGGGCCGGCTCGCAGCCGGGCGTGCTGGACCACGGCGCGCGGGCGCTGTACCTGTGCGATTATCCGGCGGTCTGGGCAGACGGAACGACCCGCCCGGGCGTGGACCTGGGGCAGGCGGAGGCCGAATTGATCTCGTCGCTCTCCTGCGTGCTCAAAGCGGCCGGGACGTGCCTGCTGGTGGAGGACGCCAGCGTGCTGGCGCCGTTCACGACGTATTACGCCGATGCGCTGGTCTGCGCGAGCGCCGATCCGGCCGAGATGCGCCGCCAGCACGCGCTGGCCGGTCCGCGGCCGGTGCTGTGGACCGCTTCAAAGCCCGGCGCGGAGGCCGCGGCGCTGGCGCGCGATTTAGGGTTTGTCAGGCCCGGTCCAATCAACGACAATTAAGGCATGTTTGAAAATCCCGTAGGCCGATTGCTGGGCGGTTCCGCCGCCGTGGTGGAGAAGAGCGTCCGCGCCTGGAAGAACCAGGCGGTGGACTGGGACATGCTGGGTGAGGCGCCGCCCGCCGAATTGAACCGGGTGCAAACGACCATCGAGCGGCCGGTGACGGTGCAGGGGCGGGGCACGTTCTTTGGCAAGAGCCTCCGGACGCTGACGTTGTGCCCGACGGACATGGAAGGCTGGTGGTTCGAGCGCACGGATCTGCCCGACAGCCTGCCGGTGCGCTGCTCGATCCGCAACGTGTGGACGACGGGCAACGTGGTCAGCAACATCGTGCTGCGCAGCGGTTCGCCCCACAACTACATCCGCATGGCCGAACACATGATCGCGCTGCGCATGGGGCTGGGGATCGACAACCTGCTCATCAAGCTGGATTCCGGCGATCCGCCGCTGTTCAACCGCGGGAGCACCGAACTGGTGCAGGCGCTGCGCAGCGCCGGCGTGCGGCACGTGAACCGGCCGCAACCATTCGTGACCGTGCGGGAGCCGGTGACGGTCGCCAACGCGGGCGGCGCTTTCCTGACGCTGTTGCCGGCGGATCCGCAACGGCCCCTGCTGGCGATCGATGCCGCCGTGGATTTCAAGACGGCGATCGGCCGGCAGCGCATCCGGTTTGCGGTCGAACCCGAACGGTTTGCCTACGGCGCGACGGCGCGGACGAATTCCTCGGCCATGAAAATGCTGTATTGCCGCACGCTCGGCCTGCTGTTCGCGGACATCCGCAACCTGGGCTATTCGATGGAAAACCTGCTGATCGCCGGCCGCTACTTCTACTGGAACAAGGCGCTGCTGCCGCACAACGGCAAATCGCTGGAGGCGGTGTGGCACCGGGCCACGCTGGATCTGCTGGCGGCCATTGCGCTGGTCGACGAAGGCCTGTTCGTCGGCGAGATCATTTCCTACAAATCCGGCCACGGGCTGGACGTGGAGCTGGTGCAACGACTGTATCAGGAGGCGCTGCTGACGCCGCTGGCGCCGGCGAAATAGGAGCCAAGATGAACGGCCTGGCGAAAATCCTGGTGTGGGCAACGGGGTTTTCACTCGCGGTCCGGCTGGCCGGGGCGCAGGCCACGCTGCCGACCGCCTATACGGGGCCGTGGCAGGAAGCCACGCCGCCGGAGGGGTGGACGTTCAACGGCCTGGGCCTCGACTACCAGCCCGGCTACGATCCGGCGGGGGATGGCGCGGCCAAGCTGCAGAACACCGGCAATGCCATCACCGTTCAGTTTTCCCAGCCGGCGGCGACCGTCAGCTACTGGCTGGCGGGGAACTCGTTTTCGGGCGGGACGTTCCAGGTGCAGCAATCCAGCGACGGCACGAACTGGACGGCGTTGCAGACCTTTACCGCGCTGGGGGGCGGATCGAACTTCTATGCGCACACCGTGGCTCCCGAAGCGCGGCAAGTGCGGTTTTACTACGAACTGAAAGCGACCGGCAACGTGGGGGTGGACGGCATTTCGATCACGAAACTCGCGTTCGTCCAGCCGATCATCGCGGGTTTCGAGGTGATGGGCGAAGACGCCCGGGCGACGGTTTCGACGGCCCTGGCGGGTCGATTCTACATGCTGGAGCATACGGATGCGCTGGCAACCAATCCCGTGACATGGACGGGGGACGACGAGCAACCCGGGGCGGATGGCGCGCTGCTTTTGCAGGGCAAGTCCATCCACAGCGCGGCCCGGATGTACCGCGTGCGGGATTCCACGCCCTGATTCGGGCGGCCGGGGCCGGCAAACCCTCGTAAAAATCGTTTTACTGCGCGGGGGAAAAAGGTCTGGTGAGCGCTTCGGGCTTGCGCTAGCCTGCTCAACAAGTGGTGTGAAATCATCCGAGGAGAGAGCATGAAAAAGTGGCTGGCAGGATTGGTGTGCGCGGGCATGTGGGCTTCGGTGGCGCTGGGCGCGCAAAACATTGCGGCGGGCACATCGGTGACCCAGAATTTCGATTCGATCGGCGTCTCCGCGACGGCCACTCTCCCGACGGACTGGAAGGTGGACAAGCAAACCACGGTTCGGACCCTGGGCACGTATGCGGCGGCGGTTTCCGCCACGGAACTACGGGCCGGCGCCAACATGAGCACCTCTGCCGGGAACGGCATCTACAACTACGGAGCCCCGACCACCGCCGCGACGGAACGTGCCGTGGGTTGGATCTCCTCCAGCAGCGCCACCAAGAGCGGCAACCTGTATGTGCAGATGGTGAACTCGGTCGGGGCGTCCATCACCAACCTGACCATCGCTTATACCATCGAAAAATACCGGGATGGTTCCAATACGGCGGGCTATCAGGTCCAGTTATATTACTCAACCGACGGCAGCACCTGGACCAGCGCCGGCGCGACTTTCTTGACCACGTTTGCTGCGGATGCCGACAACAACGGTTTTGCCACGCCGCCGGGCGCGACGGCGGCCGTGTCCGGCGCGCTGGATCTTTCGGCCACGCCGATTGCGGCCAGCGGCAACATCTACCTGGCGTGGAACTACAGCGTGCAGAGCGGCACCACGACCAGTTCGGCGCAGGCGCTGGGCGTGGATGACATTTCCATTTCCGTGCCCGGCGAGGCAACCCTCGGGGTGACCTTTGACCAGGCCAACGGCTTTAACATCGAACAAGGCACGACGGATGTGATCACGGCCACGGCGGCCAGCGGGACGGAGCCCTACGGCTACACCTGGAGCAGTTCGCTGGGCAGCAGCTATTACCAGACCAACGCCAACCAGTTCACCATTCTGGCCACGGCTCCGGCGGGCAGCTATACCGCCACGGTGGTGGTGGCAGATGCCGCCGCCCAGGGCGTGACCAACAGCATCGGGTTCAATGTCGTCACGCCGTACGGTATTACGATCACCACGCCGACGAACGGCACGGTGACCACCACGCCGGCCAGCCAGGCCTTTGCGGGCGAAACCGTGACCATCAGCCCGATGGCGGACGGCGGCTACCGCGTGGCCAGCATCACGGTGGTGGATGAACTGTCCAATCCGGTGACCGTGACCGGCAACACTTTCACCATGCCGGCTTCGGCCGTGACCGTGACGGTGAATTTCGAAGTCTATGATGCGCCGGACATCCTGCTCGACTTCGAAACCAACTCGACCCTGAGCACGTCGGCCTACACGGCGGGGACGACCGACACGGTGAATTCCGTTGCGCTTACGCACCAGAATTTCCTGCGCGGGAACGGGGCCACCGATTGGAAGAACGGCGGCTATGCGGGCCGCCTCCGCTACCAAACAGGCACCAACGGCATTTTCTACAACACCAGCGCGTTCTCCCAGCCGATCACCAAGATTGACTTCTGGTATGCCAACTTCGGCTCCGACAATTCCGTGACCTTCAAGGTGCAGGTCAGCAACAACGGTTCGGATTGGACCGACGTCGGCGATGCGGCCTACGATCCCGCCAGCACCAGCCTGGTGGAGGCAACCATCACCAGCATTCCCGCGAACATGACCTATCTGCAGTTCATCACGACGGGCGGCACCAGCGGCAATCGCGTGAACATCGACGACATCGGGGTGTGGTACGGCACGTCCACGTTCAACGTGACGTTCGACCGGACCAACGGCTTTGTCGTGGAGGAAGGCTCCACCGGCGTGATCACGGCCACCGCCGCCAGCGGGACCGAGCCCTACACGTATGGCTGGAGCAGCACGCTGGGCGACAGCTACTTTGCGACCAACGCCAACCAGTTCACCATCCTGGCGACGGCGCCCGTCGGCAGCTATTCGGCCACGGTGGTGGCGACGGACGGGTCGGCCGCCAGCGTGACGAACACCCTCAACTTCAGCGTAATGGCGCCGCACACCATCACCATCACGCCGCCCGTCAACGGCGCGGTGACGACCACGCCGGCCGACCAGGCGCTGGCGGGCACGGTGATCACGATCAATCCGACGCCCGACGCCCATTATCTTGTCAACCAGGTCACGGTGACCGATACGGCTTCGAATCCCGTCATGGTGACCGGCAATCTCTTCACGATGCCGGAGGCGGACGTGATCGTGACGGTGACCTTTGTCTACCACACGCCCAGCGCCCTGATCATTTCCGAAGTGGCCGATCCAAGCAACAACGCCACGGGCGGCCGGTTTGTTGAACTCTACAACACCAGCGCATCGGCGATCGATCTGACCGCCGGCAGCTGGAACCTGGCGCGGCAGGCCAACGGCGGCGCGGTGGCCAACATCGCCCTGACCGGCACCGTGGCGGCGGGCGCGACCTATGTGGTGGCCGGCAGCTCGAACTTCGTGACGGCCTATCCGACCTCGCCGGTGCCCAACCAGACCAGCGGCACGATCGACGGCAACGGCAATGACGGCTACTTCCTTTACAGCGGCGGCCGCAACACCAACGGCATCCTGGAGGATGCGTACGGCGTCGTGGGCCAGGACGGCACCGGCATGCCGTGGGCCTATACGGATTCCCGCGCGGTGCGTCAAGGGACCGTGACGGGCGGCAATCCGACCTGGACGGCTTCGGAATGGACCATTTCGCCGGCCATCACGGACAACATGACGCCAGGCGTCCATCCGGACGGCGGCGTGGTGCCTTGGCTCACATACACCGGGTCGACCACGGGCACGGTGGGCGTGGCCATGACGCTGGACTTCACTCTGAACGGCGCCTCGGCCACCGGCTGGGAATATACGTTGCGCAACGCGGACCGGAGCGAAGTGGTGACGAACGGCTCAACCTATGCCTTCAACTGGACGCCCGCTGTTTCCGGCACGTTCCACCTGACCATGAATGCCTTGGACGCGACCAATGGCGTCATCGCAACAACCGAGGTGGATCTGACGGTCAATTCGTCGCTGCCGCCGACGGTGGAGATTTCGAACATCACGCTGGCCTTGAACGGCACCGGCAATTTTACCTTTACCGTGCCGACGGGTTATACGTTGTCCGTGCTGGGCGCCGACAACGCGCTGGCCAGCGGCAACTGGGCCTGGTCGAACCTGATCCAAGGCGTGCATTACACCGTGAGCGGTTCGAATGTCACGATCACGACGGTTTCCGGATCGCGCCAGGTCATCCGCATCCGCCTGACGCCGTAGCGGAAGCCCCCAGAAGCCGTGCAATCGCCGGTCCTGCGCAAGCGGGGCCGGCGATTTGCTTTTGTGGAAAGGCGGCGTGTCAGCCGCCGGATCAGTACACCGGTGATCGCGGGCCGGAAACCCAGCCGGAAGGCTGGACTACGAACCAAGCCCGTTTGTAGTCCACGCTTCAGCGTGTGCTGGACGTGCATCCCGGCGCATCTACGCATCCCCCGCCAGACCGGGGGCCAAGGTCGCGGTTGTTCTACACGCTGAACTTGTCGTAGAAGACGTGGTCGGCGGGCAGGCCGCGGGCGGTGAGGATCGCCATGGCGGCGTCGATCATGCCGGGGGAGCCGCAGAGATAGGCCTCCCGGCCCGTCAAGTCGGGCAGTTGGCGGCCGACGGCATCGGTGACCAGTCCCCGCTCGCCGGTCCAGGGGGAATTGGCGGGTTCGTCGGACAGCACGGGGATGAAGCGGAACCACGGCGACTGCTTTTCAAAGCCGGCCCATTCGTCGAGGAGGAACAGATCCTGGCGGGTGCGGGCGCCGAAGAAGAAGAGGGCGGGGCGCTGGATGCCGCGGCGGAGCATGTCGTGGAAAATGGAGCGGAGCGGGGCCATGCCGGAACTGCCGGCGATGCCGACCATCGGCGCGGAGGTTCCGGACAGGTGGAAATTCCCGAAGGGGCCGCGGAAGGCGACCGGCTGGCCGGGCTGGAGTTTCTGGTGGATCCAGGTGGAGCAGACGCCGTTGGGAACGTGGCGGACCATGAGTTCGATGTGGCGCGGATCGCCCGGATCCGTGGCCATCGAATAGGCGCGCAGGGCCGGCTTGGCCGGCGGCGGACTCACGGCGGCTTCGAACTGGATGTACTGGCCGGCGCGGAAGGTGAACGGCGGCCGGGCCTCCACGGCGATGCGCAGGTGCGCGATGTCCGGCGTGACCAGTGTCTTCGCGACCAGCGTGCCGGTGTGCCGGCGGACGGCGAGGATTTCCGGATCAAGGCGGATGGCGACGTCGCTCTTGAGGCGGGCCTGGCAGGCCAGGCGCAGGCCCTGGGCGCGGTCTGAGCCGAGGATTTTGTTTTCTTCGGCGGCGGTGGGCGGCGTGAGGTCGCCGGAAACGACCGCGACGGCGCAGCGGCCGCAGAAACCGCGCCCGCCGCAGGCGGAGGGCAGCAGAATGCCGTGGGCGGCGCAGGCTTCCAGGATCGAGGCGCCCGGGGCGGCCTCGATGGGCGCGGCGGAATTGATGGTCAGGGCGGGCATCAGAGAATCTTGAACTTGGGGAGGTCCTGGATGTCGATCATGCCGGCGAGGGTGCCGTCGGCGTTCACGACGACCAGGTCGTCGAACCGGTGCTTCTGGAAGATGGCCAGGGCATCCGCCGCCAGCCGTCCGGCGCGGACGGTGGAAGGATTCTTCGTCATGAGATCCGCAACCGGCCGGGTCTGGACATCGGTGGCGCCGCCGGCGAGATAGCGGCGGAGGTCGCCGTCGGTGAAAAGGCCCACGACGCGGCGGGCGTCGTCGATGACCGCCACGGCGCCGGCCTGGACCTTGGTCATGGCGATGACGGCGTCGCGGACGCTGGCCGTGCGGGGTACGGCGGCCAGGCGGTCGCCGGCGCGCATGATGTCGTCCACTTTGAGGAGCAGCGCCCGGCCGATGGCGCCGCCGGGGTGGAAGCTCGCGTATTCTTCGCGGGTCAGGCCGCGGGCCTCGAGCAGGGCGACAGCCAGGGCGTCGCCGATGGCCAGCGCCACCGTGGTGGAGGCGGTCGGAACGAGGTTGAAGGGACAGGCTTCGCGTTCGACCGAGCCGTCCAGCACGACATCCGAATGCTTGGCGAGGGTGGAATTGAGATCGCCCGTCAGGGCCACGATGCGCACGCCGGTGCGCTTGAGAATGGGGAGGAGGTTGACCAGTTCGTCGGATTCGCCGGAATAGGACAGGGCCAGGACGGCGTCTTCGGGGCTTAGGAGGCCGAGGTCGCCGTGCATGGCTTCGGAGGGGTGCAGGACGTTGGCGGGGGCGCCGGTGCTGGTGAGGGTGGCGGCGATCTTCTGGCCGATGTGGAAGGATTTGCCGACGCCGGTGACGATGATCTTGCCGCCGTTGGCGAGGGTGGCCTGCAGCAGGTCCACGGCGGCGTTGAAGGCGCCGTCCAGCCGGTCGCGGGTGCGCTGCAGGGCGGCGATTTCCACATCGAAAACCGCCTGCGCCTTGTCGAGATGGGAGGGAGATTCGCTCATGGGTGGAAAACTAGCGGAAAGGGCCGGGAAGGGCAAGGCTTCGAATCGGGCGGCGCGCTTCCGGTTCTACAGCCCGCGCAAGGCGGCATGCAAGGCGACGACGGCGGCGGCCATGCGGTTGTAATCCAGCTTGTCCGCGGTGTCGTCCGGGGTGTGGTAGGCCGGGTTCCGCAGGTAGGCCGTGTCGGTGACCATCAGGGCGGGGATGCCGAGCGGCCAGTAGTTCAGATGGTCGGACAGGTCGATGCCGGGTACCTGCGGCGGCGCCCGGATCGAGCGCACCGGGAGGGCCGTGCGGCCCTGCATGCCGGCTTTCACCGCCTTGATCCAGCCGCCATCGCGCCAGCGGCCAATGACACCGATGAAGTTGCCGCGGTTCGGATACAGCAGGTGGAGCATCGGGCTGGGGTAGGCCTGGGAGCCCCAACGGTCGCTGAAGGTGCCGACCATTTCGAGCACGATCACGCCGAGGATATTGGTTTTAGCGGCCGCCACGCTGCGGGCGTGGACGGCGCTGCCCATGGAGTCAGTCCTGAACGTAGGCGGCTCCTCGAGCGAATAGGCCACGAGTTCCACGTTCCGCGCCGCGGGCTGGCGGCCCAACTGGAAGGCCAGTTCGATGAGGGCGGCGACGCCGCTGGCATTGTCGTCGGCGCCAGGCATGTCGCCGCAGGCATCGTAATGGGCGCCGACGATGACGCGCGGGTCGGGGCCGGTGCCGAAACGGGCGATGATGTTGCGGTATTCCCGGCCGGCCACGGTAAAGGGCTGGAATTCGACGGCGGCCCCGGCCTGCTCGAAATGGCGGGCGATGTAGCCCGCGCACCGGTCCAGGTTCTCCGGGTGCCGGAAATCGCGCGGCCGGAATTCCTTGGAAAGGGCGACGACGTGCGCCTGCAGGCGGGCGGGGTCGACCCGCTGATCGGAGGCGGCGTTCCACCGGCACGACGGTTGCGCGAGAACCACCCAGATCAGGCCCAGCACCACCGCCATCCCGGCCAGGATCCGGAGCACCGAGCGAATGAACTTGCGGATGAGGGTCATGCGGCGTGTGGATGAAACACCGGAGCCAGTGTAGCGGAAGTTTTTTCATTGTGTGGAAAAATCGTCCAAAGTTTTTCCATTGCGTGGAAAAATTCATGAGTCGCCCTTCGCCAAGGCTGCGGGGACAAGCCGCGAGCCCCTGCATGGGGGGGGCGGGGGGCATCTTGGGCTTCCCAAGGGCGGGGAATTTCCGTAAGGTGTCCCATTGAGTCTTTTTAGCGAGGTGCACGGCATGAAGGTACTGGTGACAGGCGGAACGGGATTCACGGGCAGCCACTTGACGCGGCGGATGCTGGACCGCGGCTATGAGGTCGTCGTTTTGGACAACCAGAAGGGGTTGTTCGACGAGGAGTTCAAGAAGCGCGGCGCGAAGATCATCTATGGCACCGTGACGGACGAGAAGGCGCTGGCGGAGGCCCTGGAGGGCGTCCAGGTGGTGCACCATCTCGCCGCGGCGTTCCGCAAGGTCAACATGGCCGACCGGGTGTATACCGAGGTCAACCAGGGCGGGTTCCGCCGCCTGCTGGAGCTGGCGCGCGAAAAGGGCGTGAAGAAGATCGTCTATTGCAGCACGCAGGGCGTGCACGGCAACATCGAGAATCCGCCCGGCGACGAGAATTCGCCGATCAAGCCCGAGGATTACTACCAGTTCTCCAAGTACCAGGGCGAGGAGGTCGCGCAGGAATTCATCAAGCAGGGCATGGACATTACGATCCTGCGGCCGACGGCGCTGTACGGCCCGGGTGATCCGGGGCGGTTCCTGATGATGTACAAGTGGGTGGAGAAGGGGTTCTTCCCGTTCTTCGGCAACGGCAAGGTGTTCTACCACCCGGTGTACGTGGAGAACTTCGTGGACGCGCACGAGCTGGCGGCGGAGAAGCCGGCGGCGAAGGGCCAGACCTACATCATCGCCGACGCGCAGTACTACTACATCAAGGACATCGTGGCGACGATTGCCGAAGTGATGGGCAAGCCGTGCAAGTTCGTGCACCTGCCGTTCTGGCCGCTGTACGCGGTGGCGACGGTGGTGGAGCTGCTCTACAAGCCGCTGCCGTGGGATCCGCCGATTTTCCGGCGGCGCGCGGACTGGTACCGCCAGAACCGGGCGTTCAAGATCGACAAGGCGCGGCGCGAGCTGGGCTACGAGCCAAAGGTGGGCCTGAAGGAAGGCCTCAAGGTCACCGGCGAGTGGTACCGCGCCAACGGCTATCTGTAAGAAGCAGACCCCATGTGCGGCATTTGCGGATTCAATTGGCGCGACCCCGAACTGGGGAAGCGGATGGCGAGCGTCATCGCGCACCGCGGGCCGGACCAGGACGGCGTCTGGTGCGATGAACACGTCACGCTGGGCCACCGGCGGCTGAGCATCATCGACCTCTCCGAGGCCGGGCGCCAGCCGATGGCCAACGAGGACGGCACGATCCAGGTGGTGTTCAACGGCGAGATCTACAACTTCGCCGACATCCGCAAGGACCTCGAAGCCAAGGGGCACGTCTTTCAGAGCCACTCCGACACCGAGGTCATCATCCACGGTTACGAGGAATGGGGCTTCGACGTCGTCCACAAGTTCATCGGGATGTTCGGCATCGCGCTGTGGGATTCCAAGAAGAAGCGCCTGTGGCTGGTGCGCGACCGCATCGGCATCAAGCCGTTGTACTACTATTTCAAGAACGGCCGGTTCCTGTTCGGGTCCGAGATCAAGTGCATCCTGGAGGATGCGCAGGTGCCGCGGCGCGTGCACCACGCGGCGCTCTATGCCTATCTCGGCTTCGAATTCGTGCCGGCGCCGGAGACGGCGTTCGAGGACATCCACAAGATTCCGGCGGGCCACTGGGCCGTGCTGGAAAACGGGCAGTTGCGCATCGAGGAATACTGGGACCTGAAGATGCCCGAACGGGGCGTGGTCCGTTCCGAGAGCGAGATGGTCGAGCGCATCCGCGAACTGATCGACGACGCGGTGCGGCTGCGGCTGATTTCCGACGTGCCGCTGGGCGCGTTCCTGTCCGGCGGGCTTGATTCGAGCACGATCGTGGCGATGATGCGCAAGCACAATCCCGGCAAGCTGCAGACCTTCACGATCGGCTACGAGGACGCAACGTTCAGCGAGACCGAATACGCCAAGGTGGTGGCGGACCATTTTGGCACCGAACACCGCGTGCTGATCATCGACAAGATGGACGAGGCCTCCATCGAGAAATCCATCTGGCACCTCGATGAGCCGATGACGGACCTGTCGTCGAT
>CAZMOR010000012.1:0-8738 GCA_964567795.1 uncultured Verrucomicrobiota bacterium
GCCAGATCCAGGCAGAAATAGGCCGGCAATGGAAGAAACCAGGCCCCAACGGCCAAGACGCCTATCAGCCATAATGGAATCCGGCAGACCCGCAGCAATCCCACGACCCCAAAGATGATAAACAGGGTATACATGTACCAGAGGAAGCAGGCAAAGCCCTGACGCGGATAGAACAGGAACGCCAGCCAATCGCCCGCTTCCACCGGGCGTTGCAGCCCGAAGTGCAGCCAACCCGCCGTGAGTTTAGCGGCCATGATCACCGCAGAAATTGAAATGTAGGGAATCATGAGCCGCAAAAACTTCTTTTTCATGAGCGCGCCAAACGGCACGGCCGATGAACGGGCAAACAGAAACCCCGAAATCGCCATGAACAATGGCATGTGAAAGATATACACCACGTCGTGCGCCAGCTTGAATCCGGGCAGCACGAAGGCACTGGCATAGAAATGGCCGAACACCACCAGAAAGATGCCCAGGCCTTTCAGCCAATGGATGTATTCGAGTTTTGCTACCTGTGTGTCGTACATGAAAATATCCGCGCCGGCGACCCCGGAAAAGTTGCCGGAAAGTATGCGATCGTCCCCGGCGCTGTCAATGGGCATCTGGCGCCGCTGGCCGGCACCGGTGCCCCCGAAGTTTTTTCTCAGGATGGGTTGACGCCATCCGGCGTGCGTGATACAAACACCCGCATCGTCTGAGGATTTGGGGGGTTAGCTCAGTTGGTAGAGCGCCTGAATGGCATTCAGGAGGTCGGGAGTTCGAACCTCCTACCCTCCACCAAATCCCGGACGGCGCCGCCTGAAAAAGGCGGTTTTTTATTGTGCGCGGCCGGACCTGATCTATATTGAATGTTCTGAAAGGGAGTTCCCATGATTCTTGCCTACATTGATCCCGGCAGCGGCAGCATCCTGATCCAGGTCTTTCTGGCTTCGATCGTCGGCGGAATCGCGGTGTTCTGGCAGAAGGTCAAATCGTTGTTCACCGGCAAGAAGCCGGTGGAACCCAAGAAACCCGCCGAACCGCGCAAGCCGGAATAAGCCATGGCGCGCGTTGCCGGTTCCTTTCGCGATCCCAGCGGATACGTTTTTCACCACCAGGACCGCGTTTTCCGCGCCCTGGATGCCACGGCCGCGGAATTGCTCCGCGGCCTGGACACCCAGGGACACCTGGCCCGCTGGGCCCAGGAAGGCCTCCTGGTGGGCACGCGCTTCGTGACGGATGCCCTCCTGCTGGCCGAACTCAACGCCGCGCATCCGGGCTTCGCCGCGTTTCTCGAACACGACCGCATCGCCCCCATCACCTACCCCTACGAATGGTCGCTCTCCATGCTGGCCGATGCCGGCCGGCTGACCCTGCGCCTGCAAGGCGAACTGCTCCAGCTGGGCCTCGCCCTCAAGGATGCCACGGCCTACAACATCCAGTTCATCCGCGGCCGGCCCGTCTTCATCGATGTCACCTCCATCGAAAAACCGGCGCGGCTCGATCTCTGGTTTGCGCTGGGCCAGTTCAACCGCATGTTCCTCTACCCCCTCCTGCTCGCCAAGCATGCCGGCTGGGATCTCCGGTCGTATTTCCTGGCCAATCTCGACGGCCGCTCCACCCTGCAGGTCGGCCAGGCGTTTCCGTTCCTGAAACGCTGGCGGCCGGACCTGATCCTCGACATCGGCCTGCCCTTCGCCTTCGAGCGGAAGGTCAAGGCGGGCAAGGTCTCGGCGCCCAGGCCCGCCGCGGCCGGCGCGACCGCCATGAATTCCACCGTGCAGGCAATGACGCTCCGGCGCCTCGACCGGAAGATCGCCGCCCTGGTCGAATCCATCAGCCCGGAAACCGTCTGGGGCGATTACACCCAGATTTGTTCCTATGACAGCGTGGCCGAAGCGTCCAAGAAATCCTTCGTCCGCGAATTTCTCCAGACGGCCGGAGCGGCCACGGTGCTCGACATCGGCTGCAATACCGGCGACTACTCCCGCATCGCCGCGGAAGGCGGGGCCTCCGTCCTGGCGACGGATTTCGACATCGGCGCGGTTGAGCAGATGTACCGCCGGCTGCGCCGGGAACCGGCGGACATCACGCCCATGGTCGTGGACATCGCCAACCCCAGCCCCGGGATCGGTTTCATGAACGCCGAGCGGCCGCCCTTCCTGGAACGGGCCCGGCCCGATTGCGTCCTGGCGCTGGCGGTGATTCATCACCTGCTCGTTGGCGCCAATCTCCCCATGGCCGCCATCCGCGACCTGTTGGCATCCCTAACCCGGAAGCATCTGGTCCTGGAATTCGTGCCGACCGACGATGTCATGTTCCGCAAACTGATCGAATTCCGGGTGAATCTGTTCGCGCACATCACGCTCGACCACTGCCTGGAGGTGTTCAGCGAAAAATTCACGCTGGTGCGCCGCGCGCCGGTCGCCAATTCCCCCCGCACGCTGCTGCTGCTCGAAAAACGCGCATGAGCGGAGGCGCCCGCCGGTGCAGTTTCTGCTTGCCCCCGGACGGGGGTCCGGAGAACAATCCGCGTGATGAATTTTCCGCCTGACAACCGGCTTCTCGGCCCCAGCCCCCTGCGGCAGTGCCAGCTTGTCCAGTTGCGCCTGTTGAAGATTCTCGACGTGATCTGCACCGCCCACGGCTGGCGTTACTGGCTGGATGGCGGTACGCTGCTGGGCGCCGTGCGCCATCACGGCTTCATCCCCTGGGATGATGATGTCGACGTGGCCATGCCGCGGGAGGATTACGAGGCGTTTTGCCGCGCCGCCGCCCCGTTGCTTCCGGACGACACGTTTCTGGCAACGGCGGAATCCGACCCCGCCTATCCCCATGTGCATATCGCCAAACTCCGCGACCGCCGCAGCTGGTTCAAGGAACGCCTGCCGCTGGCCCGGACCATCCGTTATCACCAGGGCATCGACCTGGATATTTTCCCCGTGGACCGCGTCCGCAAAACCCGGGTTGCCGCCGCCAGCCTGGCCGGGCGGCTGTTGAACCCCGTCGCGATTTACGCCCCGGGCCATTTTCTGAAAAACCTCCGGAAATCCCCGGTGCTTGCGTTCCGCCGCCTGGTGGGCTCCGCCCGCATCCAGCAGGCGTTCCTCCGCCATTGCACCACCCGGCCGGACCAGGCGCCGTTCCTGTGGTTCCAGCTGTTCAAGGCCAAGGTGTTTCCGCGGCTCTGGCTTGAGGATGACGACCTCTTCCCCCTGCAACGCCTTGCCTTCGAGGGCGAGACTTTTCTGGCCCCGCGCAACCCCGACCGCTATCTGCGCCTGATGTATGGCGATTACATGCAACTGCCGCCCGAGGACCGCCGGGAAACGCACGCCGCCGGCATCCTCGCAACCACTCCGTGCCCCCATCCGGAAGCCCGCCCATGGCCAGCCTGATCAATCCGTACTGCCTCAGTTCCTTCCTGGCCTTCCGCTATCTGGTGGATCCCGCCGCTGAATGGCGCCCCGGCCTCAAACCGGATTATCCGGCCGTCGCCGCGCAAGGCCAGATCCCGGTTGAAACCATGGAGCAGATCGAATCCGAACTGCGGCAGATCCTGGCAGACCACCTCTCCCCCACGACGGGGATTCTCCTCAGCGGCGGCATCGATTCCGCCATCTTGGCGGCGCTGCTGCCGCGCGGCACCCGGGCCTATACCATCAAGTTCAATGCCGCCGGTTTCCTCGACGAAAGCCTGCAGGCCCGGGTGTATGCCGAAGCTCGGGGCCTCCGGCATACGGTGGTCGCGGTGGACTGGTCCGATTACGCGGCGTTCGCGCCCGCATTGATGCGCACCAAGAAGGCTCCGCTGCATGCCATCGAGGTCGCCCTGCACAAGGCGGCGCTGGCCGCCCGGGCCGACGGCATCGACACCCTGATTGTCGGCAACGGCGCCGACAGCACCTTCGGGGGCATGGACAAGTTGCTTTCGCGCGACTGGACGCTCGAAGAATTCTACCGGCGCTACACCTTCGTGGACCCCCTGCAAGCCCTGTGCAATCCCGTGGATCTGCATGATGTCTACCGCAAGTACCTGACACCGGCCGGCCTCATCGACACCCAGCGCTTCCTGAAGATCGTGCACGGGATCGGCATCATTCAATCCTTCGAGTGCGCCATCCATAGCGCCGGCCTGGCCCTGCTGGAGCCGTTTGAACGTTTGCGCTATACCCGCCCCCTGGATCTGGCCCGCATCCGGTCCGGCGAAAGCAAGTATCTGCTCAAGGCCCTCTTCCGCCGGCTCTTCAACGGCCTGGAGCCGCCGGCGAAAATCCCTTTCGCCCGGCCCATGGACGTCTGGCTCGCGGATTGGACCGGGCCCGGCCGGCCGGAATTCAAGCCCGGCGCCGACTGGCGCGCATATACCGGCGACCAGCGCTGGCTGCTGTATATCCTGGAACAGTTCCTTCACCTTCTGGATGCGGGCGACATCCATGGCTGAGCCGCAGGTCCAGCTGGTTGCGGCCACCCGGGGCGGAACCGAATATCCGGAGTTCCCCTTTGCGCCGTCGACCGCCTATCCGGAATATCCCGGCCGGGATCTGGCCCCCGCCCGGAATGGCATCTACGAAGCCGTGCGCGAAAATTTCCGGCTGCTGGGTTTCGATGCCGAACATTTCGGCACCCCGCAGTGGAATCCCCTCGGACAGCTCATCCAGCCCGGCAACACCGTCTTCCTGAAGCCCAACTGGGTCGACCACAAACACCGTTTCGGGGATGATCCCTGGAGCGTCATCACCCATCCGGCCGTCATCCGGGCCGTCCTGGATTATGTGATCCTGGCCCTGCGCGGGACCGGCCGCATCCTGGTGGGCGACAACCCCCATGTGGACACGGATTTCGCGGCCCTGCGCAAGTTGTGCCGCCTGGACGATCTGGCGGCGTATTACCGCGCGCAGCGCGGATTGGACATCCCCTTCCTGGACTGCCGCCTTTGGACCGTCGAAAATCTCGATCTCTATGGCTACAAAGCGGGCCGCATTCCCCTGCCCGGCGATCCGGCCGGCAGCCGGGAAGTGGACCTGGGCGCGGCGTCCCTTTTCCAGGACCTGCCGGATGCGCGCTTCCGCGGCACCTATAATGACCGGCGGGAAACACGCCAGTTCCACCGCCAAGGACGGCATGCCTATGTGTTTTCCAAAAGCATGTTCGACGCGGATGTCTTCATTTCCATTCCCAAGCTCAAAGCCCATGCGAAGGTGGGCGCCACGTTAAACATCAAGGGTCTGATCGGCACCATCGCCAATAAAAACGGCCTGGTGCATTGGCGCATCGGCTTTCCCTCCCAGGGTGGCGATGAGTACCCCGAACCGGCCGGCAAACGCGACCTGTTCAAACTGGCCTTCCAGCATTTCCTGACGGACCACCTTCCGGAGCGCCTCCAGCTGGCCGGACGGGAACTGCTCCGGAAAACCGCCGCGGGCCGGGCCCTGCTGCGCGGCTTCCAGACGGACGCCCAGCGCAAACGGATGCTGCGCGGCTCGGCCGCGCTCAACGACACCACCTGGCGCATGACCTGCGATGTCTACAATCTCTTCGTCCGGGATCTCGCCGGTGCCCGCGCCCGGCCCATGCGGTTCCTCTCGGTCATCGACGGCATCCGGGGCGGCGACACCGACGGCCCCCATTTCCCCTGCCCGGTTTCCCCGGGGGTCATCATCACCGGCGAGGATCTGCTGGCCACGGACCTGGCCGCGGTCCGCCTGATGGATTTCAACGATTCCGAAATCCAGTATCTCCGCCACCTCGAAGCCCAGACGCCCCGCCGGGTCCGGATCCTTTCCGCCGATTTTCCGCTCGCCGACATCCGCGAACGCGAAACGCCCTTGCTGGGCTATCGCCCCCCGTACCGCTGGGAGAACATCAGCTTGCGGGGTTTGAAACCAGGTCCCTCCTACCTCCCCCAATGAAAACCACCAAGCCCAAGAAAAAACTGACGATCGGCTACACCACCGGAGTCTTCGACCTGTTCCACGTCGGACACGTCAACATGCTCAAGAACGCCAAGAGCCTCTGTGACAAGCTCATTGTCGGCGTCACCACCGACGAACTCGTGGCCTACAAGAACAAGCGGGCCGTGATTCCGTTCGCGGAGCGCCTGGAAATCGTCCGCAGCCTCCGCTATGTCGACGCCGCCGTTCCGCAGGATTCCATGGATAAAATGGAGGCCTGGAACCGCTTTCACTTCGACTTGATGTTTGTCGGCGACGATTGGTTCAACACCCCCAAATGGAAGCAGTTTGAAGCCCAATTCAGGAAAGTGGGGGTCCGGATCATCTACTTTCCCTACACCAAAGGCACGTCCAGCACGCTGATCAACCAGGTGCTGCTCGACCTGCGCAACGCGCCCCCGCCGGTATGAACGGCGTTCAGCCGGCTTCAAAATATACGACAAAATCCATGGTCCAGCCGGCCAGCTTGTTGGTGAAGATCCTGTAACGGGTCACACCTGCAGCTTGAAGTATGCGCCGCAGCGCAGCACGCGATAGTAAGTGCATGTAGTTGCCGGCGGCAAAACTCCGGTTCAACCGACGATAGATCCGGTCCGCCAGCTTCTTGGGCAGCCAATGAACCAGCAGCAACCGCGTATGCAACTCGACCGGAAACCACCGGTTGGGCGTGGTAAACATGACTCGGCGCCCGACTCGTTTCATTTCCTTTACAAACAATACCTGTCGCTCAAAGCCGCCCACATGTTCGATGACGGCGTTCGACCAAACCACGTCGAACTTCTGATCCTCGAACGGAAAGATACGCCCGTCGTAACGAACGGCGCGAACCTGGGGATAGCGCTGCCGGAACTCCACCGCCTCTTCCAACCCCAGGGCGGTCAGGTTCTCGGGCCATGGATAATGCCGTTCAAGATAATTATCCACCGGCGAGTATTCCCGCTCATTGAAGCCGACATCAAGAACCTTCGTGCCCGTATCCGGACGCATCCATTCCAGAAAACGGTTCCATTTCCGCCCGCGGTTGAAAGCGGATAACCGGTTGGCCAAATTCATCCCGGACCGCCTTTTGTTCCGACACCCATATAAACGCCGATCAGGTCATCGTAGTACCGCTTGGCATCGCATTTCGCGCAGATGAAATCCCGCGCCTGCGCGCCCAACCGGCGGCGCAGACCGGCATCCCCCCATAACCGGCCGATCTGTTCCGCCAGCGCCGCCGCATTCCCCGCGGGGAACAGCAATCCAGTTTGGCCGTCCACCACCAGCTCTGGCAAGGCCCCCAGGTTGGCCGCAATCACAGGCAGGCCGCGGGCCAGCGGCTCCTGGGCGGCATAGGAAAATGTCTCCCACCATTCACTGGGCACGACCGCATAGGCCGCGCCGGCCAAGGCCGCCGACAGTTCCGCCCCGTTCAGGAAACCCCGGAAGACAACCTGGGCGAGTCCCAGTTCCCGCGCCTGCCGCCGGTATTCTTCCAGCATGGCGCCGCCGCCCAGGATGTGGAAGGGATGCGGCGGGGCTTTCGCCAGCGCCTGGAGCAGCGTCCCGACCCCCTTGAAAGGCATCAGCGTGCCCGCATACAGTCCATAGCTGCCGGCGATTGCCGGCGGCGGCACCGTTTCCAGGAAATGCGGCAGCACCGCGATCCGGTCCGGAGCGTATCCGCACTCCGTGAACTTTCCTTTCACGAAATGGCTGGGCGCAATGAACCGCCCCACCGGCTTGTCCACGCCGAGCAGGCGGTGGACCGCCGCCTCCAGGGCCACGACCGTGCTGGCGGCAAACGAATTTTTCTTGCACCGGTTCCGGGCGCAACGCCAATAATGCCCGCCCTTGCATTCCTCGCATATGCGCCCGTTGCTGTAGAAATTGTCATTGGGACAAATCAGCTTGTAGTCGTGCAGGGTCCAAACCATCGGGACGCCGGCGCGCCGCAGCGGGCCGATGATCGCGGGCGTCAGATAGGCATGGATGTTCTGCAGGTGCGCCAGGTCGGGCTTCCAATCGGCGATGAGCCGGGCGATCCGCCGCCGGGCCTGGTTCGACCAGATGCTGCGTTGCAAAACCTTCACGGCGTTCGCCGGATTCCGGGCCCGGTTCAGCTCCGTGTAATCCAGATGATCCACGAAATACGGCTCTTGCGGACAGGCCAGGTTTTGCGGATGCCGCATGGAGAAAACCGCCGTCTCGTGGCCGTGCTGCTCCAGCAGCCGCTGCAAGGCGAGCAAATAGGTGCAGTCACCGCCCCGCCGGTAATAGAAGTTGCTGCAGAGCAGGATTCGCATGCGTCGCTCCCGTTAGGCCCGGCCCGCCGTCTGCACCCGCCGCCGGCGCGCGGCCGTCCCGGCCCGGCATCCGCAAGGCTGGCGGTATTTTCCATTCATTTCCGCCCCGGCCGGTTCGCCGGCGCACAGGGGGATCATTGCTCCGGGCGCATTCATGGGCGCGCCTCTTCCAGGGCGGCCAGATAGTCGATGGCTTCGTGGATCTGCCGGGCAACGATCTCCCGGGAATACCGCGCCAACACCGCGGGAATATGCGCGCGCAACTGGGCCCGAAGGGATTCGTCCGTGGCGATCTGCCCCAGTTTTCCGGCGAGATCGGCTTCATCCCATGGGTTGCACAGCAATACCGCCTCGCCGCCCACTTCTTCCGTGGAGGTTCCGGCCGAGGTCAATACCGGCTTGGCATACCGCAGGGCCTCCAGAATCGGCATGCCAAAGCCTTCGCACAGGCTGGGATAAACAACGAAATCCGCCCCGGCATACAACTGCTCCCGGGCCGAATCGCTGATCAGTCCCAGAC
>CAZMOR010000013.1:0-9857 GCA_964567795.1 uncultured Verrucomicrobiota bacterium
ATTCAGCAGGATGCACAGGACCGGCCCCCAAGGGCCCGCCGCCCGCACGGCGCGGTCGATGTCGGCCCAATGGATTCGGACGCAGAGACGCGAGATTTCCGGCCAGAAGAGGAAGGCCAGCGCGGCGGCGGCGGCTGTCCCCAGGGCGAACCACGTCCGCTTGCGCTGAAGAAGAGGACGGTTCACGGGGTTTCGCCGGGCAGGACGACGGCAATGGCGTCGCCCGGCGCGGAGAAGATGGATTCGGCGGCGGCGCGGACGGCGGCGGCATCCAGGTGCTGCAGGCGTTCGGACGTGGCGAGGGCGTGGCGCCAGCCGAGGCCGAGGAGTTCATCGATCGCGCACTGCTGGGAGAGGCCGGCGTTGGTCTGGAGGGCGCGGGCCTGCTCGGACCGGAGCTGTTCGACAGCGCGCGCGAATTCCTCGGCGCGCAGGCCGTCGCGGCGCAGGCGGTCGACCTGGACCTGGATCTGGCTTTCGACCTCGGCGCGGCCGGCTTCGGTGGTGCCGGCATAGATCATGAACAGCCCGCCGACGGGGCCGCAGAACTGCGTGGCGCCGGTGTAATACGCAAGTCCGCGCTTGTCGCGGACCTCGATGAAAAGATCGGACGACAGCCCGCTCAGAGCGTCGATGAGGACGGACACCGCGTCTTCGCGGGGATCGCCGACGGCAATGCCCGGCCAGGCGCGGACCAGGACCGCCTGCTTGAAAGGCAGGCGTTTCTCGACCCGGACGGGCTTGGGCGGTGCGGGCGGCAGGGCTGGCCACGCGGGCACGGCGGCTTCGGGGAGCGCGGCAAAGGATTTTTCGACCGCGGCGGCGACGGCTTCCATCCGAACGTTGCCGAACACGGCGATCACAAGGTTGGAAGCGGCGAGCAGCTTGTGGTGATGGGCCCGCAGATTGTCGCGCGCGAGCGCCGCGACGGTGTCGGGTTCGCCCAGCGCGGAGCAGCGGTAGGGATGGCCCGGGAAGAAGGCGTCGCGCACCATCTGCTGGGCATGGGTCATGGGCAGCTCGAGCGCGCGGCGGATGTTCGCGAGCTGGAGGGCGCGCTGTTTTTCGAGTTCATCGGCCGGGAACTGCGAATCCAGGAGGCACTCGGCGACGGTCTCCAGGATCAGGGGGAGGTCCTCGGACAGGCCCCCGGCGGTGAGCCCATAGCTGTTGCGGCCGGAGAAGCTGGACAGCGAAACGGCGCGGGATTCGAGGATTTCCGCCAGTTCGGCAGCGGTATGGCGCGAGGTGCCGCGGGTGAGCAGGTCCGCCGCCAGCTGGGAAATGCCGGCCTGGCCGTTTTGTTCCGCCAGCTGCCCGCCGCCGAGGACGGCGGTGACATAGGCCATGGGCAGGCGCGGATCCTGGCGCACGATGAGGCGCAGGCCGTTGGAAAAGGTTTTCACCTGGATGTCCACGTTCGTGGCGGCGCCCGCCTCCGGCGCGGCCGTCGCGTCACCGGCGGGCGCGAGGACGGCCCACGAGCCGTTTTCCGTTCGCAGATACTTGCGGGCGACGCGGGCGAGGTCGTCGGGGGTGACCTGCTGAACCTGCTCAAGATAGGTTTCGGTATGGCGCGGGTCGCCCGCGTAGAATTCGCCGGAGGCCATGGCCCCGGCCTGGCCGTCCATCACGGTCAGTTCCTGGATCGCGTTGACGATCACTTCGCGGCGCGCCTGTTCGAGGCGGGCGGGGTCGAAGGGCGCGGTCTGCCAGCGCGCGACCTCGGCGCGGAGGGCGGCGATGACTTCGGCCTCCTTGTCCGGTTCGCATTCGGCGCTGAGGCCGAAGAGGCCGGGATCCTTGGGCGTGTAGCTCCACGCATCCACTTCTAGGACGATCTGGCGTTCCTCGCGCAGGCGCTTGACGAGCGGGGAGGCGCGGCCGGAGCCGACGACGGAGGCCAGGACATCCAGCGCCGGCGTATCGGGATCGGCCAGATCGGTGGTGTGAAAGACCCAGCCGATGCGCGTGACTTCGTAGGGGCCGGTCTTGCGGCCGGTGCGCTCGGCCAGCTGGGGCGGTTCAGCGGGAATCAGCGCCGGCTCGCGGGCCGTGCGCGGCAATTTTTCAAGGCGCGCGCGGATGGCGGCTTCCATGTCATCGAGGGGGATGTCGCCGGCGACGGCGAGGATCATGTTGTCGGGCGAGTAATTCCGCCGGTGGTAGGCCACGAGGTCGTCGCGGTCCATGGTGACGAGGATGTCGCGCCAGCCGATGACGGGGATGCGGTAGGGATGGACGCGGTAGGCGGTTTCGGAGGTCAGGCGGCCCATGACGCGGCCGGGATCGTCCTCGCCCATGTCGTATTCGCGCAGGATGACTTCGCGCTCGCGGGCCCACTCGTCCTCGGGGAAGGACGGATGGAAGACGGCATCTGTGAGCACGTCGAGGCCGGTCAGCCAGCGCGCGGCAGGCAGGGTGGCGTGGAAAACGGTGCGGTCGGTGGAGGTGTAGGCGTTGATTTCGCCGCCGGCGTCGGCGATTTCCTTGGAGACCTGGCCGGGGCCGCGGGTGGGGGTGCCCTTGAAAATCATGTGTTCGAGATAATGGGAGAGGCCGCCGCCGAGCTGGGCGCCTTCGTGGATGGAGCCGGCGCCGACCCAGTACTGGATGGCGACCATCGGCGCGCTGCGGTCCTGCTTGAGCAGGACGATCAGGCCGTTGTCGAGCACCAGGCGGCGGATGCCGGCATTCGAGGTTTTCAAAACATCCACGGGATCCTGGGCCATGGTGAACTCCTGGGTGAAGAGCAGGGCGGCGCAAACGCCGGCGAGTGTGAGCCATCGATTCATGGCAGGGAAAATAGCACGGGACCGGTGAAAAGGAAACAATCGAAACGTTTCGATTTGCTTTGAAAACGCCGGTTCCGCTAGGATTCGCTCTTCAAGGAAGGAATCCATGCGGGTGCCGGTCGGCAAGATGGCGTTCGGACTGATGGCGTGGGCGGCGGTGGCCGTTGCGCAGCCCTACCGCACCCCCGTACGCGCCAGTTGGACCGAGGATCCTGCGACCACCGCGACGCTCACCTGGGATACGGCCGAGGATGCGCGCGGCACGGTGTCCTACGGGCTCACGACGAATTTCACCGCGGTCCAGCATGACGGCGGCGGCCTGCGCCACCACGTGATTCCGCTGCGGGAACTCCAGCCGGGCACGCGCTACTACTACGAGGCCTCGTCAACCGACGGCTTCCGACAGCCAGGTTCGTTCATGACGGCGCGGGCGCGCGGGGAGCCGCTGCATTTCGTGCTGCACGGGGACTTGAACGGCGGCCTGGACGTGGCTTGGGGCCAGTCCGTGGCGAGCCGCATCCAGCTGGAGGATCCGGATTGGGTGGTGCAGCTGGGGGATTTGTCCGATGAACGCTACGGCGGCGCCGGGTTTGCCACCTGGACGAACTTTTTCCAGATCTGCTCGAACGAACTGGCCCGGACCGTGTTCATGCCGATCTTCGGCAACCACGACGATCCCGGACCGACCAACATGCCGGACCAGGCCAGCGGCCTGTTTCACCGGCTGTTTGCGCTGCCGGAGCCGGCGCTTGGCAACGGCTACTACGCCTACACCGTCGGCAGCATCCGCTTCATTTGCCTGAACACTGAAAACGGCACGGAAACGCAGACCAACTGGCTGGCGCGGGAACTGCAGGCGGCGGCCAACGACACGAACATCGTCTGGACGATTCCCGTTTTCCACCGGCCGCCGTATTCCCAGGGCGAGCGGGAGGGCTGGGTCGAGGCCCGGACGAACTGGTCGCCGTTGTTCGTGAAATACGAGGTGGACTGGGTGTTCAGCGGGCATAGCCACAACTACCAGCGCACGGTGCCGATCCGCGGCGTGCGCTACCTGGTTTCAGGCGGCGGCGGCGCCTGGCCGTACGATGCCGCCTATGGCGAGCCCATGCTGTCCTTCACGACCACGTGCTTCCACCACGTGTCGTGCAATGTCACGGGCAGCGTGATGCAGATCCGCGCCGTGCGCAGCGACGGCCTTGTGTTCGACAGCGAGACCGTCACCAACCGCCGGCAGGTGCGGGTGGAGCCGGCGTTTCCGCTGCGCGGCCAGACGACCACCGTGCGCTACCGGCCGGCCGGCGGGCCCCTGGCCGCCGCCAGTCCGGTCTATCTCTATCTCGGGCAGGATGTCTTCACCAACGCCTGGCTCGACACGCCGATGACCTGGAACGCGGCGCAGGGCGCCTGGGAAAAGTCCTTCACCGTGCCGGCGACCGCCATGAGCCGCCTCGCCTTTGTCTTCCACGATGCCGCCGGCACGACCTGGCACAACAACTACACGAACAACTGGCAGGCCCTGCTGGGCCGCACCAGCGTGTCGCCGGCGCCGCCGGTGGCCGGGTCCAACGTCACGATTCGCTACGAGGCGGACATGGGTCCGCTGGCCGGTGCCACGCAGGTCCAGGCCTGGGTTTCCTTCAACGACGGCCATTTTCCGACGACGGATGGCGTGGCCATGACCCATGTCTCCGGCTCGCGCTGGGAGTGCACGGTGCCGGTGCCTGCATGGGCCCGGAACCTCTCCCTGAAATTCATATCGGACAGCGCCAGCGACGATGAAGACCGGCGCGGTTTTGTTTTTGCGGTTGCCGGCGCGACGAACACCGCCTGGCCGCCGGCGCCGGTGGCGGCGGCGGGTTCACCGGTGGTCACGGACAATCCGGCCGGCACCGAACCCAACAACATCGGCGATAATTTCGATCTCGCCGTAACGGGTCCCGCGCTGGTTGCGCAGGACGCGCTGCCGGGCTTTGGCGACTGGGGTTGCGTGCGGGTCAATGCCGACGCCACGAACCTGTACCTGGGCGGGACCAACGTGGATCTGGGCGGCAGCAACAATGTCCTGATCCTGTTCGTGGGGCTGGACACGCTGTCCGACAACGCCTGGAACCTGTGGCACAAAAGCGGCCCGCCCGCCGCGCTGGATTATCTCCACAACGTGCGCTTCACCGAACCGATGGACCTCGCCCTCGTGCTGGGCGATGGCTATGGCGACGGGCCCGATTACACGAATTTCACCTACGGCGGCACCGATTTCGGGCAGGGCATCTACTACATCGGCACCAACAGCACCGATTTCGTGCCCGTGCCCGGCGCGCGGCTGTCGCAGTTCGACGGCACCGGCACCGTGGCTTGCGCGACCGGCGGCGACGACGCCCATCGGCGGATGTCGCGCTGGGAAGCGGCGATTCCGTGGAACGTGCTGGGCGCGGCGGGACCGCAGTCGGCCAGCAACCTGTTCCTGTGCGGCGTGATCGCCTCGGACGGCACCAACGGCAGCGACCGCTATCTATCTCGGACCTGCGTGGGCGAAAGGGGCTGGGGGGACACCGACGAGTACGGGCAGCATGGTTTCCGGACCGAAAGCCTGTGGCCGCTGCGCGTGAATTTCCTGCATGCCGACCTGCTGGGCGACGGCATTTCCAACGGCTGGCGGCAGGCTTGGTTCGGCTCGCCCGCCGGACCGGGCTCTGATGCGGATTCCGACGGCGACGGCCAGGACAACGCGGCGGAAGAACTCGCAGGCACCTCGCCGGCCGACGGAAATTCCATGTTTGCGGTGGCCGCGCCGGCCCTGGGCAGCCCGTTTGTCATGCAATGGACTTTCGCCGCGGGCCGGGCGTATGACGTGTATTTCACCACCAATCTGCTGCTGCCATTCCAGCCGCTGGTCACGGGCCTGGCGACCAATCGCTACGTGCCGAATTCCAACGGCTACTACCGGGTCCGGGTGCGCCGATAAGGCATTTTATGATTGGTCATGGCCGCGCCCAGCGGGCGCAGCTACAAATGGGCGATCGGCTGTAGCTGCGCCCGCTGGGCGCGGTGGCTGTTTTGTTCGAGCCGGTGTCGTTCACACGTGCGGATCGGGCCTTTCCCAATACGCGCCAGGCTTCAAGGCTTGTCCGCGCCGAAACTGGTCATGTCCGTGAAGGCGGAAATCTGCACGCGCCGCAGCGTCAGCACGTGGCCGCGGGTTTGCGCCAGCAAGGCCTCGTTCCAGCGCGCCACGGCCGGCGCGGACGTGGCGGCCAGCCCGGCGTTGGCGAAATAGCCCAGAGTGACGTGCGGGACATAATCGGGGTGGGGCCGCACGCCGAATTTCCGGCCGAAGGACTCGGACAATTCCTGGCGGGCCGCCTGCAGGCGGCGCAGGCGGTCGCGGGAGGCCTCGTCGGCGGGTTCCAGCGGCGCCACCAGCGACACATCGCTCCAGTTGGCGACCTGCGCGCAGCGCAGGCGGAGGTCCCAGTCCGGCGTGCGGAGCAGCGCCGAGTCCTGCACGTCCCGGAACAGGTCCGGCGGGAACGAACGCGCCGGGAGGGAACGCAGGAATTGCTCCCATGCGGCGCGGAATTCCGGCACCACCTCCGCCAGTTTGCCGTCGTTGACGCCGTCCCAAGCCGTGACGTGATAGGACGCCGGCGGCAGGAGGCGCAGGTAGTGTTCGGTGACCAGGGAATCGCGGCTCAAGGCGGCCACGCCCGCGCGCAAGGCGCGCAAAAACGCATCATCCGCGGGATTTTCAAACACCAGCGAGACGCCCCGGAATTCCGCCCAGCGCGGTTCAAGTCCGGCGAGTTTCGGATTGGTGATGGGCACCATCAGGCACCGGGTGCCGGGGGCTTGCCGTCAAACGCCTCCAGCGCGACCGGCAGCGACTGGATGACGCCCATGCCGGCGGCGGGCAGGCCGACCAGCACGGCGCTCAGGATTTCCTGGCGGGTGGCGCCGTGCTGCTTGGCCGCGGCGACATGGAAGGGAATGCCCGAGGTCAGGCGCATCGCCGCCAGGACAGCCAGGTAGGCCAGCTCTTCGGTCTTTGCATCGAGCGCGCCGGCCTGGTCCAGGCCGTGAACGGCGCCCATCCATGCCTTGGCCTGTTCCGGCGCTTCGGTGAGAAAGGTCTGGAATGCATTGGACAAGCCCATGGCTGGTCTCCTTCAGGTTTGAACGACAGGCTACGCCGACGGCGGAGCGGAAGCAAGCGGGCGGAACACGCGCCGGACGAGGAAATCCGCCAGCAGGGCCAGGCCGATGCCGGCCAGCAGCGCGAGCAGGGCGAACGACGGCAGGAACAACACGCGGCCCACCCACGTATTCTGGATGTCCGGTTGCGGATTGGCACCGATCACGATCCCCGCGGAAAAGAGGAGGAACGCGGCGAGGATCAGGAGCATGGACCCGAGAGCGTGGTGGTTCAGCCGCCGCAGGGCCAGAACGGGCACAATGGCCAGCGCCGCCAGCGGCGCGGTGAACTGCTGCGCGGCCAGGCGGCCGTACCACGCCAGGTCGCGGACGAAGATCCCGGGCTCAGCCAACGGGTGCAGCGGGCGCAGGGCTTCGTACTGGCCGCGGTTGAGCACGTGCCAGAAACCTTCCCACGTGCACGCCTGGCCCCAGTTCATGGGTGGGTTGTGCGCCGCGGCCAGCGGCAGATAGACATAGGGCAGCAGGCCGGAGAGCAGCAGCAGTAGCAAAAACGCGACCGGCCGGGTGCGGCGCAAGAGGGCCAGAAGCGCGATCCCCGTCAACGTGATCGCGGCAATCGCCGCCGCGTGCGAGACCGCCGGCCGGCCCCACGTGAACTCCGCAAAAATGAATCCGCCAAACAGCAGCCCGGCCGCCGTGAACCGGATGAAATCCCGGATAGAGACAAACGCCGCCGCCAGCAGCAGCACCGGCAGGAAGACGATCAGCATTTCCGAGACGGCCAGTCCCAGGCCGGCCAGGAAGGCCAGCAGGTATGGCGCGCGTTCATCCCCGGTGCCCATCCAGCGCAGGGACAGGGCCAGCAGCAGCAGAAAATAGAAATTGGTCAGCGTGTGGGTTTCGGCGATGACCGCCTGCGACCACATCACCGGCGAGAACGCGAACAGCAGTCCGGCCAGCGTGCCGGCGACCATGGAGGTGACGCTGATGGTGGCTTCGCGCGCGATGCGACTGGCGAGCAGCGCGAGCAGTCCGCAGGCCAGTGCGCCGAACACGGCCGACAGGAGATTGACCGCCCACGCCGGATTGGGATGCCCATGGTACTGCGCCAGCGGAAAGAGGCAGATGAAGCCCTTCGCTAGCAGGGTCCAGACGGGATAGCCCGGCACGCGGCCCACGCCCAGGTGGTCGGCCGCCACGACGAGCTGCCCGGAAGCTTCCAGCGTGACCGTGGGCGCCAGCGTATAAAAATACACGGCGAAGGCGATCCCGCCGGCGAGGCCCGCCGCCGCCCAATCGCGCGCCGAAAAATACCGCGCCCCGTTCATAGCGACAGGTTACGCCGGTGAAATGGGGGAAGCAAGCCGGGGTTCGGGGCAGAACGGCAGCCCCCATGCGCTTGCTCGCGGCTCATGCCCGGCAACAAATCCAACCCGAATCGCCCGCTGGATCCCGCACCCACCATTTTCAACAGCGGCACACCCGCAGACCGGTACCTTGTCTCACAAGGTACCGGTCGCAAAGCCCGCGGGAAAAGGAAAGGGAGCGGGAGAGGGGGAGCGGGAACGGGGGCGGGATGGGTTTGCCGAGGGAGGGGGGCGAGGGGTGGATGCGGGGGCTCGCGGCTCATGCCTGAAGGGGGGGGCTCAAGTCCGAAAAGAGCCCAAAAGGCTCAAAAAGGGCACTTTCGCGGCGTTTATTCCAGGGGCGGCGGGTTGCGCCGGAGTTCGTCCGCCGACAGCGTGGTCATGTTGAAGGCCTGCCAGGTTGGCCGCACGTATTTGAAGCGGCCGATGGCGATATCCCGGTTGGTCTTCCAGAAAAACCAAAACGAGTTCCGGCTCCGCCAGTAATCGCCGCCGACATCGAGCAGGTAGCGCGCCTGCCCGCGGTCGTCGGGGCGGGCGGGATCATCCAGCACCAGCCGCGCCTGGACCGTGACGAACACCCCGGCGATGTCCTGCGGATCGATGGCGGCCCGGCTGGTGGCCGGCCAGAAATGGAAATTGCGGCCGCCGCCCGCCTGGACGGAAATGCCGCCGCCGTTTTCCACCCGGATCGCTGCGGGCACGTTGTCGTTGCGGGCGAAATCCTCGCGGAAGGCCGCGCCCGCGATTTGGCCGGTATCCTGGACCCGGTGCCACCGGCCATCCCGCTTGCCCAGGATGAAAGCGCGCAGGTTCCGGATGTGAACGCGGGTATTGGCGGCGGGATTGCCGGCGGCATCTTCATATACCTGGCCCCAGGCGGTCAGGGCCTTGAACGATTTCGGATCGGCCCCCATGCCGAGCCTGGGGTGGCGGGCCCAGTTGCAGGAATCCGGCAGGCCGTGCGGACGGTCCTCATGCGGCAGGGTCATGTCCTGGATGATGGTTTCAATCGAATTGACCGCCGGGGTGGCGCCGGGGTCGGGTTCCCGCGGGACGTCGGGCTGGGCCACAGCGGCCCGGACGACCGCCAAGCCCGCCAGCAGGGCCAGGATGGCCGCATGCCGGAGAAGGGGAAACCATGTTCTGCAAATCCGCATCGGGAGCGGGGCGGTTTCGATGACGCGCGGGGCTACCGATTGGCGGCGGCACCGAGGCCGGGGGTTCGTTTCGCCCGCAGCTGCGGGGGCTGGACGGTCGGGACCTTGTACAGGCCGCCATAGAAAAGCCAACCGGCGACCGGGAGGGCGAGAATCAACGACCACAGCAGTTTCCGGCCGGTCGTGTCGCCGGGGTGCGCACCCCATAGATGAATGGTCAACAGGACGCTGATGAGGATGCAGATCATGAGGAATATCGGTGTCATGTCATTCTTTCGCTAGTTGGAACGGTCTTTCATCTTTCCATGCTGTCAGCGGTCAGGTGAGGCGCGGCTGAACGCCGATAATTGCAACACCTTGTTGGACCTCATTTGTTATTC
>CAZMOR010000014.1:0-19348 GCA_964567795.1 uncultured Verrucomicrobiota bacterium
CGCCGAAGCTCCAGCCGATCGCGGCGCGCATCGTCATGCTGCAAAGCGGCATGCGCGCGCCGATGGGCGTGAAGGTGAAGGGCCCCGACCTGGACAGCGTCGAGCGGGCCGGGCTGGAGATCGAACGCTTCTTGAAACAGGTGCCGCAGGTCGAGCCGTCGACCGTCATCGCCGACCGGATCGTCGGCAAGCCGTATCTGGAGATCGACATCAACCGCGAAGCCAGCGCGCGCTACGGCCTGCAGATCGAAGATGTGCAGGACGTGATCGAGGTCGCCATCGGCGGCCGCCCCCTGACCACCACGGTGGAGGGCCGGATGCGCTTCCCCGTGCGCGTGCGCTACGAGCGCGAACGGCGCGACCAAATCGAAACCCTGGGCACCGTGCTCGTGCCCACGCCGGCCGGCGCGCAGATTCCGCTGACGCAGCTGGCCGACATCCGCTATGTCCGCGGGCCCGAGGCTATCAAGAGCGAGGACACCTTCCTGGTCGGTTATGTCCTGTTCGACATGAAGCCCGGCCAGGCCGAGGTAGACGTGGTGGAAGCCTGCCAGCGCTACCTGAACGCGAAAGCGGCCGCCGGCGAACTGCAGCTGCCGGCCGGCACGACCTACCGTTTTGCCGGCAACTACGAAAACCAGATTCACGCGCAGAAAACACTGGCCATCATCCTGCCGGCGACCTTGTTCGTCATCTTCCTGCTGATCTATTTCCAGTTCCGCTCCGTGGTTACCACGGGGCTGGTGTTCTCCACGATCTTCGTCTGCTGGGCCGGCGGGTTGCTGTTCCTGTGGTTCTATGGCCAGTCCTGGTTCCTGAACGCTTCGTTCTTCGGCGTGGATCTGCGCGACCTCTTCCGGGTGCATCCGATCAACCTCAGCATCGCCATCTGGGTGGGATTCCTGGCGCTGTTCGGCATCGCCTCGGACGACGCTGTCGTCATCTGCACCTATCTGGACCAGCGTTTCGGCGCGGTCCAGCCCGCCACGGTCGCGGAGATCCGCGAAGCCACGGTCTATGCCGGCAAGCGGCGCATCCGGGCGTGCCTGATGACCACGGCCACGACGGTGCTGGCGCTGCTGCCGGTGCTGACCTCCACGGGGCGGGGGTCCGACATCATGCTGCCGATGTCGCTGCCCTCCTTCGGCGGCATGGCCTTTGAAGTGATCACGCTGTTCATGGCGCCCGTCCTCTATGCCTGGGTGCGGGAGCATCGACTGGCGCGACTCGCAAAAACCGCCTGAACCGGGCCCCCGTGCGGGGGCTCGCGGCTCATGCCCGGCGGCATTTTTCCACACAATGGAAAATGTTTCGGCGATTTTTCCATACAATGGAAAAATCCGGCGGCCGCGGTGGTGGCGCCTGATAAATTGGAGCGGGCGGCTTCAAATAATGTAGCCGGCGGGGAAGGGCGGGACGGTGAAGCGCCGCGCCCACGAGCCGCGATTCCCCGCATGGGGGGCGGACTTGCGCGGATTTGCCCGCACCACAGCCGACAATAATTTGCTGGAAGCAACAGGAATTGTGGGAAATCGATTCGGGTTGTTGCAGGAATCGGTTTGTTAACTGCAATTTAACCATGTTCCGTTTGCGGAACTTGACGCTCGGCGGTACGCCGCAAGGTGGAGAGCGTCATATGTGGACCATTGAAGAATTGCTTGCGAAAGTGTCTTCCTCCGGCGGCTCGGATCTGATCATCACAGCGGGTGCACCTCCTCAGTTGAAAATCCTGGGCGTGCTGCATCCGGTCGGCGAACAGCCGTTGTCCGAAGAGGAAACCCAGAGACTGGGCCTGTCCGTGCTGAATGAAGCGCAACGGGCCATTCTCGAGCAGAAGCGCAGCGTGGACCTGTCGCGCGGCTTCCTCGGGCTGAACCGGTTTCGGTTCAACGTGTTTTACCAGCGCGGCTCCGTGGCGCTGGCGGCGCGCCTGATTCCGTACCGGATTCCGTCGTTCGGCGAACTGGGCCTGCCGGCGATCGTCCAGCAGTTCGCGCTTTATCCCCACGGGCTGGTGCTGGTCACGGGCCCGGCCGGCAGCGGCAAATCCACCACCCTGGCGGCGATGATCGAGCACATCAACACGCACCGCTCGGCGCACATCGTTTGCCTCGAGGATCCGATTGAGTACCTGCATACGCACCGGAAAAGCGTCATCGAGCAGCGGGAGATCTACGAGGATGCGCCGTCGTTCCCCGAAGCGCTGCAGGGCGTGTTCCGCCAGTCGCCCGACGTGATCATGATCGGCGAAATGCGCGACATCGAGACGATGCAGCTGGCGCTGACCCTGGCGGAAACAGGCCACTTGATCCTCGGCACGCTGCACACGCAGGACACGACCCACGCCATCAACCGCATCGTGGACATCTTCCCGCCGGAGCACCAGCAGCAGGTCTACACCCAGTTGTCGATGGTGCTGGCGGGCATCATTTCGCAGGCGCTGCTGCTGACCGCGGACCAGTCCCGGCGCGTCTTGGCCTGCGAGGTGATGCACATGAACAACGCGATCGGGAACCTCATCCGCGAACGCCAGCTCCAGCAGATCTATTCCGTCATCCAGACGGGCAAGGCGGAAGGCATGGTCACGCTGAACGAATCCCTGCGCCGGCTCGTGGCCGAAGGCAAGATCGACCAGGATGTGGCGATCGAGCGTTCCCCGCGGCCACGCGAACTGGCGCGCATGCTGGGCATTTCCCGCCCGGAGAACGGCAGCCTGTCCGAAGGGGCAAGTGAATCCGGGACGGAATCCTGGAAGAATCGAGGAGGCGGCGAATGAATAGCAAGCAGTTGTCCGGGAGGTTGTCGCCGGGTGGAATCTGCGCGGCGGCGTGCGTGCTGCTGTTTATCGGAGGGCGGGGCCGGGCGGGCGAAGCCTCGGAACCGGTCATGTGGGACACTCCGGCCCCGGCCGTCGCCCGTCCGGCGGCACCGGCCGTAGATGCCAAGTCCGCCGAGCCCGCGGCCAAGCCCGCCGAGCCCGCGGACAAACCGGCGGGCCGGGACAAGGCGGCCGAGCTGGAGAAAGCGCTGGCCCAGGAGACCAAACACGGCGAGATGCTTTCCAAGGAACTGGTTTCGCTTTGGAAGCAGCAGAAGGACAGCCTCCAAGAAATCGAGAATTTGAAAAAGAAGCTGGCGGAATCCGAAAAGCATGCGGGGCGCAACCGGGAAGTGGGGGAACAACTGGCGCAGAAAACCGCCGCCTGGGAGGAGCGCGGCCGCCAGATCGAAGCCTTGCAGGCGGAACAGAAGCGGCTGCAGCAGCAGCTGGCGGAGCTTGTGAAAAAGTCCGCTGAGGCGGCCGGATTGTCCGAACAGATCCGGCAGCAGCAAACCGCCGCGGAAGCGCGCGTGAAGACGCTGACGCAAGACCAGGCGCAGCTGGCGGCGCAGGTGCAGGCCACGGAGAAGAAGCTGGCCGCGGCGCAGGCGCGGGCGGAGGCCTTGGAACAGCAGAAAACGGAACTGGCGAAAGCGGCGGCGGACAAGGCCAACCTGCAAAAGGAATTGGCCGCGTTGCGCGAGACGCTGGCCGGCCGGGAAAAGGAGCGGGCCGCAGCGGAAGAACAGATACGCAGCTTGAAGACGGAATCGGCTGGCCAGGCGAAAGCCGGGCAGGCGGCCGCCGCCAGGCAAGCGGACGCGGAAGCGCGCGTGAAAACGCTGACGCAGGACCAGGCGCAGCTGGCGGCGCAGGTGCAGGCCACGGAGAAGAAGCTGGCCGCGGCGCAGGCGCGGGCGGAGACTCTGGAACAGCAGAAAGCGGAATTGGCGAAAGCGGCGGCGGACAAGGCCGGCCTGCAAAAGGATTTGGCCGCGTTGCGCGAAACGCTGGCCGGCCGGGAAAAGGAGCTGGCCGGGGCGGATGGACAGGTCCGCCAGTTGCGCAAAGAAATCGATGCGTTGAATGCCCAGAAGCAGGTTCAGGCCGAAACGCTGGCCGCGCAACAGGCCCAGGCGGCGGAAGACCTGGCCGGCCTGCGCAAGCAGATCGAGAAACAAACGGCGGACCTGGCCGCCGCCCGGGAGCAACTCCAGGAAACCGCCCGGGAGGCGGATGAACAGCAGCAGCGCCAGGCTGCCGACCTGCGCCGCCTGAACGAGCAGATGAAGGAGGAGGGGCTGGTCCGGGAGGGCAAGGCGCTGCGGGAACAGCTGGGAGAAGGCGACAATCCGGCGCTGGTGGTTTCCTTGAACGACGTGGGCCTGATCCTGATGGCCGAGGGCCGCTGGGACCAGGCGGCGGAGATGTTCCGCCGGGCCTTGATCATCCTGCAGCAGACCCGCGAAGGGGCCGATCCGGCCACCGGCACGGTTCTCCAGCATCTGGCGGAAGTGGCCTGGAACCGGCGGGATTTGGACACGGCCGCCTCGTTCTACGAACAGGCCGCCCATCAGTTTTCCGCCGCCCTGGGGAAAAATCACGCCCGGTATGCGGCCGCCCTGAACGGCTGGGCCGGTGTCCGGCGCGACCAGCAGCGCCCGCAGGAGGCCGAAGAGCTGTATCGGCAGGCGATCCAAATCTACGAGCGGGATGCGAATTCCAGCGACTTGGTTGTGCCGCTGCACAACCTGGGGCTGCTGCTGCTGGAACAAAACCGGCCAGAGGAGGCCGGACCGGTTTTGGAGCGGGCGGAAGCCCTGCTGGAAAACAACGGCGGCCCGGATACGAGCGGCCGGCGGCGGGTGGTTCTGCGGACCCTGACCCGGTATTACCAGGCGGCGGGCGACGCAGAGAAGGCGGCGCAATGCGAAGAGCAAGCAAACCAACTGGCCTTGGACGCAATGGCGCAATGAACATTCACTCGACAGCGATCGGATGATCAGGAGGTCGTGATGAGCACGAACGATTCCATGGCGGAGAACCAGCAGGCGGGCGGACGCTGCGTGATCGGGGTGCATCTGGCCATCGATTCCCTGCGCGTGGTTGAAGTCAGCCGCGGCCATGTGGCCAACTGGGCCAACATGGCCTATCCCGCGGGAATGCAGCTGACATCGAAGGAGTTTCCGGCCTTCCTGAAGAGCAGCCTGGAAGGCTTCCATTCACCATTCCGGCGGTCGGCCCTGTGGGTGGTGGGCCCGACGCCCAGCCTCCAGGTGCGGTTCCTGTCGCTGCCCAAAGCCCGGCCGCGCCAGATGGCGAACCTGGTGTATTGGACGTTCCGGAAAGAGATCCCTTTCGACGCGGCGCAAACGATCTTCGATTATGACGTGGAAGGCGACCTGGCCCAGGCCGGCCAATCCAAGAAGATCGACGTGACCGCCTATACCGTCGCCCAGGCGGACGTGGATGTTCTGCTGGACGTGTTTGCGCGGGCGGGGCAGCATGTGGACGGGGTGGTCATTCCGTCGTTCGCCTTGCGCAACCTGCTGCGCAACCACGCGCCGAGCCATGCCGGTCCGGTCCTGGGGCTGTTTGCCGGGGAGGATTCGTCCGCGCTGCTGTTCTACAAGGGCAAACACGTGGTTTCGCACCGCGTGTTCAAGACGGGGATGAATGTCATGCTGGATGTGCTGCGGGACCGGCATCCGGACTGGTCGCCGGCCAAGGCCTACCAGGTGGTCAGCGAAGCCCTGGCGGCGCCCGCATATGCCGAGGAGCTGCCGGCGGAACAGGGTGGAAACGAAGATATCCGGGGCATCCGGGAGACCGTTCACGCGGCGTTGGGACGCCTGATCCAGCAGGTCGAGCGGTCGATGTCGGCGTATCTGGTCGGCAAGAACGAGGAGGAAATCAAGACGCTCTATGTGGCGGGCTCGCTGGTCGGCATGCCGACGCTCGTCAAGGAGATGGGCGCCAAACTCGGTCTTGCCAGCCAGCCCCTGAACCTGTTCCAGGGGACCATGCTGGAAGGCGCGGTGTCCCCGCCGCGGCCCGAGGAGGGCGGCCTGATGGCGATGGCGCTCGGCGCCGCGCTGTCGGACGCGGCCCACACCCCGAATCTGCTGCACACCTATGTGAAGCGGATGCAGGAAATGCGCGCCACGCGGATCCGGATGG
The DNA here is from genome assembly GCA_964567795.1 of uncultured Verrucomicrobiota bacterium. Lineage (GTDB taxonomy): Bacteria > Verrucomicrobiota > Kiritimatiellia > CAIQIC01 > Lenti-01 > Lenti-01. Next base: position 6,002 of record CAZMOR010000014.1, read on the forward strand.
CCGGGGCGGTCCTAGGGGTGGCCGGGTTGGCGCTGTTGATTGCGGCCGGCACGCTGGTCGGCCAGTTGAACCGCCACTTGAACCAGGAGCTGAAACTGTATCAAGGCCAGATCCGCCAGTTCCAACCCGCCCCCGACCGGACGATGATCCAGGCGATGATGGACCGGGCGGTCGCCGACAGCCAACAGTTGAAAAACATGGCGACCCGCAGCCTGCCGGTCGCGGCGTTGAACCGCCTGGCGTTCCTGACGCCGGAGGACGTCCGGTTGACCGCGCTGACGCTGGACCGGGCTGCGTCCGGTTCCGGCAAGGAACCGGCAGCGCGGGCCCGGAAAGCCGGCGCCGCGGCGGACGCGGCCCCGCCTGAAATCCTGTTGCACATGGAGGGCATGGTGCGGGGGCCGACCGGCACCCAGGAATCGAAGCTGGCCGCCTACATGCTGCGCCTGGAAAACAGCGGCATGTTCAAGCAAGTGGTGCTGGAGCGTTCCGAAGCCGGCCGCGAGGACGGCGATCAGGTCTTGCTGTTCGGCCTGGCCATGAAGATGGACGATCTCGTTCCGGCGCCGGCCGCCCCGCCGGAGGTTTTGGCCCAGAAAGGAGCAAAACCATGAAAGCCCGCATGTCGGCCCACGGATTTGTGAACAACTGCATTCCGCTGGTCATCCTGGTGCTGGTGGTGCTGGCGGGGATGAACTTGTACCACCCCCTCCGGAACTGGCGGCAGTTGAACCGCAGCCTGGACGAAGCCCGGCGCCGCCTGGATGAACTGCAGGTGCTCTATCCGCTGTATGCAGAACTGGCCAGCCTGGACAGTCCCGCGAAATGGCCCGGCCTGCAGCCGCCGGTTTCCCAGCAGTTGTCGGAAAAGGAGGTCAGCGCCATTCCCGACCGCTTCATGAACATGGCCGCCCGCTGCCGCTTGGAACTGGGCACGGTGAGCCCCCGGGTGGAGACCGATGAGGCGGGCGTGCGCCGGCTGAACGTGGAACTGCGCGGCACGGGGCCCTACGGCCAATTCAAGCCGTTCCTGATGGAGTTGGCGCAGATGCCGGTGCTGGAACGGATTCAGCGGGTGGAAATCCGGCGGGAATCCGCGCCGGACGAGCAATTCACCATTCTGGCCCAGCTGGCCTTGGAATAGGAGCCGGGCAATGCGATCCACGAAGCACAGGAGGATCTGGCGATGACAACTCGAGAGCGCGTGCTGATCCTGGCCATGGCGGGGGCCGCCCTGTGGGGCGGAGCCACGGTGGGCATGGATTATTACCAGAAGAACCGGGCGGCGGCGAAGATTGACCTGCAGCGGGCGGAAATCCGGAGTTTTGCGGAAGCGCAGCGGACGCGCGCCTTGCCCTTGCGGCTCACCGATCCGGAACGGACGATGCTGGACGAGGCGGTGGCCGCCTGGTCGCAGAACCCCTTCCTCGACCGCGTCGCCCGGGTTCAACCCGTCGAGGAGCCGGCGGCCCGGTTCCACTACACGGGATTCATCCAGATCGGGGTCCAGCAGTTCGCCATCCTCAACGGGCGTGAATACCGCCTAGCGGAGCCCGTGGCCCAGACCGATTTCCGGGTGGATTCCATCCAGCCGGATCAAGTGGTGCTTGTCTCGAGCAGTGGCGGGCGCCGCATCACCGTTGCCTTGCAAACGTCCAACGAAAAGAGGGAGTCGCCATGAAAACTTCATTCTGCTGCCCCTGGTGCATTCTGCCGGCCAGACCGGTCCTGCTGGCCGCCGTCCTGCTGGCCGGTTGCGCGGCTCCGACTGCCGTGGTGCGGAAGGAACCGGCCATGACCCAATGGCAAGCGCCCGGGGAGACTGCCGGTCCCGCCAGTCCGGCAACGCCCGCCGCCCTGCCTCCGGCCCTGGTCACGACGCCGCTGGAAACGCCGGCGGCGGTTGCCCGGACCCCGGCGGAACGGGAACTGCCCAAGGAAATTGTCCGCAATCTGGAGCTGACCGACGAGGCGGATGTGGCCACCGTTTTGCGGGCCCTGGCCAAGGCGGCCGATCTGAACATCCTGATCAGTCCGCAAGTGACCGGCAAGATCGGGTTCACCTTCAAGGATGTGCCTTGGGACCAGGCTTTCCGCAGCGTGATCATCTCGGCCGGCCTGGCCTACGCCTGGGAGGGGGACGTGCTGCGGGTGATGACGATTGACGACATGAAACGGAGCCTGGAGATGGAGACCGTTCTCAAGCAGCGGGAGGACGTCAAGGCGGAGAAGCGCCGGGTCGAGCCGCTGCTGATCCAGGTCATTCCCGTCAAGTACTCCAAGGCGCGGAACATCGGGACCATCGTGAAGTCGCTGCTGGCGGAAACGGCGCCCAGCGCCGCGTCGGAATCCGTTCCCGGCGGGTCGCGGACGAGCATTTCCATCGACGAAGAGAACAATGCGATCATTGTGCACGCGATCCGCGAAGACGTGGACAAGGTGGTGAAGCTGGTGGGACAGCTCGACCGGGCCAAGGCGCAGGTGCACATCGAGGCGCGCATCGTCGAGGCCTCGCGCGACACGGCGCACCAGCTGGGCGTGCAGTGGGGGGCGGCTTCGGCGCGGGTGGACAACGGCCGGTTGATCACGGTGGGCGGCCGCGGCGTGACCCATGGCGGCTACAATTCCGATTTTCCCGCCCAATTCGCGCAGACGACGATACCGGGCGCGCCGGCTATCGCCCCGGTGGGCATGACCCTGGGCTTCATCACGGAGGAGATCGGCGGCAGCGAACTGCTGAGCATGCAGCTGACCGCCCTGGCGCAGAAGGGCCGCATCCAGATTCTCTCCAGCCCCTCCATCACGACGCTCGACAACGAGGCCGCCATCGTCGAAAGCGGGGAGGAGCGGGCCTACCAGAAATCAAGCAGCACCGGGGTGGGGGCCGACATCGAGTGGAAGAAGGCGGTGCTGAAGCTGGAGGTCATTCCCCACGTGGTGGACGGGGAATACCTGCGGGTGGAAATCAACGCCAACAAAGACGCCTTCGACGAGACGAAACCGGCCAGCAACGGGGAGTTTCCGGTGAACACCAAGCACGCCAGCACCACGGTGCTGCTGCGCAACGGCGACACCGTTGTCATCGGCGGCCTGTCGATGGAGACCGACAGCAGCACGGCCTCGGGCATCCCGGGGCTGATGGATCTGCCCGTGGTCGGCGCCCTGTTCAAGAACAAGGGGCAGGCCAAGAATTTCGATGAAACCCTGATTTTCATCACACCGAAAATCATCGCGAGCCAGCCTTAAGCGGACGGCGGGCGCGAAGCGCGCGCCGGAAGGACGGAACCATGGCGAGGACGAGGCGAAAACTGGGTGAGATGCTGGTGGAGGTGGGCGTGCTGAAGGCCACCGAGCTGGAACAGAGCATCCAGGCCTGCGCGGCTTCCGGCATGAAGCTGGGGGAATATCTTTGCGGCCGGGGCAAGATCCGCGAGGACCAGCTCGTCGAACTGCTGGGCCGCCAGCTCAAGGTGCTGCGCTATGATCCGGAGCGGTATCCCGTCGAAATGGGGCTGGCCACGGCGCTGCCGGTGGAAACGGCGCAGCGGCTCCAGGTCGTGCCCTTGAAGCGCCGGAACGGGGTGCTCGAACTCGGCATGAGCGATCCCACGGACCTCGACGCCCTGGATGCGGTGGAACAGCTCACCCATTGCGAGGTGGTGCCGGTCATTTGCACGGATCGCGAAATCAACCAGCTGACCAACAGCCTCTATGGCAGTTTTGCCGGGCTGGGCGGCGTGGTGGAAGCGGGCACCGACAAGTCCGCCGCCGCCCTGCCCAGCATGGCGGAGGACGTGGAGGTCGGTTCACTGAAGAACATGGCCGAAGGCGCGCCGGTGATCCGCATGGTGAATTGGATTCTCTCCCAGGCGGTGCGCGAAGGCGCCAGCGACATCCACATCAGTCCCGAGACCGACCATGTGCAGCTGCGGTTCCGCATCGACGGCAAATTGCGCGAGGTGCCGGCCCCCCCGAAGAGTCTCCACCTCTCCATCGTGTCGCGCATCAAGATCCTGTCGCAGACGGACATCGCGGTTTCGCGCATCCCGCAGGACGGGCGCTTTACGATCCGGCTCGAGAACCGCGAAATCAACGTCCGCGTCTCGACGGTTCCGACCACCAACGGCGAAAACATCGTCCTGCGCCTGCTCGACATGGGGGCTTTCAACTACTCCCTGTTCGACCTCGGCATGTCGGAGCGCGACCGGGAACTGCTGGCCGCGGTGATCCAGGCGCCCTACGGGATGATCCTGAGCACCGGGCCGACCGGCAGCGGCAAGACCACGACGCTGTACGCGATGCTCAAGGAGCTCAACCGGCCGGACGTCCACATCATCACGGTCGAGGATCCGGTGGAATACCGCGTCGGCAAGATCCGGCAGATCCAGCTGAACTCCAAGGCCGGCATGACGTTTGCCTCGAGCCTGCGGGCGATCCTGCGCCAGGACCCCGACATCATCATGGTCGGCGAGATCCGCGATTCCGAGACGGCGCGGATTGCCACGCAGGCGGCGCTGACGGGGCACCGGGTGCTGAGCACGGTGCACACGAACGATGCGGCCGGGGCCATCACCCGGCTTATCGACATGGGCATCGAGCCGTTCCTGGTGTCCTCGGTGCTGCTGGTATCGTTCGCCCAGCGGCTGGTGCGGAAAGTGTGCCCGCACTGCGCGGAGCGCGTGGAGCCCAACCGCCAGGCGCGGGCCTTCTGGGGCGTCCCGGACAAGGAGCCGCTGGCGTTCATGCAGGCCCGGGGCTGTCCCCGGTGCCAGCAGACCGGCTACCAGGGACGCACGGGCATTTTCGAGGTACTGATGATCGACGACATGATCCGCGAATTGATTGCGCGCAAGTCCACCACCCTGGAAATCACCCAGGCGGCGCGCGCGGCCGGACATCTGCGCACCCTGAAGGAGGACGCCCTGGACAAGCTGCGCCAGGGGATCACCACGGTCGAGGAGGCCATGAGCGTCGTGAACATCTAAACGGGCAGGTGCCAGCATGAACAGCTATCGATATGAAGCGGTGAACGAAGCCGGCAAGACCGTGTCGGGCCGGATCGATGCCGAATCCCTCGACCACGCCAACGATCTGCTGGGCGCCCGGGGCCTGACCCCGCTGACGATGAGCGACGAATCCGCGGCCGCCAGCGGCCGGCGGTGGGAGCGGCTGGCCCGCCTGTTCAATACCGTCCATCCCGAGGAGTTGATCCTGTATACCAAGCAGCTGGCCACGATGCTGAAAGCCGGGATCCCGATCCTGCGGGTGGTGGACATCCTGGAGGGCCAGTCGGAAAACCCGCGGCTCAAGGACATCTGCCGGCAGATCGGCCTCGACATCCGCGGCGGCGCCACCCTGTCCCGCTCGCTCCAGCGGCACCCGGATGTGTTTTCCCCGCTGTATAGCAGCATGGTTCTGGCGGGAGAGACCAGCGGCGCGCTGCCGCAGATCCTGCAGCGGCTGATCTACATCATCAGCCATGAATACCAGGTCAGGACCGAGATCCGGTCGGTCCTGCAGTATCCCGCCATCGTGCTGGTGTCGCTCGTCTCGGCCTTTGTGGGCCTGATCACCTTCGTGATTCCGCAGTTTGCCAAGGTCTACCGGAAGGTGGACATCCAGTTGCCGTTCCCGACGCGGGTGTGCCTGCTGCTCAGCCGGCTTTTCAATGAACACTGGGCACTGCTGCTGGTCGGGGTGGGGGCGGTCGTGATCGGGCTTTTCCTGCTGCTGCATACCCGGGGGGGGCGCTACGTCTGGGACCGCGTGAAACTGAAAATCCCCCTGGTCGGTCCCGTGCTGCTCAAAGCCGCGCTGTCGCGGTTCGCCAGCATCTTCTCCATTCTGCAGTCCTCCGGCGTCGGGATCCTCGATTCCATCCAGATCCTGTCCGGCACCATCGGCAACGCCGCCATCAGCCGCGAACTGGAAGGACTCCAGCATCATTTGGAGCAGGGGCATGGCGTGGCCCGGCCCTTGATGGCGGCCCGCTACTTCACGCCCATGTTGATCAACATGGTCGCCGTCGGGGAGGAGGCCGGCAACCTGGATGAAATGCTGCGCGAGGTGTCGCTCCATTACGACGCCGAAGTGGAATATGCCACCCGCCGCCTGACCACCGCGATGGGGCCAGTCCTGATTGTCGCCATGGCCTTTCTGGTCGGATTCTTCGCCCTGGCCGTGTACATGCCGATGTGGGATTTAGCGAAACTGGCCACCCGCTCATGAGCAAACCGGCCTCCATCCGCATCCAGTTCTACCTGATGATTCCGCTGATTTTCGCGGGGTTCACCGCCCTGGCCGCGCTGCTGACCTATCACCTGATGCGCTATTCCGGCCGGGTGGCGGGCGGGCAGCTCTGGCCCCTGCTGGGAACCAGCGGCCTGCTGGTGATCTCCACGTTCCTGTGCAGCCTGTTGATCTTGTGGCTGGTGTTCCGGCCGGTGGAGCAGTTTCTGCGGGAAACGCGCACGCTGGTCCCCGCCCCGCCGGCCACGGCGCGCCGCCGCGCCACGGATTTCGATGCCATTGCGCCGATTTCCCACACCTTGAACTGGGTGACGGAAGCCCTGGGCCGCATGGAGGCGCAGACGCTGTTCCCGGACCTCGTGGCGCCGTCCCCCGCCATGCGTTCGGTGCTCGGCCTGGTGATGAAAATCGCCCCCACCGATTCGACGGTGCTGATCCTGGGCGAAAGCGGCACCGGCAAGAAACTGGTGGCCCGCAACATCCATACCCACAGCCGCCGGGCCGACAAGCCGTTCATTGCCATCAATTGCGCCGGCATTCCCGAGGGGCTGCTCGAAAGCGAACTGTTTGGCCATGAAAAGGGGGCGTTTACCGGGGCCTATGCGCGCAAGATTGGCAAGCTGGAGGCGGCCGATGGCGGCACCGTGTTTCTCGATGAAATCGCCGACATGCCCATGCTGACGCAGGCGAAGATCCTGCGCGCCCTGGAAGAGCGGGAAATCGAACGGGTGGGGGGAACCCATCCCATTCCCGTGGATATCCGCGTGCTGGCGGCCACCAACAAGGATCTGGCCCGGATGGTCAAGGATGGCGCGTTCCGCGAAGACCTGTTCTTCCGCATCAATGTATTCTCCTTCCACCTGCCGGCGCTGCGCGACCGCAGCGAGGATATTCCCCTGCTGGCCACGCACCTGTTGCGGCAGATCAAGCCGACGGCGGCGCTGTCGCCCGCGGCCCTGGCCGCCCTGACCGCCTACCGGTGGCCGGGCAATGTCCGCGAACTGAAGAATGTCGTCGAAGCCGCCGCCGCCCTGGCCGGCGAACGCATCGGTCCGGAACATCTAAACGCGGGCATGCGGCTGCAGTTCGAGTTCAACCCGGCGCCGGCCGGAAAAGAGGGGGTGGGCAGCCGGAATCTGGACGAACGCCTTGCGGCCATGGAAAAAGGATTGATTTTGGAGGCCCTGGCCAAGACCGGCGGGGTCCAGGTTCGGGCCGCCGCGCTGCTGGGCATCAAAGAACGCAGTCTGTGGCATCGCATAGCCAAACATCACATTGATGTAACCGCAGTTCGGAATGAAACCCCGTCCGCGGGGTCGCCGGAACCCCGGAAAATGGAGCCATGAACATCAATATTTGGAGCCGCAAACAAGCCGGTGCCACGGAAAATTCCGCTGGCGGGCCTCCTAATGGCTTTCCTGTGAGGCGGTGGCCATTGGCATGGATTGTGCAGGGGAAACGTGGATGGATGTTGAGTGGAAGATCCAAATAAAAGGAGAATAAACATGAAGAAAGTAACACAACGGACGGGACAGGCAGGGTTTACCCTGATCGAAATCATCGCCGTGCTGGTGATCTTGGCGGTTTTGGCCGCGGTGGCCATTCCGCGCTACATCAGCCTGATCGACGATGCGCGCCAGCAGGCCTTGCAGGGTGCGCTGGCCGCCGGACTCTCGCATGTGTCCATGGCTTATGGACGCCTCTGCCTGCAGAACGACGCCGAACCCAGCGATGCCGACCTTGTCACGGAATGCGGCACGACCAATCCGATGGATGAGACGGATTACACCTTTGCCTTCGCGGCGGCGGCGGGCGGCGGGGTGACGGTGACCGCGACGGACAACGACGATGCTGCGCGCACGGGGAGCGCGCTTTGGAGCCGACCATAGCGCGGCGGCCAACGGGCGCCGGGAGGGGATGTGCTCCTCCCGGCGCGTGCGGATGACCGAAACCGGAGGAGGGATGACATGATGTTTTGCCAGCAAAGACAGTCCGGCCGGTCCGGTTTCACCTTTTTCGAGGTGGTGATGGTGCTGGCGCTGATCGGCATGCTGACTGTATTTGTCACCGCGGGCATGACGATGCATGCTTCCGTGACGGTCGAGGCCGAAATCCTGCGCTCCTACCTGGGATACGCGCAATCCCTGGCCATGGCCAACAATGTGGCGGACTGGCGGATCTCCTTTGGTGCCCAGGACTATACCCTGGAACGCGACGACGGTTCCGGCTGGGCGGCGGCGCCGGTGAATTGGCCCGGCGAAAACTCCGTCACCCACGCGCTGCCGGCGGGCTTGTCCCTGTCCATTGCCGGCGGGGAGGTGGTGGAATTCGACGACTGGGGCGCCCCCGACGACACGCACACGTTCACGCTGTCCGATGGATTGGAAACGAAACAGGTTGTGATCCGCGAGTTCACGGGGCTGGTGTTATGAGCCGGATGCGGTCCAGCGGGTTCACGTTGATCGACGTGATCGTCGCCATCGTGCTGTCGGCGATTTCGCTGGTGGCCATTCTGCCAATGTTGGACAAGGTCTTCCTGCTGAGCCACGAACCGCGCACGACGCTCCAGGCCGGGTTGTCCCTGCAGGCCGCCATGGACGAGCTGGTGGCCTGGGACATGGCCCACAGCAACAATCCGACGTTGCTGTACAACCATGTGCCCGCACCCGGCGGCACCTTCCTGGGGCAGACGGTGGTGAACCTGCGCTTCATCGCCCTCACCAACGGGGTCGAAACGATCCCGCCGGTCACCAACAATCTGCTCAAGGTCACGCTTCGGAATCCATTGGGCGAAACCACCACCCGGCTGTTCGGACCGCCGCCATAACATGAACAAGGGCTTCACATTGATTGAACTCATCGCGACCCTCCTGCTGGTCGCCATCATGGGAGTGTCGCTGGTGATCTCGCTGCTGCCGATGAGTGAAGCGCTGATGCAGGTCCGCGCCAATTCGTCGGCGGCCCAGAAGGCCCGCCTGGCCATGGCCCGCATCACCTCCGAATTCACGACGATCAGCAATGTCCTGGCGGGCGGCTCCAGCGCGATTTCCTACCGGTTTCTGGCGCCGGCGGGTCTGCATGCCTACACCGTCCATGCCCACACCCTGTCGTGGGGCGGGGCGGGGGCCGATCTGGTGCTGCAGGACGATGCCGACGGGCGGGCCGAGGCCCTCACCGACGATGTCGCGGATTTCCATTTGACCTATGACGCCGGCCCCCCGCTGGTCATCCATGTGACGCTCCAGAGCGAGGTGGGCGTGAATGCCTTCAGCAACAGCGTAGTTCCCCGGGATATCCAGCCATGAAGACGGATGCACACAACCGGCAAGGCGCCATTCTGGTGGTGGTGGTGCTTTCCATGATCGCCGTGGGCCTGGTGGGAACCGCCATCCTCTCGAAGGCCACCAGTGCGCGCTACGAGCGCGTGCAGTTCGGCGTGGCCAATCGCGCCTACTACCTGGCCGAATCCGGCGCCGCGTACGTCCGGGCGCGGTCGGACATCGAACTCGGTTATCCCCCGTTCGAGGGCCATCCGCCGATCACCAACACCCTCGCGAACGGCGACCAGTTCATTGTGACCGCCTACCGCACCAACATTTTCCTGGTCACGACCAACGCCGGCGTCACCAACTTCCTCAGTTCGCTGCACACCATCGCGGAATCGACCGGCATCGCCAATCCCGGGACTACGCTGGAGGCGCGCCGGCGGATCCATTTCGACATGCTGGTCAGCGGCCGGACGATCGAGGATTTTCCCGGCGATCTGGGCTCGCCGATGACCGGGCCGCCGGACAAGCCAGAATACAACGACGAGATGTTCAACGAGTCGGGCTTCAGCAAGGTCGAGATCAAGGATACGGGGCCGTCGCAGGGGATCGCGGTGGTGCCGAAAGTCGAGAAAGGCCCGGCCGAAGGGCGGCTGGCCCTGAACTGGACGGCCAACAACACCTTGAGCAACGCGATGATCTATGTCTACCGGGCCCGCGATTATCTGCTGGGCTACGACGTGCAGACCAAGCTGGCCTACTTCCCGAACGTCCCGGCCACGCACTGGATGATGGGCCTCTCCTTCCGCCTGCACGAAAACGCCCAGGAATACGGGCTCTCCATTTTCCACTCCGAAACAAATGCGGCCGCGGTCGACAAGCTCGCCGACCGGGCGCCGTGGGTGCTCAACCTCGACGTGAATTTCAACGCGCTCCGCGGGACCAATTTCTACGTGGTACTCTGGTACCGCGCCGGAACCAATGCGCCCCTGCAGCTGATTAATTCGTACCGGCTTCCCGCCGGCTACCTGTATCTGGACAAGGGCGACTACGAGTTGGGATACTATCATACCTTGCTGCTGCGGCTGGACGAGGTTTATACGGATGCGGCCCGCACCAACCGGGAGAACCGCATCGTGGCCTACCTGGCGACGACCAACAGCAATCCCCTCTGGCCGAACTACTACACCACCAACGCCGTGTGGCAGGAAAACACCACCAATTTCCCGGCCCCCATCACATGGGACCAGAATCCGTTCAGTCCGGCCACCGGCGACCGGGTGACCAACATCGACCGGCGCATTACGTCCGCGGGTTTTCTCATCCAAAAAAACGCGGAAATTGGCGTCCATCTGTTCTACGACCGGAGTTCGGACAATGAAAATTTCCTGCGGGATTTTGCGATCCGGTTCGACACGTTCGGGTCGCCCTTTGGCGGCAACCAGATCCAATGGTAGCAAGGAGCAAGGAGGTCAGCATGAATGCGAAAGGGATTCAAACAATGGGCGCCGGCCTCCTGCTGGCCGGCCTGCTGGGGCTGGCGGCGGGGTGCGGCGAGGATGCCGAGACGGATACGGCCCTGGCCATCACGCCCACGAAGGCGGACATTGCGGGGTCCGGCACAACGGTGGTCATGACCGTGTACGATCCCGACGAGGGCGTCTACGGGTATTCGCCGGTCTATGAAGACGAGAACCAGGCCAACAAGGCGTCGGTGGACTCCGGAGTGAATCTGTCCAGCAACCTGGATTCGCAGATCTTCCTGCCGCTGGAATGGAGCGTGAGCCAGCCGGAACTGGGAATCATCCGTTCCAGCGCCGGCTATGTGGCCGTCTATGAAAGCTTCGGCGGCCGGGGCCAGAACATCGTGATGGTCCACGACCAGGTCGGCCGCGCCGGCATCGCCGTCGTGAACCACCGGTCTGCGGAGGAACTCTATCCGGAGGACGAAAGCACAACCGACGAGACGGAATAACCCGATGGCCAATCCCGCTGCAGGAGAACCGCCGATGGCTGCCGCACCAGATTCCTTCCCCCGGACCGGCGCACCGGCCGCCGACATCGACGGGCTCCTGCGGCTCATGGTGTCCCGGGAGGCGTCGGATTTGCACATCACCGTGCCCAGCCCGCCGATTCTCCGCATCGAAGGCCGGCTGGAGACGCAGAAGGATCTGCCCGCCTTCCGGCCCCCGGATGTGCAGCACATTTTCACGCAGATCACGACGGCGGAACAACGGGCCTTGTTTGACCGGGAACTGGAACTGGATTTCGCTTACAGCCTCGCCGGGCTCGCCCGGTTCCGCGTCAGCGCGCTGCAGCAGCGCGGGTCGCTCAGCCTGGCGTTCCGGCTGGTGCCGTTCCGGATTCCCACCATCGATGAACTGGGCCTGCCGCCGGTCTGCAAGGACCTGGTGGCGCGGCCGCGCGGGCTCATCCTGATCACCGGGGCGGCCGGCAGCGGAAAATCCACGACGCTGGCCGCCATGCTCAACCACTTGAATGAAACCCGGCAGCGGAATGTCATCACCATCGAAGATCCCATCGAATTCCTGTTCCACAACCAGCAATGCGCCATCCGCCAGCGCGAACTGGGATATGACACCAAGGAATTCCACACGGCCCTGATCCACGCCCTGCGCCACGACCCGGACGTGATTGTCATCGGCGAAATGCGCGACCTGCCGACCATCAGCGCGGCCATCACGGCGGCGGAGACGGGCCATCTGGTGATTGGCACCCTGCACACGATCGACGCCGCCCAAACCGTCGACCGCATCATCGACATTTTCCCGTCCACGCAGCAGCAGCAGGTCCGGCTGCAGTTCTCCCAGGTGCTGGAAGCGGTGCTGTCGCAGGCGCTGCTGCCGCGCATCGGCGGGGGCCGGATCGCGGCCTTCGAGATCATGCTGGCCACCAAGGAAATCCGGCGCCTTGTCCGGGAAGGCAAGGTCATGGAAATCGGCACCAATCTTGAACAAGGCGCGCTGGAGGGCAAGCAATCCATGAACCAGGCGCTGGCGGACCTGGTGAAGCGGAAGCTGGTCGCCAAGGAGGAAGCGCTGTTGAAGAGCAGCCAGCCCGCCCGGTTGCAGGAGATGCTGGCGCCGGTGTCGGACGGCCGGCCGCGGTGACGGCCCGCGGGCAAAAAAAAGATGGAGCCAAAGATCGGATTCGAACCGATGACCGTCGCATTACGAATGCGCTAAATAATGGCGTTATTTCCTAGAAAACACTTGCAAGGGTAGATAAAGGGTATATGTTTTCCATCGTACTCATAAGAACCGAAAAGGAACGGAGAGACGATGGACAAGGTATCAAAAGCCGAAGCCCCCGACAAGGCGGAGCCGGGGAAAGCCCCCGTTGGCGACTGGAACCCGCGCATATCGGAACGGCCAGAGCAAGGGGCATGGCAAGCGGATTGGTGGGAGAAGAAGCCGGGCGGCGGCTACCATCACCGCAAGAAACAATGCCCGACCCGCAAGGCGTTGGAGGATTGGATAGAGGGGGAGAAAAAGAAGCGGGCCAAAGACGCCGAAATCTTCCAACGAAAAGAGCGGCGCGGGGACAATGCCGTCCTCCTGTCCAATCTCACCCCGACGGAAAAGATTGCCCTAGTCGCCGCCTTGCAGAACATCCGCGATGCTGGCGGGAGGCCGGAGGCAATAGCCGATGCCGCCCGCGTCTATGCCCAAAGTCATTTGAAAGGCGCAAAAAAAACCGTGTCCGAGCTGCGGGATGAACACCTCAAGAATCTTGAGGCGTTGCTGAAACGCCCGCCGACGATCCGGGACCGGAGGCTATACCTCGCGCCGTTCGTGGAAGCCTACGGGGA
>CAZMOR010000015.1:0-2933 GCA_964567795.1 uncultured Verrucomicrobiota bacterium
CTGACGACGCTGGTGGTGCTGGTGACGGTGATTTCGGGCTGGAAGTATTTTGCCGACCACCTGGACCTGGTGACGGCGGAGATGTAACCGGCGGGACGTCCGTCCCGTCTGAAGGGAGAGAACATGAAACACACATGGAAATGGATTTGCGCCGGGCTGCTGCCGGCCACAACCGTGCTGGCCCAGACGGCCGCGGCCGCGCCGGCCGCCGCCGGGTTGACGCTGGCGGATCTGATGCGCATGGGCGGCTGGCTGATGTATGTCCTGGGCGCCCTGTCGGTGCTGGGCCTGGCGATGGTGGTCTATTACGCGCTGGTCCTGCGCACGCGCTACATCGCGCCCGCCGCGCAGGCCCTGCGGCTGCGCGAGCTGCTCAAGGAGCGCCGCGGCCGCGATGCGCGCGAACTGTGCGCCCAGCAGCCGACCGCGCTGGCCGCCGTGACCGCCGCCGGCCTGGATTTTCTGAAGGAGAATCCCGCCGGCGCGCCGGACATGCTCAAGGAAATCATGGAAAGCGAAGGCGCGCGCCAGGCCGGGCGGCTGCAGAACATGATCCACTACCTGGTGGACCTGTCGTCCGTGGCGCCAATGGTCGGCCTGCTGGGCACGGTGATCGGCCTGCTGAAGGCCTTCAACAACGTGGCGTTCGACCTGGCCAAGGCCCGGCCGATGGAATTGGCGAGCGGCGTGGGCCAGGCGCTCATCACCACGATCGCCGGCCTGATCATCGCGATTCCGGCCGTGATGGCCTATTCCTGGTTCCGCGGCCGCGTGATCAAGCTGACGGGCCAGTTGGAAGAGGCCGCCACGGACCTGCTGGCCATCCTGGGCGCCAAAGGGGAATAGATGAACTTCCGGAAGAAACTTCCCGAGGCCGGGAATTTGGGCGTGCCGCTGACGCCCATGATCGACGTTGTCTTCCTGCTGCTGTGCTTCTTCGTGACCAGCCAGATCTTTGCGCAGTGGGAGACGGAGATCGACATCGCGCTGCCGACGGCCGCCACCGGCGGCATGCCGCAGCGCCTGCCGGGCGAAGTGATCATCAATGTCATGGCCGACGGCACGGCGGTGGTGAACGGCCAGACGCTGGATGATGGCCAGCTGCGGGCGATGATGGACCGGCTGGTGCAGCTGTTCCCCGGCCAGCCGGTGCTGCTGCGGGCGGACAAGGCGACCGCCTACGAGCACGTGGTGCGGGTGCTGGACACCTGCCGGCAGGCCGACATCTGGAACATTTCGTTCGCCACGCTGGCTCCGGGCTCATGATGATGAAACGGTTCCTGCTTGTCCTGCTGCTGGGACTGGCGCCCGCCGCGGCGGCCTGGGCGCTGAGCGCCGACGAACAGATGCGCTTTGCCGACGGCATCTACCTGCGGGGCTTCTACGAAACCGCGGTGGGAGAATACCTGGTGCTGCTGCGCGACCATCCGGAGAGCGAGCATGTCCCGGCGGCGTTGTACCGCACGGGGGAATGCTATCGCCAGATGGGCAACCAGGCCGGGGCGGAGCGCTTCTACAAGCGGGTGACGCAGGAATATCCGGCCAGCGACCAGGTCCCGCGCGCCGAACTCCGCCGGGCGGAGCTGGCGGTCGGCGACGGCCGGTATGAAGAGGCGGGCACGATTCTAAACGCGCTGCTGGGGGGGAAGCCAGACCCGGACACCGCCGCGGCCGCGGCGTATTATCTCGGTTTCAGCCGCCTGAAAGCGGATGACAAGCGCGGCGCCAGCGCGGCCTATGAGCGCCTGCTGGCGGAGCACGGCGATTCGCCCTACGCCTCCTATGCGGCACTGGATCTCGCCGCGCTCCATGCCGGCGACAAGGACAACGAGGCGGAAATGACCGGTTGGTTTGAAAAGGCCGTGGACACTGCGGCCACGCCGGGCGCCAAGGCCGAGGCGCTGTTCCGGTGGGGCGACTGGGCCTATCGCCGGGAGCAGTACCAGCAGGCCGCCGACACGCTGCAGTCACTGCTGCTCGAACTGCCGGATGAGCCCCGCGCCAAGGATGCGCGGCTGGCGGCGGCCTGGAGCCTGTACTACCTGGAACACATTCCCGAAGCCATGGGGTTGGCGGAAAAACTGATACAGGAAGCCGGGGACGCGGAAAGCGCCGCTTCGGGGCTCTACCTGCGCGCCAATTGCCTGCGGAAGCTGAACCGTGACGGCGAAGCCCTGGCTGACTACGAAACGCTGGTCCGGAATTATCCCGGCACGGGTTTCGCCAGCCGCGCCGGCTATGAGATTATGGTCACCCGCTTCAAGCGCGGCGAATACGACCAGGCGCTGGTGGCCGCGCCGGCGCAGCCGGAGAGCGCCAATGCCGCGGATGTGCTCTGGATGCGGGCGGAATGCGAGCGCAACCTCGGCCGGCGGGACGATGCCCGGGGCCGCTATGAAGCCCTGGTGCAGCAGTTCCCGAAATCGCCGCAGGCAGCGCCGGCGCTGCTGCGCCTCGGCGAACTAGCCCGCGAGGCCGGGCGGCTGGACGAGGCCGCCGCGCTGTTCCGGCGCGTCGCCGACGAATACCCGAAGAACGAGGCCGTGCCGGAGGCCCTGAAGGCCGCCGCGCTGGCGAGCATGCGCAGCGGCGATGCCAAGGGTGCCCTGGCGGACTGGGACGATCTGCTGGCGCGCAAGACGGACACTGCAACCGCAGCCGAGGCCCGCTTGCAGAAGGCCCTGGTGCTGATCGAGCTGAAAAAGGCCAAGGATGCCCGGACGGTCCTGGAGGAGCTCCTGAAGGACAAGCCCGACGAGGTTCAGGCGGCGCGGGCGCAGTATTGGCTCGGAGTGCTGCTGGCCGACCAGGCGCAATGGCCGGAGGCGGAGAGCGCGCTGCGCGCGTGTCTGGCGGCGGCGCCGGATGCGCAAACCGCCGCCTTGGCGCGGCTGCGGCTGGCGGTGGTGCTGCAACGGCAGAACCGCATGGAC
>CAZMOR010000016.1:0-12515 GCA_964567795.1 uncultured Verrucomicrobiota bacterium
CGGGGGTCGAACCCCAGCGGATTTGACCTGCGCCCGTCTGCCGCCCGGTGGACCCGAGCCCGAGGGCCGGGGCGGCGGCCTTGCCGCACGCCCCGCGCAAGTCCGGACGCGCACAGATCCCGTTCCACAGGCCTTTTCGGAGGGGGCGACCTTCGATCCGTCCGCCGATCCCGCCCAAATCGTCGCCTCGTTTGGGGCCGAGGGATGCCCGTCCGCGTTCGTGTTTCAGGTGTCCGAGCGCGAGCCCGCCCTGCGTGTGGAATACCCCGCGCCGCTCAATGCTGTCGCGGCATTTTCCGCGCTGTCCCCCGCGCAAAAACAGGATCGTACTATATGGTGGGCCCTGCAGGACTTGAACCTGCGACCAAAAGATTATGAGTCTTCCGCTCTGACCAACTGAGCTAAGGGCCCGTCTAACCAGGCCGGATAGTGCCGCCGGGCCTTCGGGAAAACAAGTATTTCCACCCCCGCCGGCCGAAAAACCGGTTTTCCGGCGATTCCGCCCTTGACGCCGTCCGGCAATTCCCTATGATGCCCGCTCGTCTTTAAGGAAGAAGAAGGTATCCCATGAAAAGTGCCCTTTTGGAAAAAGTTGAACAGAGCCAGCTGAAGGAAAAAGCCCCGCAATTCCAGATCGGCGATTCCGTGCGCGTCCATGTGAAGATCAAGGAAGGCGACAAGGAACGCATCCAGGTCTATGCCGGCACGGTCATCGCCCGCAACGGCGGCGGCGCCAACGAGACGTTCACCGTCCGCCGCATCTCCTTCGGCGAAGGCGTCGAACGCGTGTTCCCCCTGCATTCCCCCTACATCGCCGCCGTCGACGTCGAGCGCAGCGGCGCCGCCCGCCGGGCCAAGCTCTATTACATGCGCAAGCTCACCAGCAAGCAGAGCCGCCTCAAGGAAATCAAGGAAGAGCAGGCCTAAAACCCCTTCCCCCCGCATCCCCCGTGCTGCGCTTCGAACAGGAAGCCTGGGCCGGGGGATTTTCATGCCTGGCCGGCGTGGATGAAGCCGGCCGCGGCCCGCTCGCCGGCCCCGTCGTCGCCGCCGCGGTGATTTTCGACCGCGAATTTCTCGAGGCCGAAGCCGAAGCCTCCCTCGCTGGGCTCGACGATTCCAAGAAACTCCCGGCCGCCCGCCGGGAGTTTTTCCATGACCTGCTCCGGGCCTGCTCCCGCGCACGCATCGGCGTCGCGTCCGCCTCCGTCGAGGAAATCGACACGCTGAACATCCTGCGGGCGACGCACCTCGCCATGGCCCGCGCGCTGGCGCAGCTCGCGCCGCCGCCCGACCTCGCGCTGGTGGACGGGCTGCCGGTCCAGGGCCTGCCCGTCCCGCACCGCGCCATCGTCGGCGGCGATGCCGCCAGCCTGTCCATCGCCGCCGCGAGCGTCATGGCCAAGGTCACGCGCGACCGCCTCATGGTGGAGTTCGCCGCCGAATTCCCGGTCTACGGTTTCGATCACCACAAGGGCTACGGCACGGCGGAGCATCTCGCCGCGCTGCGCCGCCACGGCCCCTGCCGCATCCACCGCAAAACCTTCGCGCCCGTCGCGCAGCTGACCCTGGACCTGTGACCATGCGCTGGCCCTGGCCGTTCTCGCTGCTCCGGCAAGAGACCCTCCCCGAAACCCATCGCGCCGGCGTCTGGGGCGAACAGCTCGCCGCCCGGCATCTCGAAAGCCAGGGCTACCGGATCCTCGGCCGCAACGTCCGCTTCGGCCCGCGCCGCGAACTGGATCTTGTCGCGCGCGCCCCGGCGGGCGACACGCTGGTGTTTGTCGAAGTGAAGACCCGCAAGTCCGAGCGCTTCGGCCGGCCGGTGTCCGCGGTGGACCGCGGCAAGCGGCGCGCGTTCGGCCGCGCCGTGGTGCAATATCTGCGCCGGCTCCGCACCCGCCCCGCGCGCGTCCGCTTCGATGTCGTCGAGGTCGTCGGCACGCCCGGCGACGCCGCGCCTGTCGTCCGCCACATTGAGAATGCATTTTCGCTCGGCCCGGGGTATCGTCTCCCCGAGTGACATGAACACCGTCCGGTCCATCTGGATCGCCGCCTGCGCCCTGGCCGTGGCGCCCCTGCCGCGCGCGCCCGCCGGCATCGGCGACTGGGAGTTCGATCCGTCGCAAATCTCGCAGGCCGGACAGGAGATCATCGACCGCGTCGCGCCGGAATCCTTCAAGGAGCAGTACCGGTTTGTCACGCCGCAGGAAATCGTCGCCTATCTCGCGCCGATCCAGCAGACGCTCGCGGGCGACAGTGTCGAAGCCCTGGCGGCCATCGAGCCGCAGGCGCGCCAGGCGTTGCAGCTGCTGCGCGCGTATCCGCAAACCGAATCCTACGCCGACTGGCTCGAGGCGCGCATGGATTTCCTCGAAATGGCCGCCGAGGTCGCCCGCGCCATCCCGGCGCCGGCCGCGCCGGCGCCCACGCCGCCAACGACGGTGCCGACGACACCCACCCGGCCCACGGCACCCGCGCCCACGGCGCCCACCCGGCCCACGACTCCCGCCCCCACGACCGCCACGACCAAGCCGGCTCCCACGGCACCCACAAAGCCTTCGCCGGCGCCGACCACGACCACCTCCACGAAACCGCCGGTGATTACCCCCAAGCCGACCGCCGCGCCGCCGGCGAACGTCGAGAAGGCGCGCAACCGCTACGTGGAAAACAAGCAGGTCTGGCTGCGCAAGCTGGCCAACCGGCCCGTGCCGTCGCGGGCCGCGGCGCTGCTGCCCGATGTGCGGCGCGCCTTCAGCGCCGAGGGCGTGCCGCCGCAGCTGGTCTGGCAGGCCGAAGCGGAGTCGAGCTTCAATCCCGAGGCGCGCAGCCCCGTCGGCGCCGCCGGCCTCTACCAGTTCATGCCCGCCACCGCCCAGCAGTTCGGCCTGCGCCTCTCGCCCGAGGACGAACGCCTCATTGCCATCAAGAGCGCCCACGCCGCGGCGAAGTACCTGAAGCAGCTGCACGCCCGCTTCGGCAGCTGGCCGCTGGCGTTCGCGGCCTACAACTGCGGCGAAGGCCGCGTGTCCAAGACCCTGCGCAACACCGGCGGCAAGACCTTCGATGACATCCACGACCAGCTTCCCGCCGAAACCCGCATGTACGTCCCCAAGATCGCCGCCCTCGTGCAGTTGCGCGAAAACGCCGATATCGACAAATTGTGAACCGGCCGCGCCCCGGAGTGCAAAAACGCTTTACCCGGCCGCCTGCATTTTCCTGCTTTCGGGTATTGCGCCTCCGCCGCGCCTCCGCTAGCATCCCTCCGTTTTATCAAAAAGAAGAAGGACAACACTGAACCATGAACGCCATTGAAATGCTCAAATCCATCGAAAAGCTGAATGCCAGCTTGTACGGCAAGGATTTCCTCCTCACCTGGGACAAGACCGTTCCCGAACTGAAGCTCATCCTCCAGACCGCCGAACTCCTCAAGAAGCTCTACGAGCAGAATGTCTCGCTGCGCGTCTTCGACACCGGCCTCGCCATCTCCAACTTCCGCGACAACTCCACCCGCACGCGCTTCTCCTTCGCCTCCGCCAGCAACCTGCTCGGCCTTGCCGTCCAGGACCTCGATGAAGGCAAGTCCCAGATCGCCCACGGCGAAACTGTCCGCGAAACCGCCAACATGATCTCGTTCCTGACCCAGATCATCGGCATCCGCGACGACATGTTCCTTGGCGCCGGCCATACCTACATGCAGGAAGTCGGCGAAGCCCTCGACGACGGCTACGCGCAGGGCGTGCTGCCCCAGCGGCCCGGCATCGTCAACCTCCAGTGCGACATCGATCACCCCACGCAGTCCATGGCCGACCTGTGCTGGCTCAAGGAGCACTTCGGCTCCCTCGAAAACCTGCGCGGCAAGAAGATCGCCATGACCTGGGCCTATTCCCCCTCCTACGGCAAGCCCCTCTCCGTCCCGCAGGGCATCATCGGACTGATGACCCGCTTCGGCATGGATGTCACCCTCGCCCATCCGCAAGGCTACGACCTCATCCCCGATGTCGTCGCCCTCGCCGGCAAGCAGGCGCAGGAAAACGGCGGCTCCTTCAAGCAGGTGGCCTCGATGGAAGAAGCCTTCGCCGGCGCCGACATCGTCTATCCCAAGTCCTGGGCCCCGTACTCCGTCATGCAGAAGCGCACGGATCTGCTCCGCGCCAACGACCGCGAAGGCCTCAAGGTCCTGGAGAAGGCCTGCCTCGAGCAGAACGCCAACTTCAAGAACTGGGAATGCGACGAAGCCAAGATGAAGCTCACAAAGAACGGCGAAGCCCTCTACATGCACTGCCTGCCGGCGGACATCACCGACGTCTCCTGCAAGGCCGGCGAAGTCTCCGCCAACGTCTTCGAGAAGTACCGCATCCCGACCTACAAGGAAGCCGGCTACAAGCCCTACGTCATCGCGGCCATGATGTTGACCAACCGGATGAAGAACACCGTCGGCACCATCGCCGACCTGATGAACTACCCCATGGAGCGCGTCATGGACGTCGCCGCCCTGCCGGCCGCCAAGCAGGCCCCGGCCAAGAAGGTGGTCAAGAAGGCCGTCAAGAAGGTCGTCAAGGCCGCCAAGAAGGTGGCCAAGAAGATCGCCAAGAAGGCCAAGCGGAAATAATCCCGCACGCCTTTCCGCGCCGCCCGCACAACGGGCGGCGCTTTTTTTGCGCCCGCCCCGGCGCATGCCGGTCTCCGCTTCCGGCGTTCCGCCCGCCCCGTCCGCGCCCGTCCGCCCGCCTCCGCCCCCCCCCCCCTTGGAAAACATTTCCCCCCAAAAAAAATACACTTGCACGTTCCTGGTACCTTGTGAGACAAGGTACCTTGTCTGACATGGTACCAGGCGCCGCGCCGGCGGAGGAGGCTGCCGGAGGCGAGCCCGGACAGGATGGAACGCAATGAGCGAAAACACATCGTATATCGCGCAATGGGTGACGCAAATGCGCCGGGGCTGGCTCGAAACCTGCATATTCAACGTGCTGGCCCGCGAGGAACTCCACGGCTACGGCATCATGCTCCGCCTGCAGGAGATCCCCGGCCTCGGCATCACCGAGGGCAGCCTCTACCCCCTCCTCTCCCGCCTGCGCCTGCAGGGCCTCCTCGCCGTCCGCCGCATCGAAGACTCCCCCGGCGGCCCCGCCCGCAAGGTTTACGGCCTCACTCCCCGCGGCCGCCAAGTCCTCGCCCTCATGAACGACCATTTCGAACTGATGAAGCGCCAGCACCAGACCGCCAAGAAAGGAAGCGCCCCATGATGTCCTGGAATCCCGAAGCCCGCGAACTCTTCGACCGCCATTGCGAGGACCGCCGCGACGCCCTGCTCGCCGCCGGCGCCGATCCGGACGAGGTCTATGCCGACTGGCGCGAACTCGTTGAAACCCATGCCGCCGCCAAAGGCGAAGCCGAAGTCGGCCCCGCCCGCGTGCGCGCCGAACTGGCCGACCTGTTTTCCGCGCTCAACGACCTGCCGGCCGCCGCGCCGGCCGATGCGGCCGCGAAACCGGCGCGCATCCCCGCCCCGGTGCGCACCTGGTTCCGCCGCGGCATCACCACCCTCCTGTGGATCTTCGGCGTGGCGCTGCCGCTGGGCGTGCTGGGGTTCGAACTGGTGGCCGGCTTCTGCGCCGAAACCCTCTTCGATCCACTCCCGACCTGGTTGCACGTTTTGCTGGTTGCGCTTGTTCCGACGGCCAACGCCTGGGCGCTGCTGGCCGCCGCCGGCACCGTCCGGGCCCGGCCGGTGGTCGGTGTCCTGAATGGCGCGGCGATCGGCATCGCCGCCTATTACGCGCTGCAATTCGCCGTGCCCACGCCCTTCGCCCTCATCGCCGTGATCTGGTTCGGCATCGGGCTGCTGCCCCTCGCGCCGCTGCTGTCCTTCTTCTGCGCCCTGCTGCTGCGCCGACGGCTGCGCCTGGCCGCCGCCCGGCTCGCCGAACGCCCGCCCGTCGCGGCCTGGCGCTCCGCCCTGCCGGCCTTCCTGTTGCTCGTCGCGCTCAGCATTCCGCAACTGATCGTCCCGCTCTACACCCCGCTGGCCAACGATTCCGATCCCGTTCTCCGGGCCCATGCAGTCAAGATCCTGCGCTGGCTCGGCAGCCGGGAGGTCCTCCTGCGCCGCTGCTACCGCGCGACGGAAAACATCGACCTCTCCTCGCTCCTCTTGAGCGGCTCGTTTGAACTCGGCCGGTCGATTCCGCGCGAAGATGCCCAGAACGCCTACTACCGCGTCACCGGCACGCCCTACAACGCCGTGCCCCCGCCCCGCCTCAAGGGCTTCCGCGGCCAGGACCTCATCGACTCCGAATGGTTCGATCCCGCCCTCGGCGGCGATCAGGTCGCCACGCGCATCAAGAATCTCGCGCTCGCCCAGTCGCGCCTCGACGGCCGCGTCGATGCCGCCTCCGGCCTCGCCTACCTGGAGTGGACCCTCGAATTCCGCAACACCTCGGTCCGCGAACGCGAGGCCCGCGCGCTGATTGAACTGCCGCCCGGCGCCGTCGTCTCGCGCGTCACCCTCTGGATCAACGGCGAACCCCGCGAAGCGGCCTTCGGCGGCCGCTCGCAGACCCGCCAGGCCTATCAGCAGGTCGCCGTGCGCCAGCGCCGCGACCCCGTGCTGGTCACCACCGCCGGCCCTGACCGCATCCTGCTTCAGTGCTTCCCCGTGCCGGTCGGAGGCACCCTGAAAACCCGCATCGGCATCTCCGCCCCGCTGGCCGTGCCCGACGCGGAGAAGACAGAAGCGGTTCTGCGCCTCCCGGCGTTTGTCGAACAAAATTTCAGCTCCGCAGCCAAACTGACGACCACTGTCTGGCTTGAAAGCGACCGGGCCGCGCTCGCCACCAGCCCCGGCCTCGTCGCGGTCGCCAATGACGACCTGCCGTCCATCCGCGGCGAAATCCCCGCGGATGAATCTGCTCCCGCGGCTTACCTGCACGTCCCCCTGGCTGCGCCCCAGCCACCGGTGCTCGCCACCGATCCCCGTCTGCCGGTGGATACCGCCATCCGCCAGATCCTGCAGCCTCCCGCCCGGGCGCCGGCCTTTCCCCACGCCCTCGCCGTGGTCATTGATGGTTCCGCCCGCATGAAAGCCCAGGCGGACACCCTGCGCGAAATCCTGGCCCGCATCCCCGCCGGAACGCCGGTCCTTTATATCCTGGCATCCGACGTGCCCCGCGTGACAGAACAAAAACCCTCCCGGAAATTCCTCGCTTTCGCCGGCGGCTGCGACAACGGCAGTGCCCTGGTCCAGGCCGCCCAATGGTCCCTGGAACACGACAGCGCCCCCATCCTGTGGCTCCATGCCGCCCAGCCGCTGGATTCCACGGATCTGGAAGCCCTGCGCCAGATCGCCACGTTCGCCCGGGGCCGGCTGGCCATCTACGGCCTCCAGTTCGGACCCGGCGCGGACCGCATCTCTGAAAAGCTCGCCGATCTCAACCTCGTGCACCCGCTCCTGGTCGAGGCAAACGCCCCCGCCGCCATCCTGGACGCCCTGCGCGGCAGCGCCGCCGCCTGGATCCGCGAAAAGGTTCCGGTGAACGGCGAACAACCGCCTGTCACCGAAGGCTCCTCGCACATCGTGCGCCTGTGGGCGGCCGATGAAATCGCCCGCCTGACGGCGCCCTTCCGGAAGTCCGGGCGCGAGGACGCGCTGGACCTGGCGCGCACGTTCCAGCTCGTCACGCCGGTCTCCGGCGCGGTCGTGCTGGAAACCGCCGCCCAGTACAAGGCCAACGACCTGACGCCGGCCGATCCCGCCACCACGCCGGAGATCGTGCCGGAACCCGGCACCCTGCTCCTGCTGCTGACCGGCGCGCCGCTGCTGCTGGCCCTCCGGCGCCGGAAAAGCGCCTAGCTCCGCCAGAATCGGCTTTTCCGCCCGGCGCTGGACCTGCTACGCTCCCGCCGTTGCCAAACGGTTGTGACCACGGAGCCCCCGATGCAAATTGTCGCCTTCGATTTCACCCGGAAACAGGAACGGACGCTCGCCGCCGGCGAACGCCTGTCGGCAGCCGACCGCGAGGCCTTCTTGTGGATCATCGTCACGCCGGAAGAAACCGCCGGCCTGCCGGCGCGGCTCGCGGAGCTCGGGGTCACCTCCCCCGCCCTGGCCCGCCTGCAGGATCCGCAGCCGGAAGCCCATTACGAACTGTACGACGACGCCATCCATTTCACGCTGGCCGAAGCGCGCCTCGACGGCAAAGCCCTGAAAACCTCCTTGCTGGCCTGCCTGCTGGGCGCGCGGTTCCTGGTCCTGCTCGTCCCGGCCGATTCGCCGCTGGTTGAAAAACTGCGGCGGCTTTACCGCGAGGATTTCCTCAAGTTTGCGCGCTCTTCCGGCTTCCTGCTTTACGAACTCGGTTCGCACCTGCTGGAATCCCATCGCCGCATTTTCAACCATTACGCCGCCGAAGCCGAACGCATCCAGCTCCGCCTGTTCGGCGAAGTGTCCGACGCCATCTTCGCCGAAGTGGCCGACCTGACCGGCGACATCCTTTCGTTCCACCGCGCCGTTCTCGCCGCCCGCGACCTGTTCAACGAACTGGCCACGCGCAAGTCCGCGTTCGTCGCCGAAACCACCCAGCCCGCCCTCGACATCCTCTCCGACCGCCTGGAACGCCTGGGCGGCGACATCGCCGGCGTCCGCAGCGTGCTGAACGAAACCCTGAACCTCTACATGGGCATGGTCAGCCACCGCACCAACCGCGTTGTCAGCCGCCTGACCGTCTTCAGCATGATCTTCCTGCCGCTGAGTTTCCTCGCCGGCGTCTACGGCATGAACTTCGACGTCCTGCCGGAGAAGGGCTGGCCCTACTCCTATCTCGTCTTCTGGGTCGTGGTCGTGGCCTTTGTCACCACCTTCCTCACCTACGCCCGCCGCAAGCACTGGCTCTGATCTTCCGGTCCGGTTCGGCTTTCGTTAAATCTGCGTCATTTTCACCCGGCCGACTTGAACGCCTGCCCCGGACGCCCGACATTGCAGATAGAAAGAAGCGGGAGCAGGTGCCATGAATCCGACCGCCGTGCTTTCGGGAACGGAAAAGGAGAGCTTGGGCGAACGCCTAGGGGCGTTGCACCGGCAGTTGCTGGTCGAGGTTCCCCATGTGGACCGCATCGGTTGCGCCCTCTACGACCGGGGCGACGATCTGCTCAAGACCTTCATCAACAGCACCCGCTCGGGCGAAGCCCTCAAGGGCTATGAATTCAAATTGTCCGACAGCCCCGCCCTCCACGAGATGTCGCAGAACGGAAACCTGCGCCTGCTGCCCGACCTCCCCGCGGCCCTGACCCCGGACACCACCCATTCCGCCTGGGTCCTGCGGGAAGGCTACCGCTCCTCTTTCACCGTTCCCATGCAGGGCGAAAGCGGCTTCATCGGCTTCCTGTTCTTCGACTCGCGCCAGCGCGACGCTTTTTCCGCCGCCGACCAGCGCCACCTGTTGCTCTACGCCAACCTCATCACCATGCTGATCTCCGCCGAATTGTTTTCCATCCGCGCGCTCGCCGGCTCGATCGATGTCGCCCGCGCCTTCTGCGACCTGCGCGACTTCGAAACCGGCGCCCACCTCGAGCGCATGTCCCGCTACGCCCGCCTGATCGCCCGCGAAATCGCCCGCGAAAAACACCTCCCCGACGAATTCGTCGAGCAGGTCTTCCTGTTCGCCCCCCTGCACGATATCGGCAAGATCGGCATCCCCGACCACATCCTCCTGAAAAAAGGGCCCTTGGACGCCACGGAACGGGAAACCATGAAATCCCACGTGGATCGCGGTTGCGCGGTCATCGACAAGATGATCGCGGATCTTGCCCTTCAGAACCTCCCCGGCATTTCCCTCCTGCGGAACATCATTGAATACCACCATGAATTCATCGACGGCAGCGGTTATCCCAAGGGCGCCGCCGGCGCCAACATCCCGCTCGAAGCCCGCATCGTCACCATTGCCGACATCTTCGACGCCTTGAATTCGCCGCGCCCCTACAAGGAGGCCTGGCCCATCGAAAGAGCCATGGATGAACTCCAGGGCATGGTGGAGGACGGCAAACTGGATCCGCTCGGCGTTGAAGCCCTGCAGCTGCGCACGGCCGAAGCCCGCTCCATCCGCAACAAGTATGCCGAGGTTTGAGCCGTCCGGCGGCTTCCGCTTGCGGCCGGCCCGCGCCGGGCTTATCCTGATTCCCCATGAAAGCTTCCGGCCGGCCCATCCTGGAACTCCGCCAGGCAACCTTCCGTCTCGATGAGCAGCTGGTGTTCCGCCGGTCGGACTGGACGCTCCGCCGCGGCGAACACTGGGCCGTGACCGGCCCGACCGGCTCCGGCAAAACCGTCTTCTGCCGCGCCCTGTGCGGCGAGCATCCCCTCGCCCACGGCGCGCTCGCTTACCGGTTCCCGCCACCGCCCAACCGCGAGCCCGAAGACGCCATCGAATATCTTTCCGCCGAACAGTGGACCTACGATCCCGCCGAAGGCGCCCCCGCGCGCTGGTTCAGCCTCGACCGCGAGCAAAGCCCCCGCGTCGCCGATCATCTTTCCTGGAAAGCCGTGGAACAGATCAATCCGTTCGAAGTCGTCCGGCGCCGCCCCGCCGAGGCCGCCCGCTGGAACCGCCGTGCCCGGCGCATCATCCGCTGGCTCGACATCGCCCCGCTCCTGTCCAAGCCGATGCTGGCCCTCTCCAACGGCGAACACCGCAAGGTCGCCCTGGCCCGCGCCTTGATGCGCGCGCCGCGGCTCCTGATCCTCGACGATCCCTTCGCCGGCCTCGACGTCCGCTACCGCCGGCATCTGCGCGACCTGCTCGCCACGCTCATCCGCCGGCGCGCCGTCACGCTTATCCTCGTCGGCGCGGAACCCGCCGACTGGCCGCGCGGCCTGACCCACGGGCTGCACATCGAAAATTTCCGGATCGCCGGCCAGAGCCTCCTGGCCCGCCGGCGGCGCGCCGCCAGGCCCGCCCCCGCGGCCCCCCGGGCCCGGCGTCCGGTCCCCCGGCCGGCCGCCACCGGCCCGGAATTGGTCCGCTTCCGCAACGTACAGGTGCAATGGGGCGACACCCCGGTCCTGCACGGCGTGGACTGGACCGTCCGCGCCGGCGAAAGCTGGGCCATCGTCGGCCCCAACGGCTCCGGCAAGTCCACGCTGCTCAGTTTCATTCTCGGCGACAATCCCCAGGTCTTCGCCAACGAGGTCCGCCTCTTCGGCCGAGCTCGCGGCTCCGGCGAAAGCGTCTGGGACGTCAAGCGGCACTTCGGCTGCGTTTCCCCCGAATTCCACTGTGCCTTTGATCCCGCCCTCACCGGCCTGGAAACCGTGCTGACCGGTTTTTTCGATGCCGCCACGCTGTGCGAAACCCCATCCCTGCGCCAGCGCGCTCTGGCCCGCCACTGGCTGCGCAAACTGCGCCTGCGGCCGCTGGCTGGCCGTCCCTTCGGCCGGATGTCCACCGGCGAGCAGCGTCTGCTCTTGCTCGCCCGCGCCCTCGTGAAATCCCCGCGCCTGCTGATCCTCGATGAACCCTGCCAGGGACTGGACCCCGCCCACCGCGCGGCATTCGTCGCCGAAGTGGACCGCCGGATCCGGCAGGGCGCCACCGTCCTCTACGTCACCCACCGGCGCGACGAAATCCCGCCGTCCATCCGCCGCATCCTACGCCTGAAAAACGGCCGCGCCCGCGCCGGCGTGTTCTAAAACATCACCGCACCAGATCGCACGCCTCCGGCGGCATCCAGTGCTTGGTCCGGCCCTCCCACTTCACGTTGCAACCGATCGGATTCGTCAGCGGCACGCTCACCGGCCGGTGCGAGGTCACTTCGTCCAGCGCCCGCTCCAAGTCGTTCACCGTTGCCTTCGCCGGCTCGCGCGGGTTGTCCAGCGCCCGCCCCGTGTAGACCAGTTTGCGGTCGCGGTCGAACACGTAGAAATGCGGCGTGCGCAGGGCCCCGTAGGCTTGCGCAACCTGCTGCGACTCGTCATGCAGGTAGACCCACGGATAATGGAATTCCTCCATCCGCCCGACCATGTGCGCGAAGTCGTCCTCCGCGTACGTGTGCTTGCTGTTCGAATTGATCGCCACGAACCGCACGCCCTTGGCCTTGAACTTCTCCGCCGTCGCGCGCGTGATCTCGTCCGACCCGAGCACGTAGGGGCAGTGGTTGCAGGTGAAGAAGACCACCAGCACCGGCGCCGTGGCGAAATCCGCCAGCGCGTATTTCTTCCCATCCGTCGCCGGCAGGTGGAAATCCGGCGCTTTTGCTCCGATTTCAAGGGTAAATGCCATGGCCGCCTCCTTTCACTTCCATACGCTTTCACCCTACCCCCGTTTCCGCCCGGCCGCAACCCGCTCCCCCCATGCGGGGAAGCGCGGCTCATGGTTTTTCCACACTGTGGAAAACTTTTTTCCATAGTCACGGAATCAAGTATCAAGTGCAACAGTCGGCTTGCATGGCTTCTGCCGGAGTTCGATAGCCCAGGCACTTCCTGGGCCGGTTGTTCAAAAGGGTCGCGGCCCTGGCGATCTCAC
>CAZMOR010000017.1:0-12792 GCA_964567795.1 uncultured Verrucomicrobiota bacterium
GGGCGGGGCCGAGTTCCTCTTCGACTTCGTCGAGGAACTTGAGGATGCGGTGGGTGGATTCGTAGAAGACGACGGGCGCCGGAAACGAGGCGAGATCCTGCAGCCGCCGCCGGCGGGCGGCGGTCTTGTGGTCGAGGAAGCCTGCGAACAGGAAGCCGCGGCTTTCGACGGCGCCGCAGAGGGCGACGGCGGCGGACAGCGCGCAGGGGCCGGGGATCACGGTCACCGGCAAGCCGGCGGCGCGGACGGCGTCGGCGGCGCGCGCGCCGGGATCGGAGATGCCGGGCATGCCGGCGTCGGTGACGAGCGCGAGGGCTTCGCCGGCGCGGATGCGGCGGAGGATTTCCTCCTCGCGGGCGCGCTCGTTGAACTTGTGGCAGGAGATCATCGGCGTGCGGATGCCGTGGCGATCGAGAAGGATGCGCGAGTGGCGCGTGTCTTCGGCGAGGATATGCGTGGCGGAACGCAGGACGCGCAAGGCGCGGAGGGTGACGTCCTCCAGGTTGCCGATGGGCGTGCCGACGAGGTAGAGGCCGGGCGCGAGGGGAGGCGGAGACGGAACCGCCCCCGGCGCGGGATCGGGCGCGGGGGCGGCGGAAGCGGCCATGGCCGGCTCGTTATTCGTTGTCCTTCTCCACGAGGCGGATGGTGCGCGGCTTGGCAGCGTTGCGGAGCAGCGCGTCGGATTCGGCCAGGTGCCGCTTGAGTTCCAGCAGCGTGGACTTGAATTCCTCGGTGACGGTGACGCCCTTGAGGGTGCCGTCGACCGCCTGCTGGAGCTTGAAGATGCGGTCGATGCTCGCGGCGATTTCGGTCACGCGGCCCAGCTGTTCGGCGACCTTGTCCTGGGCCTTGGCCAGCTGCGCAGCGGTTTCCTGCTGGCTGGCGCCGAGCTTGGAGGTGATGTCGCCTTGGGTCTTGGAAAACTGGGCGGCGGTTTCACTCTGCGCCTTCGCGATCTGGTCGGCGGCTTCTTTCTGGGCCTTGGCGACCTGCGCGGACGCCTCTTGCTGGGCCTTGGCAACCTGTTCGGAAGCTTCCTTCTGGGCTTTGGCAATCTGAGCGGCGGCTTCCTGGTTCGCCTTGGCGATCTGGGCGGCGGCGTCGGTCTGGGCCTTAGCCAGCAGGGCCGCGGCCTGGTCCTGGGACTTGGTCAGCTGGTCGGCGAACTTGGCCTGGGCAGCGGAGAGGCTGGCGGTGGAATCGGCCACCGACTTGGCCGCGTTGCGGGCGAACTCGGCGCCGGCGGCGGCGGGGGTATCGTTGCCGATGCGGGCCAGCAGGTGCGATTCAATGTAGCCGGCGGAATGCGAGGCCAGCTGGAAACGCGCCAGGGCGGCCAGCGCCACGAGCACCATCAGGCCGGTGCCCAGCGTGAGCAGGGCGCCCGGGGAGGTGAAACCGGCGGCGGCATAGAGCAGGACGAAAATCGCAATGGCTTCCGCGGCGAGCATCGCCAGCAGGCGGAACATCTGGTTGGCCGCCATGGCGGCGACCTGCGGGCCGGAGGCGCCGCCCGCCCACGCCGTCAGCAGGCGGCGGATATGGCGCTGCAGCAGGGCGCGGCCGGCCAGGGCGGCGCAGCGTTCGCGGGCCACCGCGCGGTCGGAGAGATCCAGATCTTCGGGGAGCGGATTCTTGGAAAGGGCAAACCATTGCGCCAGCCAGTCGATGGCGGACAGAACCACATAGGCGATAGCAATGCCGGTGGCACCCAGGGCGGCAATGGCGGACTGGCTCCAGCCATCAGCGGGCTTGAACGGGATGCCGAGCAGGGCGCCGAAAACGATGCCGAGGCCGACGATTCCGAAAATGCCCGTGAACATGCCGTAGCTGCTGCACTTTGCTTTGCGCTTATCCATGTCATCCGCCTTTCGCTGAATTGACTATTGGGTGAATAGTATGGGGATTTCGCGGTGGATTGTCAAAGGCCGATGCGCTTAAATGGCAGGATGAATCCGGGTTGGGTCATGGGAATCGCGGTATGGCTGGCTGGAACCGCCGGCTTGGCGGAGGGGTGGGTGCCGGTGCCCCGGCCACCGGACCGGCCGGAACCGGCAGGGGGTTTTGAACTGGGCCGGTGCGAGGTCACGGCCGGCGAGTTTGCCGCCTACCTGAACCGGGCCGGCGTGGCGGATTTTCCAGAAACCGTGCAGATTTTCCGCCGGGAGGGAGGGGAATACGCCGTCCGGCCCGCGCTGGACCGACAGGCCGTGGCGGAAGTGACACCGGCCGAGGCCGAAGAGTATTGCCGGTGGCGTTCGCAGCAGGAAGGCCGGACCATCCGTCTGCCAACAGAGGCGGAATGGGAGACGGCGGCCCGGGGCGGAGTGGATGGCGCGCCCTATCCCTGGGGCTGGGGCGGGAAGCCGAATGAAATGGCCCGTTTCGCCGCACCCGGCCCGGCCAAGCGCGGCGGCATGTTCCCCGCCAACGGATTCGGACTGTACGACATGGCGGGCAACCTCTATGAATGGTGCGCAACGGTTCCGAAGGATCCGCCGGACCAGCGCGCCGCCCGTGGCGGCAGCTGGGCGGAACGGGATCCGGCCCGGCTGGAGGTGGCGCACCGGCAGTTGTTTCCGGCCGCCTACCGCGGCCGGGATGCCGGTTTCCGCGTTTTGCGCGAGCCGTTGAAGGAAGAATGAAATACAAGCTGGCCCATGTGATGGAATACGCGGCGGCGCGGGCGGTGTCGGGACTGCTGGTGGCGTTGCCGCATCGCGTGGCGCTGGCGCTGGTCTGGGGACCGGTGCGGCTGGCCTGGGCGTTGAACGGCAAGCTGCGGGCGCGCACCCGGTGCCGCCTGCGGCAGGCGCTGGGGCCGGACAGAACCGACGCGGAGCTGGCCCGCATCGCCTGGCTGGCGTTCCGCAACCTGGCGTTCACGGCGGTGGAAGGCATCCGGTTCCCCGGCATCCGCCGGGCGTGGGTGGACCGCCATATGCAACTGGAATCGCTGGACGAGGTGCATGCGGAACTGGCGCAGGGCCACGGGTTCATCGTGGCGGTGCCGCACATGGGCAACTGGGAGCTCGCCGGCATCGCGCTGCACTCGCAGGGCGTGGAACTGGTGACCCTGGCGCGGCGGCAAAAAAACCCGCTGATGGACGCCTGGATCAACCGCCTGCGCATGAGCACGGGCGTGGAAGCCGTCGACACGCGCAGTCGCGCCGTGGGCGACGTGGTCCGCAAGCTGCGCGACGAGAAGAAGGTGCTGGCGCTGCTGCCGGACGTGCGGGCAAAGGCCGGCGGGATTCCGGTGCGCTTCTGCGGGGCGGACATCGACGTGCCCGGCGGCGCGGCGCACTACGCCCGCGAAACCGGCCTGCCCGTCTACACCGCCGAAGTGGTGCGGGCCGGCTGGGCCCGGCATAGCTGGCACAAGACCGGTCGCATCGAGCCCGACCCGGCCCTGCCCGAGGCTGAAGACCGGCGCCGGATCATGCAATACATCCTGAGCCGCTTCGAGGAATCGGTGCGGGCGCATCCGGAGAACTATTTCTGGTTCAACAAGCGCTGGGTGCTCGGCGAGGAGGCGAAACCGTGAGCGGCGAGCCCCCCGGAATGGCGGTGCACGAAGCGCGGATGCGCCTGGCGCTGCGGCAGGCGAAACTCGCGGCCGAGGCCGGCGAAGTACCCGTGGGCGCGGTCATCTACAACAGCGGCGAACTCGCCGGGCAGGCGTGGAACCAGACGCGGACGCTGAAGGATCCGACGGCGCACGCGGAGATCCTGGCCATCACACAGGCCGCCAGCGCGGCCGGCGACTGGCGGTTGACCGACAGCATTCTCTACGTGACGAAGGAGCCGTGCCCGATGTGCGCCGGGGCGATCGTGCTGGCCCGGATTCCGCTGGTGGTGTGGGGCATGAGCGATCCGCTGCGCGGGGGCGCGGTCTCGCGGTTCCAGATCCTGCAGACCGCCGAACTGAACCACCGGGCGCAGGTGCTGACGGGCGTGCTCGAGGAGGAGTGCACCGCCATCATCAAGGAATTCTTCCGGAAACGGCGGCTGGAAAACAAAACCGGCGACGACGAAAACGACGCCGGCGGGTGATCGAACGATACGGGGCGGGCCGCGGTTTTGTTTAGAGAAACAGCGCCGCGAGGGAGAAATAGGTCCCGATGGTGCAGATGTCCGCCAGGGCCAGGGTGACGGGGCCGGAGGCCACGCGCAGATCCAGCCGCAGGCGGTGCAGCAGGGCCGGCACGCTGACGCCGAGGAAGCCAGCCAGCAGCAGCGAGACCAGGATGCCGCCGCCGATCACCGCGCCGGCGGGCCAGTGTCCCTGCCAGAGCACGGCGATGCAGCCGACGAGCAGGGCGGAGGCCAGTCCCAGCAGGAACGTCCGCTTCAATTCGCGCACCAAGGCCTGGCCGTACCAGCCGCCGCGCGGCGTCTGGCGGCGCAGGGCGTGGACCGTGATGGCCATCGCCTGCATGGAGACGCTTTCGCCCAGCCCCAGCACGAGCGTCAGGAAGAAGGCCAAAATCAGGCTCTGGGCCAGCGTGGCCTCGAACAGGCCCGCCAGCAGGGCGCAGACCGTGCCGCTGGCGATGGTCGCCAGCAGCCACGGGAAGCGGTAGCGGAAGGCGCTCCAGGCCGTCGGGCTGCGGATTTCGGAGAGGCTGACGCCGAGCGTTTCGAACAGGTTCTGGACCTGCTCGCGCTCCTCGATGTCGAACATCTCCTCGGTGAAGGTGCCGATATCGATGACCCCGAGCAGACGGCGGTCCGCATCCACCACCGGGAAGGCGAGGAACTTGTGCAGCACGAAAAATTCGCAGGCGTCCAGCAGCGTGCAGGTTTCGGGAATCGCGATGACATTACGGGCCATGATCGAATCCGCGTGGGCATCCAGCGGCGCTGTGAGGAGCCGGCGGGTCTGGATCACGCCCGCCAGGCGCCGGTCGTCGTCGATGACATACAGATAAAAAAAGGAACCGGTCGCCGCCGGCCGGATGCGGATGTCGTCGAGCACCTCTTGCACGGTGTGGCGGGCGGGAATCGCCACGATGTCGGTGCGCGCATGGCGCATCACCGGCTCGTCCAGGTTGCGCAGCGGGACCGTCATGGTTGACGGCTCCGGCGGCGGAACAGGCAGGGATGGTGGAAGCCCGGCTTCATGTCTGTAGTTTGCCGCGGAACCGGTGCGGGATCAACCCGGAAATGCGGGCGCGGTTTTGCGGGAAAGCGGTTTTCGGGGTACGTTCCGGACAAAGAACACAACGGAGCAGGCAACATGAAATGCAACGTGGGCAAGACGGACCGGATCATCCGGGAAGTGGCGGGCCTGGCCATCCTCGTGGCCGGCATTTACTTCAAGTCGTGGTGGGGAGCGATCGGGCTGGTGCCGCTGCTGACGGCCATCTTCCGGTTCTGCCCGGCCTATGTGCCGTTCGGCATCAACACCAGCAAGGCAGAAGCGCCGAAGCCATAGACCGGTTGCCGCCGGCCTGAATTACCTGGCCCCGGCGGCGCGGAGGATTTTCTCGGCCTCGGGGCAGGCGCCGGCTTCCATGAGGATGGTGAAGCCGGGCGCGCGTTCGTAGGCGAGGTCGGCCTTGGCATCCACCAAAGCCTGGACCGCGCGGGGCAGGCACATCATCACCGCCCAATTGAGCATGGCGGTGCCGTATTCATCGCGGGCGTTCGGGTTGGCGCCCAGTTTGAGCAGCTTGATCACTTCGTCCTCGTCTTTCTCCATCATGGCCTTGACCATGAGCGGCGTCAGCGAGTCGGACTCAAGCGTGCTGGTGGTGGCGGGCGGCAGCTCGGCCGGCGGGGCTTCGGGCTCGGGTTCAATCGCAGATTCCTCCGCGGCCGGTTCGGGCGGCGGGGCGACCGGCGTGGCGTTGAACTCAACGGTAGCGGCGACGGAATGGCCGTTCGCATCGTGCGCGGCCAGCGTGACCGTGCCGGCGGTCTGGCCGTCCGCGGCCGGCGCGGGGCGATAGGTGAACCATTGGCCGGGCAGCACGGACGTGCCGTCCAGGCCGGGGGCGTTGAGGCGCGCGTTCAGGACTTTCGTGCCATCGAGGCGCAGCACCAGGGAGACCGCGCCGCTCTTGGCCGCCTGGGCGAGTTCCCAGTCGCTCAAGACGACGGCGGCTTCCGCGTCGCGGTCGAGCAGCACGACATCCGTGTTCTGTCTGGAGGAATCATAGAGATCCTCCTCGGGATGGCTGTAGGCAAAGGCCAGGGACGTGGTTTGGCCGTCGATCGTGAGGGAACCGCTGGCGCGGCCAGGTTCGGCGGCGAGAAGGGAAGGGGCGAGAAACAGGATGAGCGCGACGGAAACGGACCCGCGGAACAAGTTCACAAGGACCTCCGGATGGTTTTTAACTTGAAGGCGTAACCTACGCCGGAACAGCCGGAATGCAAATGGACTGGGCGAAACGGCGGCCCCCATGCGGGGGCGCGCGGCTCGGGCTCAGGCGCGGGCGGGATAGGCGATGCGGCGGGCGAGGCGGGCGAGGTTGCGCATGCCGAACCAGGTGCCGAGGTGGCAGGTGACGGCGCCGAACTTGCGATAGAGCAGGTTGAATTCGAAGTAGGCGCGCCGCTGGGCGGCGGCGAGCGGGCGGCGGCGCCAGATGCTGCGGAAGGAATAAAAGCGGCGGTAGGCGCGGTGGTAGCCGGCCTCCAGCTCGGCCGGCGACATGCGGGCGGGGCGGAAGACGGCGCGCGAGGTGTTGTAGTGGCGCAGGTCGCGGTCGAGGATGCGGCCGGCGCGGTCGAGCTGGGCATGGAAGCGCGTACCGGGATAGGGCGTGAGGATGTGGGCGGTCATGGTCGCGACGCGGTTGGCTTCAAGCCAGTCCACGGTCGCGTCGAAGACGCCGGGGCCGTCGCCATCGAAGCCGAAGACGATGCTGGCGTTGACCATGATGCCGCGGCGGTGGATCGCGCGGATGGTGTCGTCGAAGGCGGCGGTCTGGTTCTGCCGTTTCTGGCAGTTCCGCAGGTTGTCCTGGCGGATGGTTTCGAAGCCGATGAACAGCGAGCGGCAGCCGCTGGCGGCCATGAGATCGAGCAGTTCGGGATGGCGGCCGATGTCGGCGGAGACGGCGGTGTGCCAGGTAAGGCCCAGGGGTTGCAGGGCAAGGAGAAGTTCGCGGGCGTGGCCGGGGGAGCCGATGAAATTATCGTCGATGAACATGACGTGGTCGGTGCCGAGGGACTCGATTTCGCGGAGGATGTGCGGCACGGGCTTGGCGCGGTGGCGGGCATCGAGGTTGGGCGAGCTGTTGTAGCAGAAGTCGCAGCGCCACGGGCAGCCGCGGCCGGCGTAGATGGTATTGGTGAAAAGATAATCCTTTTCGCACAGGAGATTCCAGCAGGGCACCGGCACGGTGGCGGGATCGACGGGGCCGCCGGCCTGGTAGCGCGGCTGGAGCGCCCCGGCCTGGACGTCGCGCAGGATTTGCGTCCACAGCGGTTCCGCTTCGCCGATGACCACGGCATCGGCATGGGGGGCGCAATCGGCGGGACAGGCGGTGGGATGGATGCCGCCGAAAGCCACGGGGATGCCGCGGGCGCGGTAGCCGGCGGCAATGACGCAGGCGCGGTGGAAGGTGTCGGCCTTGACGGTGAGGCCCACCAGATCGGGGCGCTCGGCCGGCCGCGCTCGCTCGATGTTTTCATCCTCCAGGGTGACGCGATGGGGGGCGGGGGTGAGCGCGGCGAGGGTCAGCAGCGCGAGCGGGGGCGACATGCGGATCTTCCATTCGGAATCCATCGGGCGCTTGGACATACGCGGGGAGATCAGTTTGATCCAGAGGGGGCGGCCGGCCCCGGTTTCCGGCGCGGTGCTGGTGAGCGGTGCGATCATGCAGACGGGGCGAGGATAGACCGGCCGCGGGACCAAGTCAAACGTGTGCCGGGCCGCGGGTTCTGCGGCGCCGCTCCCGTGCCACCCTCATGCGGGGGCTCGCGGCTCGGGCTCAGGCGCGGGCGGAATAGGCGCGGATGCGGGAGATTTCGGATTCCGGAATGCCGAGGGAGGCGAGAAAACCGTGATGATCGCGCGGGGCGCGGCGTTCAAATTCGCGGTGCCAGCGTTCCATGGATGATTGACTGACGCCGGCGGCCTTGAGCATGGAGACCCACATGTGCTTGTCGACGGCCGGGGGAACTTTTGTGCCGGCCACACGCAGGAGGGCGGCCAGGAGGCGCTGCTGGCCGCGGAGCGCGCCGATTTCCTCGCTAGTTTGGCGCAGGCGCTTTTCCAGCAGGCGGGCGGCGGGCTTGCCGGGGGTGGCCAGCAGGGCGCAGATGTCGGCGAGCGGCAGGCCGGCGGAGCGGTACTGGCAGATGCGCTCGAGGCGGCGGCGGTCCGCTTCGGTATAGATGCGGTAATCGGCGCGGGAGCGGTCGGAGGCAGACAGCAGCCCGATGCGGTCGTAGTGCAGCAGGGTGCTGCGGGAGAGGCCAACGGCGCGGGCGAGCTGCGAGATGCGGTAGGTCTTCATGGGCGGAAGCAGTGTAGCACAGACACAGGGCGGCGGGGAGGCCCGCCGCCCCGGGAAGCATCAGCCCCGGCTGTGGGCGCGGATCTTTTCGATTTGCGCCGCATTCAGGCCGAGCCACTCGAGGAAGCTCTGGTGGCTTTCCGGATGGCGCTGCTCGAAGAGGGCATGCCATTTCTGCATGGCTTTCTCGTCGAGGCCGATCTCGCGGAACAATTGCTTGAAGTTTTCAACGGTCATCTTGGAACCCATGGTTTTCTCCTTTGTCATGCGGATTGCGCCGCGGCCTGAATGGCCACGACGGAAGACAGGCTAAACCGTGAAGCGATAGACGGGTCAATGGGGGAAAGAAAAATATTTTCGGGGCATATTTGGGCCGCGGTTGAGCACGGATGAAAACAAGTCGCGAAGGTGCACTCCAACTCAAGAATTCGTGGCGATAGCCGATTGCATTCTGACGGCGCGGGTGCGGATGGTTTCGCCCAATGACCGGACCGTCGCCGCCGCCGGAATGGGTGCTTGTGCAACGACAGACTCGAGACGGTCTTGAATGGTTCGGGCGGCAAGCTGCAGCCGTTCGCGCAAGAGCGGCCAGGCGAGTCCTGTCTCGCGGGCCATGACTTTCCATTCCGCCGCCGTGAAGACATTGATGGAAACCGCATGGCCGACTTTCATGGCTGCGTTTTGGGTCAAGTCGGACCAGACCAGGGTGGAAGCCAGATCGTAGAATGGCGCCAGGCGGCGTTCTCCGTCGATATAGAGCAGCGAAAAATTCTTGGCATGGGCGTCCGCGTTGCCCAGCACGATGTTGAAAACCAGTCCGTCGATGAAGGCGGGAATGTCGCGTGCCGGAACCGTGGACCAGGTGCGCAGCAGGTCCAGGCACTGGCGCAATGTCGGTCCGTTTTCAGCCTGGTACTTGCGTTCCGGCAGAAAACCAAGCGCCTGGCCAAAATCCTCCTGGTGGATGCGCTGGATGCGGCCATTGGCGTCCGGGCGGCGGTCGTAGCGCGCAACCAGCAGAACGGGCGTCTGGCCGATCACGCGGAATTCGGCGGCGGGCGTATCCAGGCCGATGGCGCGCGCCAGGGTCAGGCCAAACCACTCATTGGCGGCCAGTCCGGGGAACCGGGCCGGTTCCGGTTTCAGGATGTGGGTGCTGGGTGTATCGTCCAAAGGCAAATAGACGTGGCCGTCACGGATCAGGACGGGCAGTTTATCCTGGGCGCCGGCAAGCGAAAGCCGCAGGCCGTCGCGACCGGCCAGCAAGGGGCGCCGGGGCAGTTCGGCCACGATCTGTTCGAGTTCTGATGTGGAAAGTTCGCGCGGGGGGATGGCAGCCCGCGCGGTCGGATCCATCCCGGCCGGGAGCAATTGGACCGCGCCGGCGCATTCGCCACCGATGCGCTCCAACATGGCGAAATCGTTGGCCGGGCTGATGCCGAGGATTTTCGCGACGATTTTCCGTGGTTCTTCTTCGGGCAGGAGGCCGGCGAAGAACGGCCGGGTCTTTTTCGCGGGGAACGCTTCGGCTTGGAGCGGCAACGACCGGGAAAGAGGAATCGCATCGGGTTTCCCGAGCCAGGCGGGATCGTAGCTGAACTGCACCAGTTCGCTTTCCTCCTGTTCGAGAAGTCCAACGCGCGCGCCATGAAGATAGACGATCAGTGAATTCATGACGGTTGGCGGGAGTGGACGGCCGGGGCGGTTAGCTGGAGCTCAAGGCCCAGCGCCTGGAGCACCTGCAGGATTTTGCCGATCTGACAGGTGGGCTTGCCCTTTTCGAGATCAACCAGGAAGCGCAACCCGGTTCCGCAGGTCAGCGCCAAATCCTTTTGGGTGATTTTCAACTGCTTGCGGCGGGCGTGGATGGTTTCGCCGAGGGTGACTGGTGTGAATGCATTCATGTTTACCGATCGGGAATATATTTCGAAAAATGGCTATTTTCAACAAATTATTTACCGTTCGGTAAAATATTGGCGAAAAACGACCCAAAATATGAATATTTTCCCGATCGGGAACGTATTTTTACAAAAATTTTGAAAAAATGACCGAAAAATGGGCTTTGGAGGCTGAAAATGGCCTGGAAATGGACCGACAGACCAAAATCGGGCGAAAATCGGGAAAAATCGGAAAATCAACCACGGATGGACACGGATCGACACGGATGGGGGGAAGAGGAACAGACGGCTCACACGGAGACGCAGAGGCACGGAGGGGAGCGGAAATTGCGGTCGAAAAGATCAATTTATGAAACTGACCCTCTTCTTAAGCGCCTGTCTTCACGGCTTCATCGAGTCTCCGGTGCAACAGGGACGAGACCGTCATCATGTCGAGAGCGTCTTGTTCAGTAACCTTCCATGCAATGCGTGGCGCATGAGCAGTCGGGTTTCGGAAAATCCCGAAGAAACCTTTCATCAAGTTCATGAGCCCCTTGTGCTCGCTCTGCTCCGAATATGTCGCGAGAGCATTGAAGGCAAGAACCGGGTAGGCCTTCTTGCCCATCCCGAACGCCTCGTCAACCAACTCCCCTCCATCGCCTGTAAGCCCCGTTTTGTCTCTGATCTTCTGGGCGACGCTCTTGGCAGCCTCAAGAACGGCGTGAAAGTAGTTGCCTTCCACGAGCTCTGCTCGACAGAATGTTAAGATGTCCGGATGTACGCCGCGCTCTATCAACTTCCGCCTAAGCTGACCCGCGATGGCCTCGGCGTCGGATATGGTGCGCGCCTGCTTGCATGACTCTAGCCTTCCCTCTTCGGATAGCCGGAGCCCCTCAAACGACAATACCCGGTTCAGTTCGGTCTGTTTCTTCTTGAAGTAGTCCGGAGACTGGACATGTAGGACCGGGTTCATCACGCGCTGGATGAAAGCACAGATATTGTTCGCGCAGCCGTCACTCCGTTGACGTGCGACGAGGGCGTCATAGAGTCGGATACGCTTGGTCATCGCCGGGTTTGG
This sequence comes from uncultured Verrucomicrobiota bacterium, assembly GCA_964567795.1. Taxonomy (GTDB): domain Bacteria; phylum Verrucomicrobiota; class Kiritimatiellia; order CAIQIC01; family Lenti-01; genus Lenti-01. The sequence continues at coordinate 11,433 of CAZMOR010000017.1, forward strand.
ATCGGCTATCCCACATTCACGGAGGTAGCGTCCGATCTCGCTTCCAGTCAACCCGCTCCCGGTATCACCTAGGACATTGCAGGTTTGCTCCAGATTCGCTTCGTTGAACGACGGTATTTTCATTTCTAACGCTTTACATCAGCGTTCACCCTCACGCCACTTGTGGCGCGTAGTGGCGGAACGCATTGTTAAGCTTCATGTCAGGTTTAGTTGTATCCGAAAGTCGATTGTACCCTCAAGAGAGCCGAGTTTAAAGCCATAGCTAATCTGACTACCCCATAAACGGTCGCATATTGAAACAGCCTTCTGAATTAACGGAGCAAACAGTATTCTATAGTCGGGCAGATTAAATTGATTGGGATATTCTTCTGAATTGCGGTGAGCAATATATTGATTTCGATACTTTGTTTTAACTCGATTTAGTTCTGCCCTATATTCTTTTAATAACTTATTAATATCGTCTGATGCGGGCCTGCCTTTGTATTTTGCTAACTTCTTAGCGACATTTCGCAGCGACCATTCACTGCTTTCATCGTCGAGGTTGCATAGGTGCAAAATGATGCCATTAGCCATATGCCGTAAAGCGGTAATTTCTTCAAGTAGCCAGTCTCTGGTCATATCCTGCAAACGACCGGGCAGCTTAGTTATCTTTTGATTATAGCAATATGCTGATAGCAGTAATTGGTATAGTTCGCTCTTAATAGGATAAAATTTTTCTTTTTCTGATTCGTCCATATGTCTGCCCAATAGTTCTATTCTGCCTACTTCAAGTAAGGTTTTCCAAGTCGGGTGCGGCCGATTCCACATCTGAAAGGATAGGCATTTGCCGGGGAGGGGTCAAGGGCGGTAGTCTCGGCCTACAACGGAACTGATTGGAATCCGCTTGCGGACTATTGCGCCTTTTGCGTCGGCTGTTGAGCTCCCCACGGTCTGGTGCCGTGGGAAGCGAAGTTAGCTCCCCCATCGCACAAGGCGATGGGGCCCGCCCAAGCCGCAAGCCGCGAGTTACTTGGGTTCGTAGCGGCGCTTGTGGTCCTTGATGCCGGCGAGGCGGAAGGCGCCGCCGCGGTAGGGGGCGAAGACGTGGTCGGCGCCGTCTTTGGGGACGCCGTAGTTGAAGATGTCTTCGTATTGCCGATACGTCACGGGGGTGCGGGTATCGAGCATGGCGCGATGGGCGTCGGTGAAAAGATGTTCGCGGTAGCCGCGCTGGACGACGCCGGAGAAGAATTCGGCCATGCAGCCGGAGCCGTAGGAGAAGAGGCCGATGCGTTTGTCATCCAGCGCGGCGGGGGCGTTGTCGAGGAGCGAGGTGAAGGCCTCGTAGACGCAGGCGGCGTAGGTGTTGCCGGTCTGGCGG
>CAZMOR010000018.1:0-7639 GCA_964567795.1 uncultured Verrucomicrobiota bacterium
CTGCCATACCAACGGCCTGGCCGTGGTGCTGGACATCGTTCACAACCATTACGGTCCGGGCAACATCGCCGGCTGGCAGTTCGACCAGGCCGGCCCGGCGGATAACGGCGGAATTTATTTCTACACCGATGAAGACCACCGCTACACCGAATGGGGGCCCCGCCCCGATTACAGCAAGCCCGAAGTCCGCGCCTTCATCGTCGATGCGGTCAAAACCTTCGCCCTGGAATACCGGCTGGACGGCTTCCGCTGGGATTCCGTTCACAATATCCGCTACTACCTGAACGGCGAGCGGTCCAATCCCGATGGCGACCGCGTCTTGGCCGAAGCCAACGATTGGATGCGCAAGAACCGGCCCGATGCCCTGCGCATCGCCGAAGATCACGCCTTCGATGGCGGTGGAGTCGGCTTCGATGCCCAATGGAACTCGGCTTTCCAAGCCACCCTTTCCGGCCTGGTGCGCGGCAACGATGCCCAGCGCAACCTGACCCTGTTCGCCGCCGAACTGAAACGGCTGGATGGCCTGAACTGGGTCAATTTCGCCGAATGCCACGATTCCGCCGGCGACTTGAACCAGCATCATCGCCTGCCGGCCTACATCGACCCGGCCACGCCGGACAGCACCCGCGCCCGGGCACTGGCCCTGCTAGCCGGCGGCATCGCCATGACCGTTCCCGGCTACCCCATGCTGCTGCAGGGATTCGAAATGCACGATGTGGATGATTTCAGCGACAATACGCTGGTGCCCTGGGCCCGGGCGCAGTCCACCCATTCCGGCATCGTGCGGGCCAACGCGGATTTGATCCATCTGCGCCGGAACACCAAAGGTTTTACTCCCGGCCTGAAGGGCCCGGTGCTGGACGTGCTGCATTGCGACGATGCGGCCAAAGTGCTCGCCTACGCCCGCCTGCAGGCCAACGCGCCCCGCGACCGCGCCACCGTCGTGGTGATCAATTTCTCCGGTGCGCCCCTCAAGCAGTACGGCGTGCGCTTCCCGGCCTCCGGTCCATGGTATTGCACTACAATTCCGGTTCGGGAGTCTACGCCAAGGACTTCGACAATATCGGCCCCGTGCCGGGCATCGGCTTCGTCCTCCCGGCCGGCCAGACCACCCTGCCGCTGGACATGAGCCGATATTCGCTGCTGGTCTTTTCCAAGACCGCCCCGCCCAATGTGACCTCCCTGACCAAGGCGGCTCCGGCGGCGGAAATCAAGGCCGAGGAAAAGCCAGCCGAAACCGCGGTCGCGCCCAAGCTTGAAGAGTACAAGGAAGAGGTCATCGAACCCTTCCCGTATCTCCCGGTTCCGCTGCCTGCCGAGTGGCGGCCCTGAGCATATTCAAGCGTTTTTTCGCCTTGCAAAAACGATTTACGTTTGCTAGGATTTGATTATGAAAATCCGCCCCGCATTGTCTCCCGTTTTCCTTGCGCTTTTGCTCCCGTGGGCGGCTTCCGCCCAATCTTCGCGCAGCGGCATGGGGGCCATTCCCTACGCCGATGCCGGCGGCACCGGCGTGACCTTTCGCACGTGGGCACCCAACGCGTCGACCGTGGTCGTCAAAGGCGCCTTCAATGGCTGGGGTTCCACGGCGCTGATCAAGGAATCCTCCGGTGGCACCTGGTCCGTGGATATCCCCGGCGCCAAGGCTGGCCAGGAATACAAGTACATCATCAACGGCGCCTACAAGAAAGATCCCCGCGGCTACCGCGTGGTCAATTCCGCCGCCAATTCTCTCATCTACGACCAGAACGCCTTCAACTGGGGCAGTTCCACGAACTTCAGCGCCATCTGGCGGAACGATCTCGTGATTTATGAAATGCACGCCGGCTCCTACAACGCCGAGGACTGGCTCCCCTCCACCTTCGACGAGTGCGCGGAGAAAATCTCCTACCTGAAATCCCTCGGCATCTCCGCGGTCGAACTCATGCCCATCAACGAATTCCCCGGCGACCGGTCCTGGGGCTACAATCCTTCCGATGTCTTCGCCATCGAATCCTCCCACGGCGGCCCGGACGCCCTCAAGCGCTTCGTCAAGGCCTGCCACGAAAACGGCATCGCCGTCCTCGTGGATGTCGTCCACAACCACTACGGCCCCTCCGACCTGGAGATGTGGCAGTATGACGGCTGGTCTCAAAACAGCCTCGGCGGCATCTATTTCTACAACGAAGCCTGGAAAGCCGCCACCGACTGGGGCTCCACCCGCCCCGACTACGGCCGCAGCGAGGTCAAGAACTTCATCCAGGCGCAAATCCAGATGTTCGTCGAAAACTACCACATCGACGGCTTCCGCTGGGACTCCGTCTACAACATCCGGACCTGCAGCGGCACCTGGAACCAGGATGGCAGCGACATGCTCTGGCAGGTCAACAACTGGCTGAGCACCTATCACCCCAGCGTCTTCCGCATTGCCGAAGACCATGCCTTCGATACCGATGTCGGCTTCGAAGCGCAGTGGGACCATGATTTCCTGTCCGACCTGCGCTGGCTCGCCACCGCCTCCAGCGACTCCGACCGCAACATGGACACGCTGGCCGGCCATCTGAACGACACCGGTTTCGACCGCGTGGTCTACGTGGAAAGCCACGACACCTGCGGCGATCTCAACAGCAAGCACCGCCTGCCCTACGATGTCAATTCCAGCGACCCCACCGGCTATTTCGCCAAGAAACGCGCCCTGCTCGCCAACACCATCGCCCTCGTTTCCCCCGGCATCCCGATGATTTTCGAAGGCTCGGAAATGCATGAGTGGTGGACCTTTTCCAACAACCAGGCCCTCCGCTGGTCCAACACCAACACCTATGCCGGCATCGTCCAGGCGTATGCCGACCTGATCCACCTGCGGCGCAATGCCTATGGCAACACCGCAGGTCTCAAACAGCCGGGAAACATCAACGTTCATCATGTCAATAACACCGGCAAGGTGATCGGGATGATCCGCTGGGATCAGGGTGGCCAGACCGACGACCTCCTCATCGCCATCAATTGTTCTGCCACCGCCTATACCGGGTACTCCATGGCCTTCCCCTCCGCCGGCACCTGGTATTGTCTCTATAATTCCGACCAGCAAGCCTATGATTCCTCCTTCGGCAACGTCGGCCCGGCCGTGGGCGGCACGGTGGTGGCCGACGGCAGCGCCAACGCCTCTCTCTCCCTGGGTGCCTACTCCATGCAGATCTATTCCAAGACGGCGATCCCGGTGGAATCCTCCGCCGCCTTCGCGCCCCCCGCCCCCAGTGGCTGCGGCTCCACCGTCACCATCACCTATGCCCCCGGCGATGGCCCCCTCGCCTCCGCCACCAGCGTCAATGCCTACATCGGCCGCAACAACTGGCTGAATCCCTCCAATGTCGCCATGACCGCCTCCGGCGACAACTGGACCCTCGTCTATACGATCCCGGACGATACCTATGAACTCGACGTCTCCTTCAACGACGGCTCGACCTGGGACAACAACAACGAGGCCAACTGGTCGGTCCCTGTCGCGAATTGCGGCGACCTGCCCGCCGAAGTGGCCCTCAGCCCGGCCGCCCCGCAAGGCTGCGTTCCGGTCAAGGTGTCCTACGAAATCAACGGCGGTCCCCTCACCAACGGCGCCACGCCCGTCTATGCCCACATTGGCCGCAATGGCTGGCAGAACACCACGGATCTCGCCCTCACCAACGAATTCAACGACACGTGGTCCGGCTGGTACGACATCCCGGACGACACTTGGGAACTGAACTACGTCTTCAAGAATGCCTCCAATGTCTGGGACAACAACAACGGCAGCGACTGGAGTGCCATCGTCAGCTCCTGCATCAATTCCGAGACCCCGCAGGTCACCATCACCAACCCCGCTCCGCTGACCTCGGTCACCAGCACGATCACCAGCGTGGCGCTGCAGGGCAATGCCACGTTGCTCACCGGCCACCTGCGCTGGACCAACACCCTGAACGGCTCCAGCGGCGCCATCGCCTATGCCACCAACTGGAACATCGCCTCCGTGCCGCTCGCGGCCGGCGTGAACCTGATCCGTGTCTCGGGCACCAACTCCGCGGCCAATCCCAACAACGGCTCGGCGGACTCGCCGGCCAACGCCACCTATGCCACCGGCCAGGCTTGGTTCGATGGCCAGAACGGCGGCACGAATTTCGACGCTTGGAGCATCAGCAGCGGGGCCACCGCCTCCCTCGCCGTCTCCAACCCCTACTGCAGTTTTGCCACCAACTCCTATGCCTGGTGCCTGCAGGCCAGCGGCGGCGGCTTCATCCAGGCCGTCCGCCCCTTCGCCGCCTCCCTGCAGCCCGGCGACAAGGTTTTCTTCACCTTCGAAAACGGCGGCATCGACAGCCCCGGCTCCGTCGGCGTCGCTTTCCACAACCGCTTCGACCAGCGGCTCGCGGAAACCTACTTTGAAGGCGGCGCCACCAACTTCGTCGTCAATGACACCTCCGTGCGCAACACCGGCATCCCCTGGAGCGACAGCCAGGCCCGCGTTTGCACGTTCGAACTCCTGACCACGGTCGATTACCGCCTGACCATCGGCGGGCAGTCCTTCGACGGCACCTTCGGCGATGCGTCGGAGTATGCCGTCGCCTACCTCCGCTTCTGGAACTACAATGCCGGCAGCGGCGACGACCACAAGTTCTTCATCGGTGCGCTGGCCGTCACCGGCGCCCCCCTGCCGGTCCTCACCTACTCCTCCGAAATCGCCGTCACCCGCGCCGCTTCATCCAACACCGTCCGGGAAACCGCGTCGTTTGTCTCCACCAGCAACGGCCTTGTCGCCACGCTGACGAACATGGACGGCATTGACGGAAACATCTGGGCCGCCGACAGTGTCACCAACGGCGGCTGGAACTGGTTCCTGCTTTCCAGCGGCGAGTACGTCATCACGCTGACCAACAACACGGTGGTGATCAATCCCTCCGCCACCAACGGTCTCCAAGTCATCTCGATTGGCAAGCCCGGCGGCAGCCACTGACCCCCCATGCGGGGAATCGCGGCTCAAGCGTTCGTTCGCGATCGCGAGCCTGATCTTGGTCGCACGCCCCCCGGCTGGTACCGAGCCGCCTGCGGCGGATAAACGCCGCGAAAGCCCCTTTTTCAGGCATTTTTCGCCCGCAAGCGGTCTTACCCCCCCCCCCTTGCCGCCCCGGACCTCCGCGACCCTTGCCGGGGGGGATGAGCCGCGATTCCCCGCATGGGGGCGTTGGGTTTCCGCCCGGCGGCCCCTGGGCATGCATAACGCCGGGCGTTTTGCGCCCGGCGTTGTTCGGCCCTGAAAATTGGAGCGGGAGACGGGGATCGAACCCGCGACGTTCAGCTTGGGAAGCTGACATTCTACCGCTGAATTACTCCCGCAGCGTGAATGGCCTTTTCTACCCCACCCGCGCCCCTCTTGTCGATAGCGATTTTGTTTTATCGCCGTGGCGCGGTTGGATTATATTGCGCACATGAGTTTTTCGTCATGGAACCGCGCCGCCTGGCTCTCGGCCGTTCTCAGTTTGGCCCCCCTCGCCCTCCGCGCGCAGGAAACCGTCACCAACCTGGCCTTTGACGATGGCCGCATGGCATGTGCCATCGTGGCACCCCAGGCCGAGGTGCCCGGCCTGGTGCTGGAATGCCTGCCGGTGGCGATGAAATCCGCGCTGGAAACAATCGGCGCCCCGGCCGCCCCGGCCCGCTTGACCATCCGCCTGCAGGCGCCACCGCCGTTCTACAAGCGCCTGAAGGCGCTCTTCAGCGCCGAGGCCGCTGCCATCCAGAACGGCGATGAAATCGAAGTGCAGGCCGGTGATGATCCGCTGAAACTGTCCTTCCGCCTGGGCCATGAACTGGCCCATTGGCTGGCATTCAGGAAATACCCCGTCCGCCCGCCCCTCTGGCTGGATGAGGGGCTGGCGCAGTTTGTCGGGACCGCCGCGGCCGAAACCAGCGCCCGGGTCCATAAGCAAAACCTGGAACGGCCAGTGCCAGGCAAGCTGGCGAACAATCTGTACCGCCTCGACGAACTGGTTGCGCTCCGGGAATATCCGGGCAAGCCCGCCCGCGCCGCCGCCTTCTACTGGCAGGCGGAAGCCCTCGTGCGCGCCCTGCACAAGCGGCTGGGCTCTGCGGAATTCGCCACCTATCTGGAACTCCTGTGCGTGCCCAATCCGCCGGCCTGGCAGGCGCCGCTCCGCGAACGCTGGTATTTTTCCGACTGGGACATGAATTGGCTGGCCGAACAGATCCGCCCCGAAACCACCGCCGCCCCGGCGCAATGAAATCCACCCCATGACACAAATGCATTCCGTCCAAACCGCTGAACAGGAACGGGCGTGGCTGGTCGCCACCACCGTCGGTGATCAGCCGCGCGCCGATGTGGAAGATTCATTGCGCGAACTGCACGCCTTGGCGGATACCGCCCAGGCGCTGGTCATTGGCGAAACCCTCTGCAAATTGCGCGCCATCCAGCCGGCGATGTACATCGGCCGGGGCAAGGCCGCGCAGATTGCCGAGGAAATCCGCAACTCCGGCGCCAATCTGGCCATCTTTGACGACGATCTCTCCCCCGCCCAGGGCCGCTCCCTGGAAGAGGTCCTGGGCGTGCGCGTCGTCGACCGGACCCAGCTCATCCTGGATATTTTCGCCCAGCGGGCCCTGACGCTGGAAGGCCGCCTCCAGATCGAACTGGCCCAACTGCATTACCTGATTCCCCGGCTGCGCGGCCTCTGGACCCACCTGGAGCGCCAAAAAGGCGGCATCGGCCTGAAAGGACCGGGCGAAAAACAGTTGGAACTGGACCGGCGCCGCATCGAACAACGGATTTCCCGGATCCGCGAACAGCTGCAATTGGTCCGCCAGCGGCGGGCGGAACTGCGCCGCGGCCGCCGACGCCATGGCTGGGCCCTCCTGACGCTTGTTGGCTATACCAATGCCGGCAAATCCACCCTTTTGAATCGCCTGACCGATGCCGGTGTTTTGGCGGATGACCAGTTGTTTGCCACGCTGGATCCCACCACGCGCCAACTCCAGCTGCCCAACCACCAACCCTGCCTGTTGACGGATACGGTCGGCTTCATCCGCAAGCTGCCCCACCACCTCGTGGAATCCTTCAAGGCCACTCTGGAAGAAGTCAACGAGGCCGATCTGCTGCTGCATGTCATCGATGCCTCCCAGCTGCGCGTGGACGAACAGATCGCCGCCGTCGAAAAAGTATTGCGTGAACTGGGCGCCCAGAACAAACCGGTACTGGCCGTCTTCAACAAAACCGATCTGGAACGCGGCCGGAACCAGGCCATCCGCCTGGCAGACCGTTTCCGGCATTCCGTGGCCATCTCCGCCGCCACCGGCGAAGGCACCCAGACCCTCTGCCAAACCGTTGCCGATCTCCTGCGAGACCGGGTGGCGCATCTGCATTTGCGGATCCCGGCCACGGAAGGCCGGCTTCTCGCCGCCCTCCATGCCAACGGCAAGGTGCTGGAACAAAAAGTAAGCGGCAAGCACCTGCGGATCGAGGCGGTTGTCTCCTCCGCCTTCGCCGCCACGCTCGATCCCAAGTGGATTGAGCGCTAGCCGCCGCCCCTCCCAGGTATTAAAAAGGGCTTCCGCCGCAGTTGCGGCGGAAGCCCTGAACGGATTCCGGGCTTAGTAGCCCATCCACCGTGTCGGCAGG
>CAZMOR010000019.1:0-5527 GCA_964567795.1 uncultured Verrucomicrobiota bacterium
CCTGCTGGATGCGGGCGCGGATTTGCGCAGCGTGCAGGAACTGCTGGGCCACGCCAGCCTGTCGACGACGCAGATCTATACCCATGTCAGCGTGGAAAAACTGAAGGAAGAGTACAACAAGGCCCATCCCCGGGCCTGAAAACGGATTTGGAGAAACAGCATGACGAAGAAAAATGTGTGCGTCTTGATCGCCGACGGTTCGGAGGAAATGGAAGTGGTTATCACGGTGGACGTGCTGCGGCGCGCGGGCATCGGCGTATTCCTGGCGGAAGTGGGGGACAGCCGCCTGGTGACAACCTCGCGCGGCGTGCGCATCGCACCCGATGGCGCGTGGGATCCCGCCGAAGCCAACCGGTTCGACGCCCTGGTGATTCCGGGCGGCATCGGCGGCACGCAGACCATGCGCGAGGATGCCAGCGTCAAACAGGCCGTCCGCGATTTCCTGGCGGCCGGCAAGATCGTGGCTTCACTGTGCGCGGGACCGACGGTGCTGCGCGAAGCCGGCGTGCTGGGCGGCAAGACCTTCACCAGCCATCCGAACAGCCGCGCGGAGCTGCAAGGGATCGGCACGTGGGTGGACCAGCCGGTGGTGCGCGACGGCAACCTGGTGACCAGCCAGGCGCCGGGCACGGCGTTTGCCTTCGCGCTCGCCCTGGTCGAAATCCTGGACGCGCCTGAAACCGCCCGGAAGGTGGCGGCGGGCATGCAATACCGCCGCTAGGCTGCGGATGACCGCCGCTTACGCCATTCCCGCGGAACTGGAGCCGGTGCCCGTGCCGTCCGAAGCCGGCGACCTGCCCGTGCCGCGGTTCGTGGATTGTTTCATCCGCGACGCCGAAGAGCGGGAAGCGGAATACAGCGTCGGGGCCAGCCATAAAAAATTCGTGCCCGGCGACCATCGCTACGCCTTCCAGGTCCTGCAATGGCTGCTGCGCCAAGGCGCGGCGGCCAAGGGCGACGCGTTCCTGGAATGGGGCAGCGGACTGGGCATGGTGACCATCCTGGCCGCGCTGCTGGGCTTCGACGCGGCCGGCGTGGACATCGACGAAAAACTGGTGCAGGTCGCCCGCGAACTGGCCGCCCGCTATGATGTGAAGGCGCGGTTCGAGCATGGCACCTATGACGAGGCCGTGCCCGGCCTGAAGGTGTTCACCGCGAAAAAGCGCGCGGCGGTGTATGGGTATCCCTGGCCGGGCGAAGAGCCGTTTTTCCTGCGGCTGTTTGCCCAAACCGCCGCGGCGGGCGCCCATCTGCTGCTGGGTCTCGGGCCGGAAGATATCCGCGTGTACCGCAGGAAAGGGGCCTGAGCGATGGACCAGATCCTGATTCACGCCTGCTGCGCCCACTGCCTGGGCAAGCTGCTGGCCGGGCTGAAGGCCGAACCGGGCGTTGGCCAGCCGCTGATTTTCTGGGGCAATCCGAACATTCACCCGCTGATCGAGTGGCGCCGGCGCCTGAAGGCGGTGAAGATGCTCGCCGAGCGGGCCAAGCTGCCGCTGATCGCCGATGAAACCTACGGGCTGGTGGACTTCTGCCGGGCGGTGCACGGGCACGAAGCGGTGCCCGCGCGCTGCGCGCGCTGCTACGCGCTGCGGCTGGGCCGCGCGGCGCAGGTGGCGCGTGAAAACGGCTGCCGGGCGTTCACCTCGACGCTGGTGACCAGCCAGCACCAGGACCACGCCCTGATCCGGGCGGCGGGGGAGGCCGCCGGGGCGGCGCACGGCGTCGAATTCCTCTACCGCGACTGGCGCGCGGCGGAGGCCGACCCGGACCTGGTCAAGATGCTCTACCACCAGCAGTACAGCGGCTGCATCTTCAGCGAATACGACCGGTTCAAGGACACGCCGGCCCATCTGTGGCCGCCGTCGTAGAAAATCCCGCTTTTTCGCTTGCGCGGGGCGGGGGCGGGGGCTATAGTCCGCACACTTTTTACGAGGAGAGAAGAATGTCCACAGTTTGCCAGATTTGCGGAAAAGGCGCTTCGGTCGGAGCGCGGATCGTGCGCCACGGCTTGGCCAAGAAGAAGGGCGGCATCGGGTTGCACACGACGGCGGTCACGAAGCGGACCTTCAAGCCGAATTTGCAGAAGCTGCGCGCCCGCGTGGGCGGCGGCGTGAAGACGCTGACGGTGTGCACGTCCTGCATCAAGGCGGGCAAGATCACCAAGGCGTGAGGTTGCGCGGAGGTTCACGCCGCAAATCCGGGCCGGAAGGCCCCGCGAAAACACCCCGCCGCGCTCGCGCGACGAGGTGTTTTGCTTTTCAGGCGAGAACGAGAGAACGGAGCGGAAACCATGAGCGACAGTAAAAAGAGCGACAAGGCCACCTTAAGCCTCGACGGGAAGACCATCGAGCTGGACGTGCTGGCGGGCACGATGGGCGAGCGCGCCCTGAACCTGAGCCGTATCAAGGCGGAGACCGGCTGCACGGCGTTCGATCCGGCCATGGTCAACACGGCCGTCTGCCGCAGCGCCATCACCTACGTGGACGGGGAGAAGGGCATCCTGCTGCACCGGGGCTACCCGATCGAGGACCTGGCCGAGAACTGCTCGTTCATCGAAGTGGCCTACCTGCTGATTCATGGCACGCTGCCGACGACCGATCAACGGCTGAAGTTTTCCCGGCTCCTGAACATCCATTCCATGCTGCACGAGGACATGCGCAGCTTCTTCGGCAACTATCCGGAGGGCGCGCACCCGATGGCCGTGCTGTCGGCGATGGTCGTCTCGCTCTCGAGTTTCTATCCCGAGCTGCGGCTCGACAGCGACAAGGAGGAGATCGACAACACCGTGACGCGCCTGCTGTCCAAGCTGCGCACGATCGCGGCGTTCTCCTACAAGAAATCCATCGGCGAGCCGTTCGTCTATCCGAGCCACAAGTACAGCTACTGCGAGAACTTCCTGAACATGATGTTCCGGTCGCCGGTGTCGCTCTATGAAGCGGACGCCTACGACGTGGCGGTGATGAACAAGCTGCTGATCCTGCACGCGGACCACGAGCAGAACGCGTCGACGACGGCGGTGCGCATGGTGGGCAGCACCGGCGCGAACCTCTACGCCTGCATTTCGGCCGGCATCTGCGCGCTGTGGGGCCCGCTGCACGGCGGCGCCAACCAGGCCGTGATCGAGATGCTGGAAAGCATCCACCGCGACGGACTGTCGATCGACCAGGTCCTGGCGCGGGCCAAGGACAAGGCCAGCAAGTTCCGCCTGATGGGCTTCGGGCACCGGATCTACAAATCGTACGATCCGCGCGCGAAGATCACCAAGAAGCTGTGCATGGCCATGATCAACAAGAAGAAGCTGCACGATCCCCTCGTGGACATCGCGCTCGCGCTCGAGGAGCGCGCCCTGAACGACGACTATTTCAAGGAGCGCAACCTCTACCCGAACGTGGACTTCTACACCGGGCTGATCTACCGCGCCATGGGCTTCCCGAAGGAAATGTTCACCGTGCTGTTCGCCCTCGGGCGGCTGCCGGGCTGGATCGCCCACTGGCAGGAGATGCGGGACGATCCCGAGCAGAAGATCATGCGCCCGCGGCAGATCTACACCGGGCCCGCCCGGACGGACTACGTGCACATCGAGGCCCGCGGTTAAGGATTCCGATGGCGAAGTCCCGTTCCAAGGAGACGCCCGCAGAGGCCGCCGCCCGCGCGGCGGAGGAGGAGCGCGCGCGCCGCGTCGAGGTGGAATTCCTCGAAGGCGTGCGCGCGCGCCTGCCCTCGCATCCCGCGGTGATCGAAAGCCTCGGCTGCCTCTACACGGAGATGGGGCGCTACCAGGACGGGCTCAACGCCGACCGCCAGATGGTCAAGATGGAGCCCGACTCGCCGACGGCGTGGTACAACCTCGCCTGCAGCCTTGCGCTGACCGGGCAGGCCGACGACGCCTTCGCCGCGCTCGAGAAGGCCATCGCCCTCGGCTACGACGACGCCGAGTGGATGGAGGAGGACGAAGACTTCGTGCCGATCCGCAAGGATCCGCGCTTCGGCCGCCTGCTCGCCCAGCTCCAGGCCCGCCAAGCCTGATCTGCTGCCCCCATGCGGGGGCTCGCGGCTCATGCCGCCACGGGCGGCCGCATTCAGGATTCAGAAGCCAGCATTCAGAATGCGGAACTTGAACCCGCCGAACCCCGACCCCTAGAACCGTGGCGGCTAATGGGGGGGGTATGGCCGGAAAATCGTCCAAAATGCCTGAAAAAGGTACTTTCGCGGCGTTTATCGCTTCGATGGAAAAATACCTAAGCCAGAGTTCATAAATTATGAAACGACTTCATTTTTCCCGTGTTTGGATTTCATGTTCTCCAAACGCTGACCAGAAAATTATTTCCAGTGATCTTGACGCAGCGGGAAGGAGTTGCGTTATCCCTGAGCCATTGACCAAGATTACTATCTAGGTGGCGGGTGTCCACAAGGAGGATCATGTATTTCTCTGCTGCGTTGGCTCGTTTTAGTTTAGCCACATCTGAATTGATGAGAGATTTCATCTTAGAATTGTAGTCGCCGCCGCAGATCTTGATCTCGGCAATCATCTTGGAATCTGTAGAAGCCAGATCAAACTTGAGCGGACCGTTGTTTGTCAGAAGCTTTTTAGGGTTAGCCAAGTACAGTTGTCCTTGGAGCCATCCTTCGCGACATCCGCAGGAATCGAGAATTTGTTCAATCTGCAGTTTGTTTTTCTTGAAGAATGAGATGAAGAACGTGTTCCAGTTCATGTTGTTCTGATCGGTCAACGTCGCGGTTCAGGGGACGGCGCATCTTGTGCGGTGCATCCTGGAACCGATAGTTCGGCTTTTTTCTTTGTTTCGATTCTTCTGCGCCAAAAGCCCATTGGAATAACTTGGATTGCTGCAATTGCAAATGCCCACATCGCCAATATGGGGGTTTCTTTCTGGGAGTTGCCATTGGGAAATATCACGCCAAATTGAAGGCCACCTAGACCAAGGGTGATGGCAAGAGTGGATAGCCAAGGAAGGCTTGGAGTAGCTCTCCCGATTAAATAGTCAATGGTGTTAATGAAAACCCAGTATGCGTATATAAAAGGCGAGAGAAAGGGAATAATCATCGCCGCGCGAAGTGGAGAATTATCGGGGGCGCCATTTATATAATTTACAGGTGATATTAAATCGTCGATTGCGACGAGAATACAAAGCGCATAGAGTAGAACCAATGGTGCAACTGGAGGAAGAAATATTTTTTTCATTTATCTTTGCCGAACAGTATTTGTTGAGCCGAGTTTAGTTGGCTGACCCGTTTTCTGGAACGAAGCACTTACGGGCTTCATCATAGGCGGGGAGCGGGTGCCGGTCAATGTTGCAGGACCGAGTTGCGGCGCGCGCAACAGGGGGGGGCTCAAGGCTGGAAGAGGCTGAAAAGGCTCAAAAATGGGTTCATCCGGGAAGTTTCCGTCTAGGGGGATCCGATCCGCTATGATGGTGGGATGGATCAAAGCCTGTTGAAACATGCCTTCGGAGTGCGGGGAGGCTACGAGTGTGTCCACACTGAATACCGAAAGGACGGTATCGAG
>CAZMOR010000020.1:0-4663 GCA_964567795.1 uncultured Verrucomicrobiota bacterium
GTTTTGACCGCATCGACGATGAAGGCGCGGACTTCGGGCTTGCTGTAATCGGGGCGGGGGCCCCATTCCGTGTAACGATGGTCTTCATCGGTGTAGAAATATATTCCGCCGTTTTCCGCCGGGCCGGCCTGGTCGAACTGCCAGCCGGCGATGTTGTCCGGACCGTAATGGTTGTGAACGATGTCCAGCACCACGGCCAGGCCGTTGGTATGGCAGATTTTGATGAAATTCTTGAACGCTTCGGCCCCGCCATACGAGGCCTCGGTGGCGAACAGGTCGCTGGGGTTGTAGCCCCAGGAGCGGTCGCCATGGAATTCGTTCGCCGGCATGAGCTGAATGCAGTTGATCCCCAAGGCCTTCAGATATGGCAGGCGCTTGGCCGCGCGCTCAAAGAGGGAGTCATTGCCCGGGATGCCCCCGGCGAAGGTGCTCAGATGCATTTCATACATCACGAGATCTTCCTTGGCCGGCATTTTCCAGCCATCGGCCGGCCCCCAGGGGAACGCGCGGGGATCGACGATATAAGACTTGTTCTCCACCGTGTTGGCGGCCCGGCCGCGGGGATCGCGCCGTTGCAGGCCATCCACGACGAACCGGTAGGCATCGCCCGGCCGGGCGCTGCGGGTATCGAGCATCCAGATGCCGGCGCGGTTGGCTTCGCGCTGCAGGGGCTGTTCCTTCCAATTGTTGAAGTCGCCGCTGACCGCCACCTTGGCGGCATTGGGCGCCCAGGTACGGAAAACCACGTGCCGGGCGGCCCCTTCGCCGAGGACGGTGGCCCCCATGGGCGCGGGGTCTGCGGCACCCCCGGGGGATGGCAGCTGACCCCGGCCGGCCAGCGGGGCCAGCAGGCCCAAGGCAAGCAGGGCCGAGAGGCGGAGGCGGGTGCTGGCGGAGGCGGCATTCATGCTTGCCGGTCCAGAATAGCGGAGGATTTTCCGCGCGGCAAGCGGGGAAAGTGGAACGCCTCCAGCCAAGGCAAAACCCGGAAACCGGCCGGAGCCGCGTTCCCGGGTTTAGAAGATGGTAGAGGCGGAGGGGCTCGAACCCACGACCCGCTGATTAAGAGTCAGCTGCTCTTCCAACTGAGCTACGCCTCCATCAACAAAGCGCGGGCATCCTACCCCAGAACCCTGCGGATTCAAGTCTTTTTTGAGCGCTTTTTTTCGCGGATCGACAGTTCGGGATGGTTGGATGAAACCACGCTGTCCGCCGGAATGCTTTCCATCAGAAAGACGTTGGACCCGATGATGGAGCGGGCGCCGATGACCGTTTCGCCGCCGAGGATGGTGGCATGCGCGTAGATGATGACGTGATCGTGGACGGTGGGATGGCGCTTGATGTGCTTGACGGGCAGGCCGGTGGCGCCCAAGGCAAACGAGCGCGCGCCCAGCGTCACGCCCTGATACAGCTTGACGTGGTGGCCGATTTCCGTGGTTTCGCCGATGACGACGCCGGTGGCGTGGTCGATGAAGAACGACTCGCCGATGCGGGCGCCGGGATGGATGTCCGCGCCGGTCTTGGTGTGGATCCATTCGCTCATGATGCGGGGAATGATGGGCACCTGCAGCTTGTAAAGTTCGTGGGCGAGGCGGTGCGCGGCGATGGCCAGCAGGCCGGGATAGGCCAGCAGGACCTCGGCGAAGGTCAGCGCGGCGGGATCGCCGTCATAGGCCGCCTGGACGTCGGCGATGAGCAGCCGCCGGACGCCGGGCAGCGTGGCCAGGAAGGCCTTGAGGATGCGGTCCGTTTCGTGATCGAGATTGTCGACCTTGGGCGGGCGGGCGCCTTCGACGCGGGCGGCTTCGCCGATCCAGCGGTAGGGCAGGGCGCGGCGGATCTCGCGATGGAGCAGGCGCCAGGCTTCGCTCAGCCGCCGGATCAGGAACACGCCGAGTTCCGAACTGTCCACCAGCGAGGCGCTGATCTTGCCGGGAAACATCACGTCCAGGAGGACGCGCAGGGCGTCCACGACGTTTCTGGGCGCCGGGCTGTGCGTCAGCAAGGCGTCCGGGGCATCGGTTTCCACGCGGTTGAACAGGCCGGCCAGGTCATTGGCGGTTTTGCAGATATCGGCCTCCGGCGCGCCCATCGGGCAGCGGCGGGTAGAGGATGAGGGATTTTTTTTCATTTATAAATAGCGGATGCGCTGGCTTGCCGATTGTCCGTATCGATGACCGTAACGGTGTTGGTTCCGACAACTTTCTTGCTTGTATAAGTGACCGAACTGCCAGTGGTTGACGAAAGCTCACCCAAAGAATCGCTCGAAACCATCCAAGTATAGCTTCCGTCGCCGCCGGTCGCCTTAAAAGTCCCTTTGAAAATAGAGGCATTGAGGCTCATCGTTGTCGGATTTATGGAAAGACTCGAGGTTCCGCTGGTGATATATGTGATTGTGGCGGAGGCGGAGTTGGAATTTGCATCCGTCACCATGATGCTGCCGCTTGGAGAAAGGTCAGTTGTAAAAGTTACGCTACTGCCTTCTGACGGGGATACTGTCCCGCCGGTGGCCGTCCAGCTATAAGGTGAGGTTCCGCCACTGACTGTAAACACCTGTGTTGTATTATTAGTTTTAAGCGTAGCGGACTCCGGCGAAATGGACAGCTCTGCAGGGGGTTTACTTGTGACAACAGGACTTACAGTTGCCTGTGCAAATATGCTTCCGGAGAACGATGGCTCTATCCAAGTGGCATCCATGGTGGAAAGTTGGCTGACATAGGTCAATGTACCGGCAATTTCAACTGCGGCCCCCGCCGTGGTTTGGCCGGACAGACTGAACGACGCGACTTCTGCATTCTGTGCTGAGATTTTGCCGCTCCATGTGAGGCCGGCATTGTCATATGCTTCGAGAACACTGCCATATTGCAATAAACGCATCCAAGTCAGCGTAACACCACTTTGCCTGCCGGCGGGAAAGACCAGCCCCGCATAACCGGTTGTGCTGCCGCTGGTATTACTGGCGCTCATATATAGGCCGGAATAATTGTATATATTTCCATCATTGTCGGCCGTTACGGCGGAGACGCTGTCAGCGGACCCCACCTCGCAGCCGGCGAAGAGCAGCGCGGCCAGGGGCAAAACGAGGGCGCGGGCGGAAGCGCGAAAAGCGGCGGTCCGGAAGATGTTCATGGATGCATTCCTCATGGGTTGTGCTTTTTAACTTCCCCCATCCGGGCGGTTTTTGCAAGACTGTTCACGGCGGAAATAGCCGCCGGAGAACCGGAGGAACCCCTTACGATGAGGCCGTACCACATCCAGGATGTCATGATCACGCCGCGCCAGCTGGCGCGCCGGGTGGACGAAATCGCCCGTGAAATCGCCGCGGCCGGCCCCGGCGAGAACCTCGTGGTGATCGGCATCCTGCGGGGCAGTTTCATCTTCCTGGCGGACCTGGTCCGCTGGTTCGACCACAACGGCATGCACCCGCGCATCGATTTCATGATCATGGAAAGCTATTTCAGCGGCACCACGGCCCAGAAGGAGCCGGTGGTCAGCCGCGACTGCAGCATCGACCTGGCCGGGGCGGACGTGGTGGTGGTGGACGACATCCTGGACACGGGCCGCACGCTGCAAAAGGCCGTGGCCCACCTGAAGGCCAAGGGCGCCAAATCCGTCCGGTCCTGCGCGCTGCTCGACAAACCGTCGCGGCGCCTCGTGCCGTTCGAGGCGGATTTTGTCGGCTTCAAGATCGAGGACGCCTTCGTGGTCGGCTACGGGCTGGACTACGACGGCCGCCACCGCGAACTGCCTCACATCGCCAAGGTCACGTTCACCGATTCGAAGTAGGTGGCATGCGCACGCTTTTGAAAGCCACCCTGGCCCGAGCCTATGCCGCCGGCGGCGGCCTGCGGCGGCTGCACGGCGGCAAGCTGGTCATCCTGACGTTCCACCGCGTGCGCCCGGGCGGGGAGGATGCGCGGACGCGCGCCATGCGTTCGCTGGATGCGGCCGTGCCGGATTTCCGCGCGCTGCTGGCGTGGCTGCGTGCGCGCTACGAGCCGGTGGCCCTGCGCGACTGGCTCGGGCGCAACGCCGCGCCGGCCCGGCCGGCGTTCGCGGTGACCTTCGACGACGGCTGGGCCGACAACTACGAGCATGCGTTTCCCGTCCTGCGCGAACTGGGCATTCCCGCCACGATTTTCCTGGCCACCGGGGCGGTGGAGGAGCGCCTGCCGTTCTGGTGGCAGATGCCCGGCCTGACGGATTCGGAAATCGAAAACCTCAAGCATCACTCCCATCGCTGGCTGGAAGCGCGGCTGGCGCAAAGTCCGGAATTCCGGCAACAGCACGACGGGGATTTCCTCACGTGGGACCAGGTGCGCGAAATGGGGCGGAGCGGGCTGGTGGATTTCGGCGTGCACGGGCACCGGCACATCCTGCTGGACCAGGTCTCGCGCGACGAGGCCCTGGCCGATATCCGCCACTGCTGGACGCTGCTGAAGGAGCGGGCGGCGGGCATGCTGCTGCCGGCGCTGGCCTGGCCCAACGGCAACGCCCGGCACGATCTCGCCGGCGAACTCGCCGCCCTGGGGCTGCGGGCCGCCTTTGGCACGGGCCGCGGCGCGGCGGCCGTGCCGGGGGCCGCGCCGTGGAACCTGCCGCGCAACAACGTGGACCGCAACCTGTGCCGCGAACCGGGGCTTTGGCCATGGATGCTGATGCG
>CAZMOR010000021.1:0-1878 GCA_964567795.1 uncultured Verrucomicrobiota bacterium
GTTGGTTCGGTCTGCCAGAATGATGGCGTTGTCGCCGCAGGCAAATTCGGCCAGGGGAATTGTCTCGAATCTTACATCCACCGGGGCCTTGAAAGCCATGGCCTCCGTAATGCCATTCGCCATCGTAATGCCCGAAAAATAGCCGTAAATGAAATAGAGGGAGCGCCAGGTTGTCAGGAGTCTGTTGGGAGGATTGGCATGGCCCAGGTTAAACAGCGGCACCCAATCCAAGCCATTCGCAGAGGCGGCCATTTGTTCGTTCATGACGGCGACATAGCGCGTTCCCGTCCATTGAATATTTTCGATGCTATTGGTGGATGAATCCTTTGAAAAATCGGAGGGATTTGTCCTGTCCACCACAAAAAGCGGGGCCGGAGCGAAGCCGGTCCACGAGCCGTTTCCAAAAATGGTGTAAACCTTTACCAGCAGATTGCTGTCCCCGCCGCAAAAAGCAGCGCTCGCGGGGAGAATATTCATGTAGGTGATCGGTTCCCCGGTTTCCTGCCAGGCGACGGCGTTGGTGCTTCGCCACAAATGTGCCGTATACGAGTATTGATCTCCGGAATATGCCAATTCCGTTCGCGTCAGCGCATAATACGTGCCGTGGCCGTCGTGCCCAATTGAAAGCGGGGTGAGTGTTGAGTCGTGCGCCGTCCAAACGGTCCCATTGGTTGAAGTGTATACCCGGAGGGATGGCGACAGGCGATAGGCGGCGAATTCCCTGCCGGTGTAAAAAAGGCCGTCAATATTGTCGGGAATGGTGGCAGCCGTTAGCCATAAATTCGTGGCGGTCGCAGTATGGACTATAGTGGCGAGAAGAAGGCCAAACGTCTTTGAAATAGACAATTTCATGGTCAATACTTCAAGCCGTGATTACATCCATCCGCCGGGTCTTGTGTCCTGCATCCCCAGACACCGGATTTTCCTTCGTGTACTTAAGACTAGTTTAAGGGAAAGCAGGGGTCAACGTTTCTGTGATGTCGCATCGAGAAGGTAAATGAGACCTTGAAGTTAACGAATGGGAGAACCCGCAAGCGGGGGAGCTCAAGGCGAAAAAGGGCCGAAAAGGCCTGAAAACGGCACTTTCGCGGCGTTTTCCGGCATGAGCCGCGATTCCCCGCATGGGGAAATTTTGGCGGCGCGGCTTGCCGCATCGGAAACCGGGGTTATAATCTCGAGCCATGGAGAAGAAGCACGGACCGCAGGTGATCGTGATCGGTGCCGGGATCGGCGGCATGGCGGCGGCGGCGGAACTGGCGCAGGCCGGCTGCCGCGTGACGGTGCTCGATCGCAACGATCAGGCCGGGGGGCGCGCGCGGGTCTGGCAGAAGGACGGCTATACGTTCGACATGGGGCCGTCGTGGTACCTGATGCCGGAGGTCTTCGAGCGGTTCTTCGCCAAATTCGGCCGGACGCCCGCGGATTTCTACGAATTGAAGAAGCTGGATCCGTCGTACCGGGTGTTCTGCGGGCCGGGGGAGATGCACGACGTGCCGCCGGACCGGGCGGGGGTGCGGGCGCTGTTCGACCGGCTGGAGGCCGGGGGCGGGGCGAAACTGGAGCGCTACCTGGAGGCGGCGGCCTACAAGTACCGCGTGGCGGTGGGCGAATTCCTCTACCGCGATTACTGCACGCTGTTCGATTTCCTCAACCGGCGGATGCTGACGGAAGGGCTGAAGCTCAACGTGCTGGGGCGGCTGGATGCGGCGGTGCGGCGGAGTTTCACGGACCGGCGCGCGCGCCAGATTCTGGAATACGCAATGGTGTTTCTGGGCACGTCGCCGAACGACGCGCCGGCGATGTACGCGCTGATGTCGCATGTGGACCTGGCGCAGGGCGTGTTCTATCCGCTGGGCGGACTGGCGGCGGTGGCGCAAG
>CAZMOR010000022.1:0-2271 GCA_964567795.1 uncultured Verrucomicrobiota bacterium
TTCTTCGGGCTGATCGGCGGGGCGGGCATGGGCAGTTCGGGCGTGCACCTGCCGGTGCTGACGCTGCCGGG
The DNA here is from genome assembly GCA_964567795.1 of uncultured Verrucomicrobiota bacterium. Classification (GTDB taxonomy): domain Bacteria; phylum Verrucomicrobiota; class Kiritimatiellia; order CAIQIC01; family Lenti-01; genus Lenti-01. The sequence continues at coordinate 72 of CAZMOR010000022.1, forward strand.
CATTGCCGGTATCGTGCTGACGGTCGGCATGGCGGTGGACGCCAACGTGCTGATCTTCGAGCGCATCCGCGAGGAAATGCGGCTGGGCAAGCGCTTCGGCGCGGCGCTCTCCGCGGGCTATGACAAGGCGTTCACGACGATTTTCGACTCGAACCTGACGACGCTGCTGACGGCCGTGATCCTGTTCTGGCAGGGCTCGGGCCCGGTGAAGGGCTTCGCGGTCACGCTGACAGCGGGCATCATCGCCAGCATGTACACGGCCATCGTCGGCACCCGCATGGTGTTCGACTTCCTCGAGAGCCACAACCTGTTGCACAACCTGAAGATGACGCAGTGGGTCAAGGAGTCGAAGATCGACTTCATGGGCAAGCGCTGGCCGGCGGCGGTCCTGTCGATCGTGGTCATTGCGGTCTCGCTGGCGGTCGGCATCCACCGCGGTTCGGCGAACTTCGGCGTGGACTTCACGGGCGGCCAGCAACTGACGCTGGACTTTGCCCAGAAGGCGGACGTGGATGCGCTGCGGTCGGCGTTCAGCGCCGCGGGCGTCCAGGACAGTCCCATCCAGTACCAGCGCAGCGGCTCGGGCGACCAGCAGAACGAAGTGCTGGCGGTCAAGGTGGCCTCCCCCGAGGAAGGCGCGATCGTCCAGGACGTGCTGGCCAAGCAGTTTACGGACAACGGCTTCAAGCTGCTGCAGGAAGACACCGTCGGCCCGCAGGTGGGCAAGGAGCTGCAGCGCAGCGGCCTGATCGCCATCGGCCTCTCGCTGATCGGCATGATCATCTACATCACGATCCGGTTCGAATTCTCGTTCGCGATCGGCGCGGTGCTGGGCCTGCTGCACAACCTGCTGGTGACGATCGGCCTCTATTGCGTCCTGCACCGCCAGTTCTCGACGACGACCATCGCGGCGCTGCTGACGGTGCTCGGCTATTCGGTGAACGACACGATCGTGGTGTTCGACCGCATCCGCGAAATGCGCAAGCTGCGCGGCGGCCGCCTCGACGCGGCGGTGGTCAACGAGAGCGTGAACGCCACGCTGTCCCGGACGCTGCTGACGTCGTTCACGACGCTGCTGAGCGTCATCACCCTGATGGTCTTCGGCGGCGGGTCGATCTTCGACTTCGCGCTGGCGATGTTCATCGGCGTGGTCGCGGGCACGTATTCCTCGATCTTCATCGCCTCGCCGATCATGCTGGCGGTGCGGCCGAAGGTCGCGCTGGCGACGCCGGCCGGGAAGTAAGCCCGTGGTGGTTCGCTCCGAGAAGCGCTGGACGATGATCGAGGCCGCCCCCGAGGTGGCCGAGGGCATCGCGACGGACTACGGCTTTTCGCGGGCGATGGCCCGCGCGCTGGTGGCGCGCGGGCTCGTGGACCGGGCGGAGATCGATAAATTCCTCCAGCCGCGGCTGGCGGACCTGACCGACCCCTTCGTGCTGCCGGGCATGGAGAAGGCGGTGGACCTGATCCTGCAGCACATCGAGCAGGGCAGTTCCATCCTGGTCTACGGCGACTACGACGTGGACGGCGTGACCGCCACGGCCCTGATGATCCAGGTACTGAGCGGTCTGGGCGCCGTCGCGTCGCCCTTCCTGCCGCACCGCATCGAGGACGGCTACGGCCTCGGCGTCGAGACCCTGCACCGCTGCGTGGAGACGTTCCGGCCCAACCTCATCGTCACCGTGGACTGCGGCACCAGCTCCGTGGAGGCCGTGCGGGAAGCCGCCCGCCTGGGCATCGACGTGGTCGTGACGGACCACCACGAGCCGGCGGCGGAAGGCGTGGCCGAAGCCTGCGCCATCGTGAATCCCAAGCTCGGCAACTGTCCGGAGGATATCCGGATGCTGGCGGGTGTGGGCGTGGCGTTCAAGGTCTGCCACGGGTTGATCAAGGCGGCGCGGCAGCGCAAGCTGGAGGCCGCCGAAAAGGTGGATCTCAAGACCTTCATGGAGCTGGTGGCCGTCGGCACCGTGGCGGACATCGTGCCGCTGCTGAAGGAAAACCGCATCCTGGTCTATCACGGCCTGCAGCTCTTGAACCGCACGAATTCCGTCGGCCTGCGCACGCTGATCGAGGCCGCCGGCATCACCGGCCCGGTGGACACCTATCACATCGGGTTCATGATCGGCCCGCGCATCAACGCCGCGGGGCGCCTCGGCAACGCCGACGCCGCGCTGGAGCTGGTGCTGACCGAGCAGGA
>CAZMOR010000023.1:0-8829 GCA_964567795.1 uncultured Verrucomicrobiota bacterium
CACCACCGTTGATGCTGTCACCTATGACGCGCAGTTCCCCTGGGCGCAGGCGGCGGACGCGCTCGGCGCCCAGGACCGTTTCAGCGGCCTGATTTCCACCAATTATCAATATAAAGGGCGGTCGCTCCAGCGCGTGAGCACCTCCTGGTCCTCCGGTGATCCGGCCAACTGGCTGGCCTCCCCGCTCACCGGGCCGACCCCGGGAACGGCGCAAGCCGTCACCCGCACCGTCCCCAAGCCGGTGGTGATTGCCCAATCAGCCGTCCAGGCCACGGATGGTTCCGTCATCATTCGTTCCAACACGGCCGTGACGGTGAACTGCGAATTCTCGGCCACGAACACGTTGAGTGCCGTCACATTGGAATATTTCGTGGACGACATCAATTCCTATACGGAGACCAAAACCAGCGTCACCATGAGCAGCCTCGGCGCCGGGACCTATGTTGCCTCGATTCCGGGACAGACCAACCGCGCCGTGGTGCGCTACCGCTTCAAGGCGAACCGCGGCGATGGCCTGGAGGTGGTTTCGCCGCGGTCGGACGACCCGCAGATCGCCCCGATCGGCACGAACGGCACGCGGGAGGCGTGGTTCGGCTATTTCGTGACCCCGGTGCGTGCATCGTCGAACCCCGTTTATGATGTCTTCGTACCCACCACCGCGCTGGCCACGATGAACACCAACATTACGCAAAGTCCCGTCCGGGTGACGGCCGCCAGCGCCAGCGGCATGCCGCGGGCCTGCCCCTTCGTGGCCACGAATGCGCCGCAGTGGGACGGCACCCTGCCGGGCGTGTTCGCCTGCAGCGGCCAGGTCTGGGACATCCAGATCCGCTACCATGGCAGCCGGTACCATCGCGCGGCGGCCAACAATTCCTTCAAGCTCCACTTTCCCGATCACCAGCCGTTCGACGATCAGGCTTCGTGGTTCATCACCGGCCACAGCAATGAATTCGTCGAGGCCCAGCGGCTCAACCGCATGATCGGCCTCCCCGCCTCGAAGATGTTCTGGGTGGACTGGTATTACAACAGCAATTCCATGATCGCCCGCACCCAACAGGGCGAATATGCCAAGGAAATGCTGGAGGATTACCACGAACTGCAGCAGCAGTTGAACCCCGGATCGGACAAGGAGGCCGTCGGCGAACTCTATAAAGATGTGGGCAACCGCGACGCCTCCCAGAACAACAACGAAGGGCCGTATACGCGCGGCGACGAAGCCCCCATGCTGGCCAACGCCACCTGGACGCAGTTGCAGCGCTACGACTGGACCATGTCGCTGCAAACGCACGACTGGATCGGGTCCAAGCCGGTCTGCGACCTGATCGAAGGCATGTGGACGGCGCGCGGGGATACGCCGTCCACGCACAATTTCACGAATTCCTCGACCCAACTCGCCAGCGCCCGGGCCTGGTTCACGAATAACTGGGACATGGATACGCTTCTGACCTCGATGGCCCTGCTCGAATGGATGAGCATCTGGGACGACGCCGCCCAGAACCATTACTTTTGGCGGCGGGAAAATGGCAAATGGGTGCGGCTGGGCTGGGATTACGACAGCGTGATGTCCACAACCAGCAGCGGCGGGGGCGGCGGCGGCGGCGCCATGGGCGGCACCACCAATCAAACCATCTATGGCGGCGAGGTCGGCGCAACCGTTGTTTTTGACGGTTCAAACTGGTGGAAAGACACGTTCTTCAAGTGTTTCCGGTCCGAATACAACCAGCGGCTCTGGGAAATCAACAACTCCTTCTGCGATCCCACGAATCTAACCGCACTGGGTTTCACGAACGCCGCCACGTTCGCCGCCAAGCGCCAGAGCTATGTCAACTCGCAACTGTCCGCCCTGGGCACCTATTACAAGCCGGTCCGGGCCACCAATGCCACCCCGGCCAGCGGGGCCACGGTTGTCGGCACGACCAGCCTGACCACCCGGGCCTATGTGCATCCGACCGCCATCGCGCACGCCTCGACCAAATGGGAAATCCGTACGGCGGCCGGCAATTACGAGGAACCGGTGCTGCGCCTGGTCTCGACCACCTACAAGACAAACATGCCCATGCCGTATGATCAACTGACCTATGGCCAAACCTATTACTGGCGCGCAACCTTCTTTGACACCAACGGCCATTATTCCATTGTCTCGGCGGAAACCAGCTTCACCTGGGGCTCTACCAACACCTCCGCCGGCAATCTGGTCCTGAATGAAATCCTGGCCGACAACCGCAATGCCGTGCAGAACGATTCCACCCTGGGCGACTATTTCCCCGATTTCGTGGAACTGCGCAACAACAGCAGCAGCAACATCACCTTGAGCGGATATGCACTGACCGATAATCCGGAGGTGGCCACGAAATATTTCTTCCCGACCGGCGCCACCATCGCCGCCAGCGCGCACCTGGTGGTCTGGTGCGACAGCGACACCACCGCTTCCGGCTATCACAGCGGCTTCAAGCTGGATGCGAACGGCGACCAGGTCCTGCTGCTGAGCGGGGCCACCGTGGTGGACAGCGTGACCTTCGGCCCGCAGGCCCCGGATGTATCCATCGGGCGCATCGTCAACGGCACCGGCGGCTGGCAGGCCAACACCCCCACCCCCGCCGCCGCCAACAGCGCCAAGACGCTGGGCTCGGTCTCGAACCTGTGCATGAACGAATGGATGGCGGACCCCGCCTATGGCGACGACTGGTTTGAACTCTACAACAAGGACACGAATGTCGTCGCGCTGGCCAGCCTGTGGCTCAGCGACACGCCTTCCACGCCCATGATCACGCAAATCCCCGCGCTTTCCTTCATCGAAGGCAACGGACATTCCCGCTTCTGGGCCGACGGCAGTTCCAGCGGCGGCAATCATGCCAACTTCAAATTGACCAAGAGCGGCGAAAGCCTGCTCCTTACCTCCGCCAACGGCGCCACCACCCTCGACACGATCACCTTCGGCAGCCAAACGAAGGATATCTCCCAAGGCCGCCTGCCGGATGGCAGCAATGCATTCGTCACGTTTTCATCGCAAACCGCCACCCCCAACCACCCCAACTGGGCGCCGGCGCCAGTCTACATCAACGAAGTACTGGCGCATTCCGCCTCGCCGTACGAGGATGCCGTGGAAATCTACAACCCGACCGCCACCAATGTGGACATCGGCGGCTGGTGGTTGAGCGATTACCGGCCGGTGCCCCAAAAACTGCAGATACCGGCCGGAACGACCGTGCCGGCGGGCGGCTATGTCGTTTTCTACAAGACCGATTTCCAAGGCGGCTCCGTGCCGTTTGCCTTGAGCGGCTTCGATGACGAAATGGTGCTGTCGGCCGTGAATTCAGGTGGAGCCCTTACCGGTTATGGCGCGTATGTCCATTTTCCGCCATCGGCGGAGAATGTTTCCTTCGGGCGCGTGGCGGCCACGGGCCTGGATTCCGATTCCGGCGGGGCCGAAATGTGGCCGCTTGTATCGCACACCTTCGGGCAGGACAATCCGGCCAGCGTCGAAGTCTTCCGTACCGGCACGGGCGCCACGAATACGACACCCCAAACCGCCACGGTGATTCTCAACGAAATCATGTACCGCCCCGTTGATTCCACCAACGGCACGGATGATGTCCGCGATGAATTCATCGAGTTGCATAATGCCGGCACCAATGCCGCGAGCCTGAGCGGCTGGCGCCTCAACGGTGATGTGGAATACACCTTCGCCACCAATACCAGCCTGCCGGCCGGCGGCTACCTGCTGCTGGTTGGGTTCTCGCCGACCGACACCACCACGCTGACCACGTTCCGCACGAACTACGGGCTCTCAACGAACGTAACGGTTCTGGGCCCCTTCTCGACCAACCTGCCCAACAGCACGGCGGAAATCCAATTGGAATACGCCTCCACCCTCAAGGGCTATTCGACCTACATCTTTGTGGATCGGGTGGAATACCGGGACATCACGCCCTGGGCCACGAACGCGGACGGCGCCGGCAGTTCCCTGCAACGGATCAGTGCCAGTGCCATCGGCAACACGGCGGCGAACTGGAACGGGGCGACGCCAACTCCTGCAGCGGCAAACAACGGCGCCACGGTTGAACTTTCGATTAGCACCACCTCCCCCCTGGCGGGCGGAGTCGCGGGCACCGCCTATTCCAACACCTTCACGGCCACCGGCGGCACCGCGCCATACTCGTGGACCATCACCTCCGGTTCGGTATCGGGACTGACGCTGACCACAAATGGCGTGTATAGCGGAACGCCGACGACCGCCGGGAGCAACTCCTTCACGGTGAAAGTTCAGGATGCCGCCGGCACCAATACCTCCAAGGTATTGAGTCTGATCATCGCGGCCAGTGCGCCCGCGATTTCCACCACTTCCCCGTTGTCGACAGGCACGGTCAGCGTGGCCTATTCGAATTCCCTGGCCGGCACGGGCGGAACCACCCCCTACACCTGGTCCCTGGCATCCGGGACCCTGCCAACAGGTCTCACGTTGAGCGCCACGGGCATTCTGGCCGGGACACCGACAGCCGCTGGTACCTACAACTTCACTGTGCGTCTGACCGATGCCGGCAGTTTGTCAGCAACTAAAGCATTCGGTTTGACCATCGTGGCCTCCACGCTTTCCATCACCACCCCTTCGCCCCTGGTCAACGCCATGTGGAACAGTTCATATTCACAAGCGCTGACCGCGTCCGGTGGCATTCCCCCCTACGGCTGGAGCTTGGCAAGTGGATCGCTGCCCGCCGGTCTTGCGCTGGGCATGGATGGAACCCTGTCCGGAACGCCGACAAACTACGGGGCCTTCTCTTTCACGGTCCAGGTAACCGACAGCATCAGCGCCGTCGCAACCAAGGCGTATTCCCTTGCGGTCGCCACGCCCGGGCTTGCCATCACCACGGAGACGCCCGATGACGGCATTATCGGTGAAGCCTATGTACAAAGTCTGACGGCCACTGGCGGCGTACCCGCCTACACCTGGAGCCTGACCTCCGGCAGTCTCCCGGCAGGACTGACATTGGCGTCCTCCGGCTCGGTAACCGGAACGCCAACCAGTGCCGGTACGGCCACTTTCACCGTGCAGGTCCAGGACAGCGCGACCAATGTCACGGCCAAATCGGTTTCGGCCACCATCCGTGCTTCTGGACCGCTCGATCATTTCACATGGAATTCCACCCCGACCCAGGCCTATGTCCGCTGCTATTTTGCCGCGGGATTATCGGCCCGCGATTCTTCAGAACGGGTGGTAACAGACTTGAGCAGCAATGTGCCGGTGTCGGCGGCGGTCGGAACGGTCCGGACTTCACCCATTCTGATCACCGAATTGTGTGACGGAACGGAAAATCAGTTTGAGTTGCAGAATATCTCCACGAGCATCGTGAATACTACAGGCTGGATGGTTTTGGCCGGGGATAGTCAGACCGACATCAACACGTTGAATCCTATCATGTATTCCCTGCCGACGGATCTGGCCGCCGGCGCGATGCTGCGCGTAAGCGAATCCACCAATACTGCCGGCGGTCGGACGTATTTCGGCGGCGACATTGGCTGGAGCAATACCACCGGCAAAGCGTGGCTCATGTTGCTCGATGCGGACGGCGCGGTTCGCGATTTCGTTTCCGCTGGCTGGACGGCAACCGACCAGGGTCTGCTCAGCGTGGAAATCAACGGGGATGCGGTGCCGGTAGCGGGGCAATGGACCGGCGATGGGCTGGCGGCCGGCAGCCGGGCGCCGGACGGCACGACCGTGGATTCCTGGCAGCGCATCGGCACCAATGACACCAACATGGCCACGAATTGGGCCTGGCGTCACAATACCGACAACACGGATGCCTCCAGCTTCGGCTCGACGAATTCCGGACTGACACTGCCTTGGGCCGATGCCATGCAAATTGCGGTATCTCCTGCAAGCGCCGATCTCAGCCGCGGACAATTCAGCGGGACCTTCACCCTCACCCAGACGGTCGCCGGCGTTCACATGGTCGCCACCAATTCTGCGCGTCTGACCGGCGTGTCCAGCAACTTCAATGTGGTCAATCTGGCGGCTTCGCCGGAATTCAGTCAATTGTCGTCCGGGACCAATGAAACGGGGCAAATGACCATTTCGGGGAGTGCCGGGCTGGTGTATGTGGTGGAGGGAGCGACGAACTTAACCAATCAGGTTGTCTGGACTCCGCTGTATACGACCAACCCGGCGGGCAGCAGCTTTTCTTGGACGTATCCGACCACCACCAATATTCCCATCCGGTATTTCCGCTTGCGAACGGGGCCATGAGGGTTCATTGCCACTTCGTTCGCCTTATGACATGATAGCCGTGAATCGGTAAGGAAACACAATGAGAGTCCTGATCATTGAAGACGAAGCCCGCCTGCTGCGAAACCTGGCCAAGGCGTTGCGGGAAGAAGAATATGCCGTGGACACCGCCGCCGACGGCCAGGAGGGGCTCTACAAGGCCCAGAACTGCGATTACGACGCCATTGTGCTGGACATTATGCTGCCCCGGCTGGACGGCTGGCAGGTCCTCGAGCGCCTGCGCAAAACCAAGAAAACACCCGTGGTTTTCCTGACCGCGCGGGATACGCTGGCCGACCGCGTCCGCGGCCTTGACGGAGGCGGCGACGATTACCTCGTCAAGCCCTTCGACTTGACGGAGCTGTTTGCCCGCCTGCGGGCGGTCATCCGCCGTTCGGCCAACCGGCCCAGTCCGGAGATTGTGCTGGGCAACGTGGTGATTGACACCCGCGCACGCACGGTCACGGCTGACCGCAAGCACGTGCCACTAACCGCCCGTGAATACACGATTCTGGAATACCTTGCCCAGCATCAGGGCAAGGTCGTTTCCCGGACGGAACTCTATGAACACGTCTTCGATGAGCGCGAAGACACCATGTCCAACCTGCTGGATGTCCACATCTTCAATATCCGGAAGAAACTGCCCGGCAGCCTGATCACCACCCGGCGCGGCCACGGATACTGCATCGAGAAGTAGCATGCCGAAAAAATCCATCCGGCTGCGCCTGCAACTCTGGTTCGGATTCCTGCTGGCCATGCTCCTGGCGGGTTTTGGCGCAACCGCCTGCCGGCTCCAGCGCATGGCGGTGATGGAACGGATCGATGCCGTCCTGGCCCAGCGCGTGAATCTCGTCAACGGCGCATTCCGCGGCTCCGCCGACAACCATGGCCATCCCCCGCCCCGCGGCCGGCGCGCCCCTGCCGGGGAGGACGGCCTGGATTTCCTGCCGGATGTGGATGCAGATCCTTTCGCCCTGCCGCCGGACATCGATGAACCCTTTGTCCGCCCGCCCGCGCCCCCGGAAGCAGCCACCCGCCAGCCCGTGCAGCTGACCGGGGATGTGCTGCAGCAGTTCTCCAGCAGCAACCGGTTTTATTATGCCGTCTGGGGCGACCGGGAAGGAATTCTGTTGGCCCAATCCGCCCCCGCCGTGGACGCCCTCCCGCGGCCGGGCTCCGCTGCCGCCGGAGTCATGTTGAATTACCGGATGCGCGGATCCGCCCGGGAGGCCTATCAGTTCACCGAGCACCGGGACTGCATCCTGGTCGGTTGCAACATCGCCCCGGAACTTTCCCGGCTGCGGCGCTTCACCTGGGAAGTGATCGGCATGGCGCTGCTGCTGCTGGGGCTGGGACTGGGTGGCGGCTACATCCTTTCCGGCGTGCTGCTGCATTCCATCCGCCACATCAGCCGCACCGCCCTGCGCATCTCCGAGGGCAACCTGTCCGAACGCATTCCGACCGGCGACATGGATCGCGAACTCGGCCAGCTGGCCGATGTGCTGAACGCCACCTTCGCCCGCCTGGATGCCGCCTTTGCCCGCCAGCAGCAGTTCACCGCGGATGCCGCGCACGAATTGCGCACGCCGCTGGCGGTGATCATTTCAGAAACCCAGATGGCCTTGCGCCGGGAACGAAACGCGGAGGAGTACCGCGACACGATCCATGCCTGCGAAGAGGCCGCGCAGAAGATGCGCCGGCTGGCGGAGTCGCTGCTGGAACTCGCCCGCCTGGACGCCGGCGGCGAAAGCGGGCCCCGGATTTCGCTGGACCTGGCCGAAATCCTGCAAGAGCAAGTGGACCGCATCCGTTCCCTGGCCGTGCTGCACAACGTCCAGATCCATCTGGACCTCCAGCCGGCACGGCTTCTGGGCCAGCCGGAGCAGATCGGGCGCGTCTTCACCAACCTGCTCTCCAATGCCATTGATTACAACAAACCCGGCGGCGAGGTGAGCGTGTCCCTGCGCGTGGCCGATGGCTGGGCGGTCGTCGTCATCGCAGACACCGGCATCGGCATCGAACCCGACGATCTGCGCCATATATTTGACCGCTTTTACCGGACGTCGCGAACGCGGGCGCAGGCCGAGGGCCATAGCGGCCTGGGCTTGGCTATCTGCAAGAGCATTCTGGACGCCTACGGGGGCCGGATCGAGGCGGTCAGCGATCCCGGCAAGGGCAGCCGCTTCACCTTGTATTGGCCGCTGGAATCCTGCCGCTAAAAGTCCGGTTCCGGGGGTGCATTCCGGCCTTTGTAAAACATTTTATAGAAAACGCTTTACTGGCTGCTACATTTTGATTAGATTACGGTCATGATGTAGGCTTTCTATCGGTGGAATGCCTTGTGCCAATCCAGCAGCTCCAGGGAGTGTGTTCATTAAATCTGCCGCCTCGATTTTCCGCAACCTGACGTTTTTGGGCCTGCTTTCCTTGGCTGGCGCCGCCCAGGCAGAAGTCCTACTCCAGTGGTTCGAAACCGACTGGGATGAGATGTATCAAAAGCTGCCCCGGGTGGCCGAGGTCGGTTACGACAGTCTCTGGATTCCCCCGCCGACCAAGGGGCCCGTTGGCAC
>CAZMOR010000024.1:0-2507 GCA_964567795.1 uncultured Verrucomicrobiota bacterium
GAAGGTGAAGCGCGATCTCATCGTGCAGTCGTCCCTGCCGCGCTTCCTGGCCATCGGCGACCGCTGCGAAGCCGCGGTGGTGCTGTACAACGAAAGCGGTGCGGCGCTGCCGGCGACGGTGAGCGCGACCTGCGGCGGCCCGCTGCGCGCGGAAACAGCGGAGCAGAAGGTCGACGTGCCTGCGGGCGGTTCGGCGAGCGTGACGCTGCCGCTGGTGGCCGGTCCGGGACCGGGCAAGGCGTTGTGCACGATCGAGGTCGCGGGCGGCGCTGAGCCGTTCCGCGACACGATCGAACTGGCGGTGCGGCCCGCGGCGGGCACGCGCGTGGCGTCCGTCAGCCGCGTGGTGGCGTCGGGCGAAAGCGCGACCCTCGAACCGCCGGCTGACTGGCTGCCGGCTTCGGTCGCCATGTCGGGCGCGCTGTCGGCGCTGCCCTCGCTGCAGATGGGCCGCGCGCTCGATTACGTGGTGAATTATCCGTACGGCTGCCTCGAGCAGACCGTGTCGGGCGCGTTCCCGCTGCTGTATGCCGGGGAGTGGGCCAAGCGCCTCCTGCCGGCCGCGCATGCCCCGGGCGACACGGAGGCCGCCGTGGCTGCGGCGATCCGCCGCGTGCTGTCCATGCAGCAGGACAACGGCGGATTCGCGTTGTGGCCATTCCTGTTCCGCGTCGAGGAGGATTCCTCGCTCTACGGCGTGCATTTCCTGGTGGAAGCCAAGGCGGCGGGCTTCGACGTGCCCGCCGAACGGCTAGAGGCGGCCCTGACCTGGCTGCGCGGCCGGCTGGACCGGGCGATCTCGCCGGATGCGGATCCGGAGGAATGGAACGGGGAGATGCAGGCGCGCGCCTACATGTGCCACATCCTGGCGCTGGCCGGGCGGGCGGACGACGGTTGGAACGCGCGGCTGCGCGAACAGTCCGCGAAATTGAATTTCGCGGCGCGCGTCCACACGGCCGCCGCGCTGCTGCTGGCGGGCGAGCCGCGGCAGGCGCTGCCGCTACTGGAATCCCTGCCGTTGCCCGTGGCGCGCCCGCGCACGCCGGGCCACCTGCTGGACAGCGACGTGCGCGACGCGGCGCTGCTGCTGGCGGCGTGGCTCGACGTGGATCCGGCGAACGAAGCCGTGGCGCGGCTGGCGCAATACCTGCGCGACCGCCAGCAGGACGGGCACTGGGGCAACACGCAGGACGACGCGCTGGCGCTGCTGGCCTTCGGCAAACTGGCGCGGCACCTCCCCGCGGAGGAGCAGCCGTTCACCGGCAGCCTCGCGCTGCCGGGCGGCGAAACCCGCGGATTCGCGGCCACGAACGACGTGCGCTGGGCGTGCGAACCCGGCGCCGCCGGCGCCATGACCGTGAAGAACGACGGCCCGGGCAAGATGTACCTCTGGGCGCAATTCGAGGGCGTGGCGGCCGCGCCGGAACCGGAGAAGTCCGATGTGATCGCCGTCCGGCGCGGATTCCTCGACCTGGACGGGAATGAACTGGATCCAGCGGAAACGGAGCAGGGGCAGTTGATCGTGGTGAAGCTGACGGTGGACCCGAAGGGCCGGGAACTGGACCAGCTGGTGATCGAAGACCTGCTGCCCGCGGGCTGGGAGATTGAAAACCCGAACCTGGCCACGTCGCAGCAGTTCCCGTGGCTCAAGGAGAAGGAGGAGGCGGACCGGCACCGCGAAGCCCGCGACGACCGGATGCTGATCTTCACCGGGCCGGTGCGCGAACCGAAGAGCTTCCACTATGCGGTGCGGGCGGTGACGCCGGGCACCTACGCGCTGCCGCCGGTGACGGTGGCGGGCATGTACGAACCGGAAATCCGCGGCGTCTCCGCCGGCGGGGAGGTGCGCGTGGTGCCGTGAGCCGGCGCGTTCCAGCGTGGCTGCGCCGCGCGCTGCCGGCGGGGCTGGCCCTGGCCGCGGCGTTCGCCGCGGCGGTGCAAGGGCTGCCGTTCCCGGAGGCCGAGCTGGCGCGGCTGCCGGCCGCGGTGGTGCTGACGGACCGGTCCGGCGAGCCCCTGCGCGTGAAACTGGCCGCGGGCGGCTTCGACTGCCGGCCCGGCTACGTCCCCGCGCCGGAGCACTGGATCGTGCAGGCCATCGTGGCGGCCGAGGACCGGCGCTTTTGGTCGCATCCGGGCGTGGATGGGCTGGCGCTGTTGCGCGCGGCGGGGCAGAACGCGTTCAGCGGCCGGCGCGTGTCCGGGGCTTCGACGATCTCCACGCAGGTGATCCGCCTGATGGAGCCGCGGCGCCGGACGCTGCTGACGAAGGCCATCGAAGCCTTCCGTGCGCTGCAGCTGGAGCGGCGGCACACCAAGCGCGAGATCCTGGCGCAATACCTCGACCGCGCGCCGTTCGGCGGCAACCTGATCGGCATCGAAGCCGCGGCGCGGCGCTACTTCGGCAAGGGCGCGGCGGAACTGAGCCTGGCCGAAGCCGCGCTGCTGGCGGGCGTGCCGCAATCGCCGTCGCGCCTGCGGCCGGACCGGCATCCCGAAAAGGCCCG
>CAZMOR010000025.1:0-22879 GCA_964567795.1 uncultured Verrucomicrobiota bacterium
TATTTTTCGGGCATTACGATGGCGAATGGCATTACGGAGGCCATGGCTTTCAAGGCCCCGGTGGATGTAAGATTCGAGACAATTCCCCTGGCCGAATTTGCCTGCGGCGACAACGCCATCATTCTGGCAGACCGAACCAACTCCTTTGTTTCAACGGATTTTGCAAACACCTGGTCAAGCAATCCATTGACCGCTGCGCGGGGTTTGGCATGCGACGGCACCAGCTTCCTGCTGGGCGATCAAGCCGGAACCAATTGGATCGTTAATAAATTCACCCCTTCGACCAATATCATGGAGGAATCCATAATACCGTCGCGCCTGGAAACCGCTCTTTACGAGTCGGTTTCCTGGGGACAAACGAATTTTTACCATGGTGCCGCGATTCATCCCGGCAACACCAATTCCGGCGACCAGCTTGTTCAGTACGAAGTATCTCGCGATTTGCAAGAATGGTGCTTCAACGGGCTTCCCACAACAAGCAATCCCGCCATCGTGAACATGGACAAAATCGATGCCGATGCCATGTTTTTCAGAATCCACACCCTACATTCGGAATAAATTCCGTCGTTCGGGAAATCCATCCGCCCCTCCAACTCAGGTTGAAATATGCTTCAGTATGGTTTATTGAAATGATTTAGCATGAACCTTGATTTCCTTGGATTTAGTGATGCTTGGGCGCGGCAGGCGGAAACCCTGCTGCAGCCGGGCCACACCTTGGCGCGCGTCACCGCCGTAGACCGCGGCGCGTTTCTCGTCCGCAATGCCGCGGCCGAAATCCATGCCGAACTCGCCGGCAAGCTGCGCTTCGCCACGTCCGCCGCCGCCGACCTCCCCTGTGTCGGCGATTGGGTCGGCGTGCAGTGGCCGCCGGCGGAAGGCCCGGCGATCATCCACGCCGTCCTGCCCCGCCGGTCGCACCTGCGCCGCAAGACCCCCGGCAAGTCCGTGGAGATCCAGATGATCGCCGCGAACATCGATGCCGCCTTCATCGTCCAGGGCTGTCCGTTTGATTTCAATCTCGCCCGGCTCGACCGCTACCTCGTCACGGCCCATGACGGCCGCATCGAACCGCGCATCATCCTGAGCAAGACCGATCTCGTCACCCCCGACGCGCTCGAACGCCTGATCGCGCAAATCCGCGACGCCGGCATCACGGCCGAAATCCTGCCGTTGAGCAGTTCCACCGGCGACGGCCTGGCGGAATTCCAGGCGCAGCTATTGCCGGGCCGGACGTACTGCCTGCTCGGTTCCTCCGGCGTCGGCAAGACCACGCTCATCAACCGCCTGCTCGGCCGCGAGGCGTTCGACACCCGGTCCGTCAGCAGCACCGGCGAAGGCGTGCACACGACTTCGCGCCGGCACCTGCTCATGCTGGACAACGGCGCGATGCTGGTGGATACCCCCGGCATGCGCGAACTCGGCCTCGTCGGCACCGACGCCGGTCTCGACGCCGCCTTCCAGGACATCGGCGACTTCGCCCGGGACTGCCGTTTTCCGGACTGCACGCACATGCACGAGCCCGGTTGCGCCGTGCTCGCGGCGCTGGACCGCGGCGATTTGAACGAGGAGCGCTACGAAAGCTTCCTCAAGCTCCGGAAAGAAGCCGCGTTCCACAGCCTGTCCTACGCCGAAAAACGCCAGAAGGACAAAGCCTTCGGCCGCTTCGTCAAATCCGCCCTCAAGCAGATGCGGGAATAAACGCCGCGAAACCCCCTTTTGGGGGCCTTTTCGGCCTTTTTCGACCTTGACCCTCCCCTGGCTACTTGGGATTGCCGATGAAGCTGTCCCGGTTGGCAGACCCCGCCGTGGACCAGAGATAGAAAGTCGCGTGCGAACTGGCCGCGTACTCGTAGGGATTTCCCCACGGATCCTGCAAGGCCGCCAGCGGATGATGGGCCTCTTCCAGCGCGGCTTTGAAATCATCCCGGGTCTGCGGCACCTGCCCGTTCCGGGTTTGCTCGGCCGTCAGGAAATCCTCCAGCTGGGTGATTTCCGCTTGCGCCCGGTTGCGCGCCGCCTTCTTGTGCGCCACGTTTGCCAGCCCCAGGATCAAGGCCGCCAGCAACGCGATGATCGCAACGACCGTCAGCACTTCCACCAGCGTAAACCCGGATGTTTTCCTCCGTTGCATGCCGCCTCCTTGTCCGCCCGGCATGTTGCACCCGGCCCGGCGGCAAATCAACTCCCGGATCGCATGGCGATCCCCCGGCAAAAGCTCGAGCCGCGATTCCCCGCATCCGGGCGCGCGGCTCCCGCAGCCTATTTCACCAATAGACCCAAGGAGGTCTTGACGGTGACGGCCACGTCGTCGCACACCTTGACCTCGCCGTCGTGCGCGGTGAGGCGCAGGACGTAGCTGCCGGCGGTCTTGGCATAGAACGCCGTGGCGGCCGTCGCGGTGTTGCTGAATACCACCGTGCCCGGGCCTGAAAGCTTCTCCCACTTGATAGTCAGCGCACCGGGATTGGCGGGCAGGCCATCGTCGGTGACGGTACCTTTCAACGTCGTCATGGCGTTGGTCAGGATCGTCAGGTTGGTCCCGGCGGACACCACCGGCGCGAAGTTCACCACCTTCAGGACCGGCATGGCGCAGCCCGTCTGCACGGCGAAATCGAGATTGGTCTGCGCCATGGCTTCGGCCGCGGTGAAGACCACCTCATAGGCGCCCGTGCGCGAAAAGACGCCCAGCGTATTCGTCGTGCGGGTATTGGCCACGACTCCGGTCTGCAGGTTCACTCCGGTCCGCTGGCTCCAGGAATTGGTCATGGGTCCGGGCTGGCCGTCATCGCTGGCCTGCACTTCGAATATGACCTGCACGTTGGTGGCCGTCGTGTACACCTTGCGCGCCTTGGGCCAGACCCGCGTGGCTTGCGGCGGCAGGTTGGTGTCGTTGTCCACGACGGAGACCGGCAGAGACACGGACGGCAGGTCGTTGTAGGCCTCGTCGCCGGATGACCAGTTCAACAGGAGTGTCGTCGCGGCGGGACTGACCTCGGCGTGGTTGTCATCCACGGCGGCGATCAGGAGGCGCTGCGGCTGCCACCAGGTTGCGCGCGGGAAGACCAGATGATCCGGCAGGGTCTGGATTTGCTGGCCATCGCAGGTGGGCCAGACTTCCACATCCGCCGCCGGCTCGGAATTCAGCACCGCTTTGTACACGGTACCGGACGCGCCCTCCGTCACTTGGATATCGCCCATGTTGCCCCCCATCCCGTACGGCAACAGTTCCAGGCTGGGCTGGACGACCCAGGGATCCAGCCGGTTGCCCGGAATCGGCAGTTCCCGCTGCCCGCCGGGCAGGATGACGCCGACCAGCAGCCAATCCGAACCGGTGGCTTCCTTGTGCAGCGCTTCGATGTAGTAGCGCCGCCCGGCCTCGAGCCGGATGGCGGCCGTGGTCTGCGTCGGAAAGACGGCGGAATCCTCGAGATTGGTGGTGCAGTAGATCGATGTCAGCAGCCGCTTATGCGCCGGCTGGTCGTCGGAACTGAGCCACAGTTCGGCATAATCGTTGCCTTGCAGCAGGAACTGGTAGTCGCCGGTGGCCGGAGCCAGGAAATAGCCCCGCAGGCGTTCGGCATAGGCGTCGCCCCAATCCGGATAGCCATCGCTGCAAAAATAGTTCCAGCGGTCGTCGGTTTCCGTGGGCCGCTGCGGGTAGCGGGCGTCCGCAAACAGGGCGTTCAGGTTGCCGCCCGCGAGGTTGTTCCACTGTTCGCGCAGAATGCCCCGGCCGGCGCCGGCCGGAATGGGGGTGATGAAAAGATGGCGCGAATCCGACCAGACCGACGCCCCGCTGTTGTCAATGACCTTGGCCCGCAATACATGATCGTCGGCCGGGCCGCACCAAGGCACGACCACGCTCAGGGCATAGGGCGCCGCCACCCGGCCCAGCATTTGCCGGTCCAGCCAGAATTCGACGCCATTCACCCCGTCGTCGGCATCCGTCGCCGTCGCCTGCAGGTCAAGGCGGTCCCCCACCCGCAGATTCAAATCTTGCGCCGGCTGGATCAATTGCACCGCGGGATCGGTATCATCGCTGAAAACCGTGACGGTGGCCCGGCTGGGTTCAGCCGGATTGCCCGACAACATGAAGCTGTCGTCATCGGCCCGCAGCAGTTGCACGCTGACGGTTTCGGCGCCTTCCTGAAGGCAGTCGTCCAGGGGAACGACCTGGATGTCAAAATCCCGCTGGCCGGAGCGGAAGCACCCCCAGCCTTGGAGCAGCACCGACGAGCGCACCGGATCGATGTCGGCATCCCGATCGGCTGAGCCGCTGACTGCGAATTCAAACTGCACGCAGTCGGACAAGTCCCCCGGGCCGCTGCGGCTGATGCGGATGATCCCGGGCGGTTCGACGCCTTCGTGGACGGCGGGCACGATGGAGGCGGCGGTCAGCGTGTACGGCCCGGTGGTATCCAGGAAAGAAACCGAGACGCTACCCCGCGCCTGTTCATGGTACACCCAGCCTTCATCTCCCTGATAGGTGGTGCCCGCATCCATGGCGATTTCATAATCCGGGGAAGGCTGGATGGTCACTTCGACGGTTTCGTCCGGTTCGCGAACGCTGTCGCGGGCGGCGGCGATGCTCAGAAACGCATGGTCCTGCCCCGCGGGAATCGTCAGGGTGCCGCCATAGGATCGGGGCGGCATCGTGGTGTAGTCCACATCCGGCAGGGCCGTGCCGGTCATGGCATACCGCACCACCAACGGCTGGTCGCTGTCTCCGTAACGCCGGAATTCCAGATTCACGGAATCGCCCCCTTCGCACGATGTGGCCGAGCCGAGCAGGTTGAGTTCCACCTGGGGCACAACGCCCAGGATATAGACGGCCGGATCACCCAGCAGATTCATGCAGTTGTGGTGATAGCGATAGACATCATCGTCAAAGCGCTGCACCAGGTTCTTGTGCATGTTGAAGGCCGCGCCCACTTCGGTCCGGTGCCGTGCGAAAACCGACCGCAAGAAGGCGCGCATGAAAACACCGGAAGAACCGCCGGTGCTGTCGCGATCCGCCGGGGGGTCATCGTAGGTCCCCCAGGAGGTGTCGGCAAACCCCATGTAGGCCAGGGAGCCCCGGTGCTGCCGGTTGAACAGAAACGCCTCGCCCAGGCATTGGTTCGTCGAGGCAAAATTGCCGGTATTGCACGCTTCGGAATAGACATATAGGGCATAGCCCGTTTGCCGGGCAAAACTGGTGTCGAGATTGTCGATTTCCAAGCTGGCGTGGGTATCCCCACCATGGCAGCTGAAAATCACGAAGTTCCAGCCGTCGTAGAACACATCGTTCGCCAGATTATTATAGGTTTGATCGAAATTTCCGGCCGGTTTCGCGGGATCATCCCAAGAGGAAACCGTATCGACCGAAAACTTCAATTGACCCGGGCGCGGCTGCCAGCCGTAGGCCAATACCCGGTCGCGCACATCCCGGCGCAGCCACATTTCAGCATCCGACACGGTGGGGTGGTTCTCCGCCCGGAAGGCCGGCAGCCCGTCCGTCATGGCGTCTGGCGGCCGATCCCCGCCGGCATATGAGTTCCACGTGTAATTGCCGACCCCCAAGAACTTGTGCACCACCCCCCACGGCGGATTGGTTTCGCAGGCGATGACTTTGTCGATGTAGTTCCGGGCCTCTTCCGCCGTACCCGACGGAACACGCCCGGTCCGGACATCCGCCACCAGATCTTCCACCTCAATACTCATGCCCATTTCCAGCTCGAGATAGGAGTAGTCCAGTCCGGAATAGAAAATATCCGCCGGCAGGTAGCGACTGGACGAGCTGCTCCAGGGGCCCCAGCCGCCCCAGTCGATATGGCAATGTTTAATCCGGGGGGGGACTTGATCCACATCACCGCCCAGCAGGACATAGCGCGTGCCGCGATGTTCTGCAAAATCGCGAATGCAGGCCCGGATCCGGTTGGGGGTGTCCCGGCCCCACTCCGGCCCATCTCCTTCATAATGCTGCAGGATCCAATCCACCGTGACGATCTGCGCATGGAAGCCATTGTATTGCTGGCGGAACTCCGCCAGCCGCTGGTACTCCGGCAGCAGTGCGGGCGTAGTAATGATGAGGTAATTGCACCGCCCGTCCTCCTGGTTGACACCGACGATGCCCTTGGGCAATTCGGCGGGCAGCGGCATCCACCCCGGATCGGCCTCCACCGGCGGAACATTCACCGTCAAGGCGGTGATTTCCTCCCGATCGGCCGCCGTCGGCGCGCCCGCCTGCAATGGCACGGCCCGAGGCAACCGGTATTCCACCACCAGGGTTGCCGCCCGGACCCGGTATAATTCCCGGCGGCCGGGGATATAACGAACCAGATTGAGGCGCACGGGCAGCATGCTGTAGCCATGCAAACGGCTGACCGGCCCCTGCACGGTGATGCTTGCCGGATAGAAGTTGGTTTGGGCGTAAATGACTTCGTCCGGTTTCTGAAAACCGGGTGGCTGGACGCTGTCATTGGGCACCGGCGGTTGGGCCGGATAAGCCAGCCAGTTGGTCTTCCACAGCACTTCATCAACCTTGCCCTCCAGCCGGGTCACCACGGCCCCCGCCGGCAGGGCAATATCGACATAGTGTGCCGGCAACCAGGGGTGCCCGGGCGGTGTTGTTGGAAGATCGTCTTCTGCGGACAACGTCACGGTGTCGTATCCGTGGCTTTTCTCGATCCTCAGGCTTTTCTCGTCACAGGGAATCGACACCGTCAAAGTTCCTTGATCCGGCCGGTTCGTGGAGGAATGGGCCACCTGCAATCCCATCAGCTTGTCGTAATCCCCGATCGCCGCCTCGTAATTTTTCAGCGCTTGCACATTGGTAAACGTGCAGGCAACCCCGGAAATCAACGTTTGAATTTGACCGGTCTGGTTGGTGCCCAGGATTTGCACCGGCGATTCCCCCACCGCCAACCATCCGTTCAGCGCCACGCCGAAGATCGGGGTCTTCCAGAAAACCGGCTGATCCAGCCGGCGCCCGTAAAGTGATCCGCGATACACCGCACCCCGGACCAGCAGGTCGCGCCAACCCGCGGAATAACCGCCATCCGGCGTCGCCGCAAAAAGGCTGTCCGATGCGCGATCTGAAATCCAATATTCCAGCTGCGAGCGGATGGCCTCCGGCAGGAGTTTCTGCGTGTCTTCCGGAACGGCATTGGTCAGGGCCTGCGCGGGATTTTCCTGGATCAGTTTCTGGAACACCGGCCGGCGCGCCGTCGCCAGCTTCAGCCCTTCGGCTTCCAGGCCCGGGCGCACGGATGCCGGCGCCGCCACGTAATTCTTCGCCCACGCCTGGAAATTCGCCAGCGCCGGGTCGGTCGCCGCCAGCCCCGTTGCGCCTCCCAGACAACCCCACAAGACCATCCCCAGCGCCCATCCCGCCACCCGCATGCCCTGCTTCATGGAACTCCTTTGCCGTGCCCAAGGGATCCGCCCACCCCGGCTGCCGGCTACCCCGTCGGCGTCACGAAAAAATGGTGGGCGATGATCCACGTTCTCAGAATGGCGAAATATATTTTTCGCGCAAGTGCCCCCCGCCGGAAAAAACTGTAAATTAATTTTTCCGAAAATATTGATGAGTTATTAATATTCGGACCGCGCGCACGGACCTTCTGGCGCGTGCCGTAATTCGAGTTTGGATCGGCCGGCGCGTGCCGCCCGCCTTCCGGCACGGAAACTTGCCGTGTAAATTTTCAGTTATGTTCCAAGGCCTGCGCGATGAATTTCCGCCTCACGGTCGCGCGGGGAACCTTCACGTCAAACCACGTGCGCACATCGGTGTCGAGCCCGACGCCATGCATGAAGTTGTACAAGGCCTTGGCCAGCCCCCGGCCCAGCGCCTCGTGATCCGTGCCTGTCGGGTCGCTGAAATCCACATCGTTCCGCGCGAAGGCCGCTGGCGGCAAAGCCTGCAGTGTGACGCCGAATTTCTCCGGTTCGCGCCCCACCGGCGAGTGCACCGTGCAGGCGAACCGGTGGAAATATCCGGACTGCAGGCAGCCCGCGGCGAACAACTGCCGCACGGTTTCCAGCGCGTCCACCGTTTCCTGCGCGGTCTGCGTCGGCACCCCGTACATTAAATAGGCATGCACCAGGACTCCCGCATCGGCGAACGCCTTCATGGCGCGCGCGGCCTGGGCCACCATGACCCCTTTGTTCATCAACTGCAGCAGCCGGTCCGAAGCCGCCTCCAGCCCGCCCGAAACCGCAATGCAACCGCTCTCCGCCAGCTCCCGGCACAACTCCGGCGTGAAGGCCTTTTCAAACCGGATGTTGCCCCACCATGAGATCGCCAGCTTCCGGCGCTTCAATTCCGCAGCCAGCGCTCGCAGCGCGGCCGGGGGCGCGGCTTCGTCCGTGAAATGGAAGCCCGTCTGGCCCGTCTCGGCGATCGCCGCCTCGATGCGGTCGGCCAGCACGCGGGCCGGCAAAGCGCTGTAGCGCGCGATATAGTCCAGTTTCGTGTCGCAGAAGCTGCACTTCCGCCAGTAGCAGCCGTGCGCCACCGCGAGCTTGTTCCATCGCCCGTCCGACCACAACCGGTGCATCGGGTTCAGCAGGTCCAGCGCCGAAATGTATTGATCCAGCGGCAGACCGTCCCAGGTTGGCGTCCCCGTCTCGGCGCACGGAATGTCCGGTTCGCCGCTGTCGATCCAGGCCACCCGACCCTGCCGGCGCACGAATGTCCGCACCAGCCGGCTCCGCGGCCGCGCGCCACGCAGGTGCTCCACCAGCGCCAGCACGGGCGCCTCCCCGTCGTCCAGCGTCACGTAGTCGAAGAAATCAAACACCCGCGGTTCGGCCAGTTCGCGCAGTTCCGTGTTCACGAATCCGCCGCCCAGCGCCGTCGCGATGCGCGGATCGGTCTGCTTGACCGCCTGCGCGATGCGGAAGGCGCCGTGCACGCAGCCGGGGAACGGCGCCGACACCAGCACCAGATCCGGCCGATGCCGGGCCAGGGCTTCACGCACCAGGTCGCGCAGGGTTTCCTCCACCAGCGTCGGGTGCGCCGCCAGCGCCTGCGCCAGCGGATCGAAGGATGGCTGGCTGCGGGCGAGTGTTTCCGCATACCGCGTGAATTCAAAGCGCGGATCCACGCCGGCGCGGATCACATCCGCGAGGTCGTTCAGGTACAGCGTGGCCAGGTGCTTGGCCCGGTCCTGCGCGCCGAGCGCGCCGAAGGCCCAGGCCAGCGGATCGCCGCCCTCCTCCGCCATGAACGCCTCCAGGTTCCGGAACCGGGGGCCTTCCGGCAGGAAACGCCGCGTACCGATCCGGTGCGCCAGCGTGGGGTCCCGCCCCTGCAGGAAAGCCACCGCCGCCGTCACGGTCTGCGCATAGCGGTCAGATTGCGCCAGGAACGAGCGGATGGCTTCCGGTTGCGAAGTTCGCGGCCGCCGGTGAAGCGCGGCGCGGATTTTCTCCAGTCCGGCCGGCGTGAACAGCCGCAGCACAAGTTGCAGCGCCAGATCCTCCTGGGCGGTGGCGACGCCGCGCGACCGCAAAAACCCCGTCAGGCAGGCGGTGGCCGGATACGGCGTGTTCAATTGCGTCATCGGTGCCGTGACCGCCAGCACCCGGATGGGTTTGGGCGCACTCATGCCAGCTCCGCCAGGATCGCCGCCGCCTTCTCGGCTCCGCCGCCCGGCAGGATTTCCGCCGGCGCCGGCGCGGTGGCCGCCGCGGCCAGGGCGCCTTCCAGGCGCCCGGCGTACAAATCCGCCGCCGGAATGTGCACGTTTTTCAGGTAGCGTTTCAGTTCGCGCTCCAGCAGCGGATATTCGATGAAATCCTCCCGTTCGGCGTATACGATGGGTTTCGCATTGGCCACGCAGTCGCTCAGAATGCCGTAGCCGGGCTTGGTGACGACCAGGTCCGTGCTCGCCAGCACGTCCGAAAAACCGATGACCTGCCGGTCAACCGCATGGATGTTCCGGCGGCCGGGCCAGGCCAGCGGCTTGACCGTGAAAAACTCGTACGCCGTCAATTCCTCGACCGCCCGCAGCGCCGCTTCATCCCACGCCAGCGTGGTGAAGGAGAGCAGCACCCAGCGGCGCGCCGGATCGGCCCCGGTTTGCGCAGCGATCTCCGCGCGCCGCGGCCGCCCCGGCCGGGCCAGCAACGGAATATCCACCTGCTTGGGAAACAGCGTCATGGCGGGCGAAAACGGCAGCTTGAGCAGCAGCTTGGCCTGACGGTATCCGTCTTCGAACATCCGGATGACCGGCCGCCAGCGCGGCTCGTGCACGGCGAACGGAGCGTAGATCCAGTCCCAGGAGAAATTCCCCACGGCAATCGCCGGCACGCCCGCCTCGGCGGCGGCCTCCAGCGGCATGGAGGGAATGTCCGCCACGACAAGATCTGCACTTTCGCCGCGCAGCATTTCCGCTTCGTAATCGATCAGGGTTTCACGCTCGGCGAGGAGTTCCTCCGCCTCCGTCAGCGTGGCCCCCACGTCCACGCGGATGGAATCCTGCTGCACCATGCCGACATCGAACGCGCCGGGCCGGACCGTGATCCGCCCGTCGGCGGCGGGCAGCCGGCTGCGCAGGAAACTCTCGGGCAGGTCTGTCGTCACCGTGATGCGCACGCCGGGATGGGCGGCCAGCAGCGCCCCCAGGATGTCGCTCGAGCGCACGCCATGACCATAGCCGTGGGCGGTGATGTAATACGCGATGTGCCGCTTTTTCATTCGCCGGCCATGCTACCGCTTCCGTCCCGGCGGGAAAAGACGGAATCACAACGTTCCGCGGACCGGCTGGCCGCCGCCGCAAACCGCCGGGCCCCGCCGGTTTCGGGTTGTCACCCTCCCCCCCCATCCTCTATCTTGCCCGCATCATGACGACGCCCACCCGCATCGAGCACGATTCCCTCGGCCCCCGCAATGTGCCCGCCGACGCGCTGTACGGCGCGCAAACCTCCCGCTCCCTCGAGAACTTCCATCTGTCCGGCACCCGGCTGCCCATTGAAATCATCCACGGCATGGCGTTGCTCAAGCTCGCCTGCGCCCGGGCCAATGCCCGGCTGGGCCTGCTGCCGGCCGCCAAGGAGCAGGCCATTGTGGATGCCTGCCGCTCTGTCCTCGCCGGCACCCACGACCGCGAATTTCCCATCGACGTTTTTCAGGCGGGTTCCGGCACCTCGTCCCACATGAATCTCAACGAAGTCCTGGCCAACCTGGCGAACGAAGCCCTGGGCGGCCGCCGCGGCGCCCGGCAGCCCGTGCATCCCAACGACGACGTCAACATGGGCCAGTCCACCAACAACTGCTTCCCCTCCGGCGCGAAAATCGCCGTCCGCGGCCAGGCGCTCCTGCTGGCGGATTCCCTCGCCGCGCTGGAAAAGGCCCTGCGGACCAAGGCCGGCGAATTCGCCGCCGTGTTCAAGACCGGCCGGACCCACTTGCAGGATGCCGTGCCCGTGACCCTCGGCCAGGAATTCGGCGCCTATGCCCACGCCATCGCCTTGGCCGGGCAGCGGGTTCGCGAGGCGGCCGACCGCCTGTGCGAACTGGGCATCGGCGGCAATGCCATCGGCACCGGCATCAACACCAAGCCCGCCTTCCGCGCCGAAATCATCCGGGCCTTGAACGCAGAAACCACCGGTGAGTTCCGCACGGCCGTCGACGGCATCCACCTGACGCAGTTCATGACCGACTTCGCCCACGTTTCGGCCGCCTTCCGCTCCGCGGCCCTCGACCTGCAGCAGATCGCCAACAACCTGCGGCTGCTCGCCTCCGGGCCGCTCACCGCCATCGGCGAAATCCGCCTGCCGCCCGTCGAGCCGGGCTCCAGCATCATGCCCGGCAAGATCAACCCCTCCATCTGCGAAGCGGTCAACATGGTCTGCCTGCAGGTGCAGGGCCTCGATCACGCCGTCGCCCTGGCCTGCGGCGCCGGCCAGCTGGAACTCAATACGCACATGCCCCTCATCGGCGCCAACACCCTGCAGGCCGCCAAGCTGCTCTCCGCCGCCGCCCGCGCGCTGGCCGATAAATGCGTGGCCGGCATCGCGGCCGACGCGGACGCCTGCCGGCGCAACCTGGAGCGCAGCGCCGGCCTCGCGACGCTGCTGAACCCGCGCCTGGGCTATGACCGCGTCGCGCAGCTCGTGAAGGAAGGCCTGGCCACCGGCAAGACCCTCAAGGAACTGGCCCTCGAGAAAAAGCTGCTGACCGCGGCTGAATACGACGCGCTGCTCGCTTCCTCCACCGGTCCGAACCTGTGACCTCCCCCAGCCCAGTCCCCGCCCCGGACGGGCTGCGCCATGCCGCCCTGCCGGCCAGCGGCCTGCCGGCGCGGATCCTGGCCGTCCTGCGCGCCAGCGGCATTCTTACGCTGGGCGATCTAAGCCGCCCCCTGCCCGCCAGCGACAAGCTGGACGCGGACGACCGCGCCCTGCTTGCGCGCGTGGCGGCCTACGCCGGCGCGGCCTGCGCCGGCCGGCCGCCGGCCTTGAATCTTTGCGAGTGGCTCGCGTTGTTTCTGCCCGCCCGCCTCGCCGATACCGTTCATCTCCACTTCGGCCTGGGCGATCCGGCCGTGGCGATTGCCCGGCATGAAACCCGGCTCCGCGAAACGGGGTTCAAACTCGGGGTCACCCGCGAACGGACCCGCCAGCTCCTGGGCCTGGCATTCAACTCCCTCCGCCAGGCCCTGCCGCTCCACGCGGCCGAGCCGTTGTTCCGCACCGCACGGGAGCTGCTGCACGACGCCGGCGGCGTGCTGGATCCGGTCGATCTGGCCGCCCGCCGCGTTCCCGTCTGGGGCGGGGCTTCGCCCGTCGGTTCCTTTCTACTGCTCGCCCAGCTCCTGCCCGGCCGCATCACCCGCTACCGCGATTTTTTCAGCGAATTCGCGCCCACCCTGATCGAACGCGTCGAAAAAGCGTTGCGCGACCGCCTGGCCGCCCAGCCCGGCCTGCAGCCCGTTGCCAGCCTCGCCGCCGGCCTGCCTAAATCCGCCCGGCCCGGCGGAGTTCCGGCGGAAACGCTCCTGCTGATCTTGCTGCGGCACCTGCCCGACGTCCTCGTCACGCGCGATGGCCGGGCCGGCCGCGCCGCAACCGCCGCCGCCGGTCTCCTGCAGGAAGTGCTCGCCACCACGGGCGAAACCGCCTTGCGCAACATCGTGGCCGCCTTCAATGCCCGGCTCCGACCCGAATGCCAGCGCGGCAGCGGTTTCGTCCGCGACACCCTGCAGCGCGAGCCGCGCATCCGCCGGACCGGGCCCGGACGCTATGCCCTCCCGGGCGGCCTCCAGACGGATCTGCCCCTGAAATCCTGACGGCTTTCCCCGCCCCGCGATTTTTACGCGACGATATTGACGGATTTCCGGCGCGTCGCTATTCTCCCTTTTCAAGGTGAAGGAGCATCTTATGACACGAGAAAGCATTCTGCTGGTCGAAGATGAACGGGACATCCAGGAACTGTTGAAGTTCCATCTGGAACGGGAAAACCTGGTGGTGGAGGCCGTGGGCGACGGCGAAAGCGCCCTGCGCGCCCTGAAGGGGCGCGGCTTCTCCCTCATCCTGCTGGATCTGATGCTCCCGGGCATTGACGGCCTCGAAGTCTGCCGCCGGTTGAAAGCCCAGCCCGAAACCCGCGAGATTCCCATCATCATGCTGACCGCGAAGGACAGCGAAGCCGACATTGTCGCCGGCCTGGAGATGGGCGCCGCCGACTACGTCTGCAAGCCCTTCAGCCCCCGCGTGCTCATGGCGCGCATTCACGCCGTGCTTCGCCGGCCGATCACCAGCGTCAACGAGAACGACGGCCCGGTCATCAACATCGGCCCCCTCACCATCGATCCGGGCCGGCACAAGGTTGAAATCAAGGGCAAGGAAATCCAGCTGACCTACACGGAATTCCGCATCCTGCGCCTGCTCGCCGAAAGCCCCGGCCGCGCCTTCTCCCGCCAGCAGATCGTGGACCAGGTCCGCGGCGAATCCTATTCCGTGACCGAACGCATCGTGGACGTGCAGATGGTCAGCCTCCGCAAGAAGCTGGGACCTTTGGGCGATTGGATCGAAACCGTGCGCGGCGTCGGCTATCGCTTCAAGGAAACGTGAGTCCGTGTCCCGGACATCCTCCACGCTGCCCCTGACCATTGTCTGTGCCCTGATCGCCGCCCTGCTGATTGTCCTGCTGGCCACGGCGGCGTATTTCATCCCCCGCCCGGAACTGCTTCGCGGCGCCGTCGGCCTGTGGCTCGCGCTGCCGCTGCTGTTCATCCTGCTGCTGGGCGTCCTGCTCCTGCACCGGCAGCTGCTCGCCGGCCGGACCGCCGCGGAACCGGAGGAAGCCGCCGCGGCGCCGCCACTGCCCCGCGCCGCCGCCGCCCGGCCGCACACCAGCCTGGCTTCCAACCTCATTGACGAGGAGCATGACGAACTCGACGCCTTGTTCGACCTCCTGCAGGATGGCACCCTCGTGCTGGATGCGGACGACCGCATCCTCCGCGCCAACGCCACCGCCGTGCGCCTGCTGGACCCCTCCGCCCAGGACCTCCTCTCCCGGCGGCTGACCGACCTGGCCGACCATCACGCGCTGGAAGCCCTGGTGAAAAGCATCCGCCTCTCCGGCATCTACCAGTCCTCCGAGCTCAACCTGCAGGCGGCGGATACCCTCTGCAACGCCGCCGGCATTCCGCTTCACGGACATGATCCCGCCGGCGCCAAGCATGTCATGCTCGTCCTGCGCGACATCTCCCGCCTGCGCCAGCTCGAACGCGCCGGCGAGGAATACGCCACCAATGTCTCGCACGAACTCAAGACGCCCCTCACCCTCATCCTCGGCTATACCGAAACGCTGCTCTCCCACGCCGACATGGAACCCGAGTTCCGCGACCGCTCCCTGCGCACCATCGAGCACCACGCCAAGCGCATCCTGCGCATCATCGACGACCTGCTGCGCCTCGCCTGGCTCAAGAACGAGCGCGAAACCGTCGGCAGCGTGCCCCGCGCGCCCGCGGTCGTCGCCGACATCGTCGCCGAAGCCGTCGTCGTCTGCGGCGAATGGGCCCGCAACGCCGGCATCACCATCGAAACCCACATTCCCGTCGGCCTGGTCTGGAGCCTGCACCCCGGCCTGATGGAGGAAGCCCTCGTCAACCTCGTCAAGAACGCGATTCTCTACGCCCTCGTCGGCCCGGTCGAAATCCGCGCCCGCGTCCTGGACAGCAACCAGCTTGAACTGGCCGTCATCGATCGCGGACCCGGGCTCAAGCCCGAAGACGCCAAGCGCATCTTCGACCGATTCTACCGCGCGGACAAGGGCCGCGCCCGGCCGACCACCGGCGGCAGCGGCCTCGGCCTGCCCATCGTGCAGCAGATTGTCGAGGCGCACCACGGCACGGCCCGCGTCGAAACCGCCCTGGGCGCCGGCTGCACCTTCATCCTCGAAATTCCTCCGAATTAGGACCCTCTCCCCCCATGCGCTTGCTCGCGGCTCGAGCTTTCGTTCCCAATCCCAAGCCTTCTGAATCCGGACGCTTGAATTCCGAATCCGCGCCGCCCCCGGCGGCGAAAACGCCGCCAAAGTGCCGTTTTTGGGGCTTTTCCGGCCTTTTCGTCCTTGAGCCCCCCCCCCCCCCGGACATATGAGCCGCGAGCCCCCGCATGGGGGGGGGCATCCGGTCTGGCCGGCCTACTCGCGGAAGCCGTTGGTGATCGGCATGCGCCGGTCCCGGCCGAACGCCTTGGGCGTGATCTTCACGCCCGGCGCGCCCTGCCGCCGCTTGTATTCGCTGCGGTCCACCAGCTTCGCCACCTTGCGCACCGTGGCTTCATCGAACCCGGCCGCGATGATGTCCTTCACCCCGGCCTGCTGCTCGACATAACGCTCCAGGATCGGATCGAGAATGTCGTACGGCGGCAGCGAATCCGAATCGCGCTGGCCCGGCTTCAATTCCGCCGAGGGCGGCCGCGTGATCGTCGACGGCGGAATCACCTCGCCGCGCCGGTTGCGCCAGCGCGCCAGTTCGAACACCAGCATCTTGGGCACGTCCTTGATCAGCGCGAAACCGCCGCACATGTCGCCGTACAGCGTCGCATAGCCGGTCGCCATCTCGCTCTTGTTGCCGGTCGTGACCACCATGTGGCCGAATTTGTTCGAAAGCGCCATGGCCACCACGCCGCGGATGCGCGCCTGGAGATTCTCCTCCATCAAGGTCCCGGGCAGCGGCTTGGCCCAGTCGACCGCGGCGCAGGCCGGCGCCAGCATCTGGGTCAGCGCCTCCACCGCCGGCGCGATCGGAATCCGCAGGCAGGGAATGCCCAGCCGCCGGGCCAGTTCCAGCGCGTCGGAATAGGTTTCCTGCGAGGTAATGACCGACGGCAGCGTCACGCCAAACACGCGGTCCTTTCCCAGCGCATCCACGGCGATCGTGGCCACCAGCGCGGAATCGATTCCGCCGGACAACGCCACGATCACGCCGGGAAACCCGTTTTTCTCTACATAGTCTTTCAAGCCGAGCTGCAGGGCTCCGTAGACTTCTTCCACCGCGTCCGGTAGCGGCGCCAGGCGGCCCGGGACCGGCTCCCAGCCTTTGGCGCCGGGAACCACATCCACCAGCAGCAGGCCTTCGCGGAACAGCTCCGTCCGCGCAACCACCTGGCCGGCGGCGGTCACCGCCATGCCGCCGCCGTCAAACACCAGTTCGTCCTGGCCGCCGACGATGTTCGTGTAGAGCAGCGGCGCCCCGGCGGCGGCGGTGGCCTTTTTCGCCATTTCCTCGCGGTCGTTTTCGCGGCCGCGGCAGTATGGCGAGGCCGACAGGTTCACCAGCACGTCGCAGGCCCCTTTCAGGCCGCGGAACGATTCGCCCTCCGGCCACCAGGAATCCTCGCACACGTGCACGGCCAGGCGTGCGCCCTTGAATGCATGCACCAGCGGCGCGGACCCCGGCGCGAAGATGCGCCGCTCGTCGAAGACGCCGTAGTTCGGCAGCAGCATCTTGCGCGCCACCGCCACGCGTTTCCCGCCGTGATACAGCAGCGCCGTGTTGAACAGCTGGCCGTTTTCGCGCACCGGGGCGCCCGCCAGCACCAGCAGGTTTTCCGGCAGGTCGGCGGCCAGCGCCGCCGCCTGCTCTTCGACCGCATCCATGAAGCGCGGCCGCAGCACCAGGTCGTCCGGCGGATAGCCGCACAAGGCCTGCTCCGGGAACACCGCCACGTCCGCACCGGCCGCCGCGGCTTCCCGCGCCAGGCGCACGATCTTCGCCGCATTTGCCGGCAGCGCCCCGACGGTCGGGTTCATCTGGATCAGCGCAAATTTCATGCGGGCTTCGCTCCTGTCTTCTCGAGAAAGGCCGCCGGCAGGTCCGCCAGCCGGTTCTTCGCGTAATCAAACGCCACCATGCCGGTTTTCGCCAGGGCAACCACCGCGCCGTCGCCCTGCCGCGTCACGCGGTAGATCAAATCGTAGGTCCGGCGTTCAACATCCTTCAGCCCCAGCTCCACCGTCAACCGGTCGCCCCGGAAGGCCACGGCCTTGAACTGCACCACCGCGTCGCCCATGAGCATCCCGACGCCGCCGATGTCCTCCTCCGAAAAACCGAAATGCGCCAGGAACCGCAGCCGCGCCTCGTGCAGCAGGCCGAGCAGGGCATCGTTGCCCACGTGCCGCCCGTAGTTGATGTCCGTGATCCGCACGTCGAGGTCCGTGCGGAAGACGAATTCCACGCCGCTCAGATCCAGTTTCACTCTTGCCATGGCAGGCATTGAAGCACACTCGCGCCAACTTGGATATTGAATAGTGCGGCCGGGATGTTGGATAGTGCGGGCCAGATGCTTCCCGGAATCCTCATCGTGGTCCGGCGCGGCGAAGATCCCGCGCAATGCACCGTGCGCCCCCTCCGCGGCACGCCCGGCCTGGATTTCCTGGCCTATCCCCTCCGGCAAAAACCGGATTTGTCGCAGCACCTGTTGCTCGCTCCGGACGCCCCGCCGCTCACGCCGGCCGACGCCGGCCGCCCCCTGCTGCTGCTCGATGCCAGCTGGCGCCATGCCGCGGCGATGCGCAAAGCCGTGGAACCCATCGCCACCCGTTCCATTCCCCCCGGCTGGCGCACGGCGTATCCGCGCCGCTCGAAGATCCACCACGATCCCGAAACCGGCCTGGCCACGGTCGAAGCCTTGTTTGCGGCGCTGTGCACCCTCGGCCGCCGCGAGGATTCCCTGCTGCGCTTTTATCCCTGGCGCGCGGCGTTCCTCGAACTCAACCGGCCGCTCCTGCCCCCGGGCTGATTTTTTTACGGCGCGGAGCGGCCAACCGCCCAGCCGTCGATGACATACACCTCGTTGAGCGAATTGGTATGCGGCTGGTCGGGATTGTAGCGGTCATGCCACCGCAACGCGTCGCGCTCAAGCTCCGCCCCGTACTCCACATCCAGCAGCACCCGGATGCCGGGCTGCTTCCGGCCGGTCGCCAGCTGCACCATGGCGTTCGGCACAAAACCCCGGAACAGGTTGGCATTGCCATAGCGCGCCCAAGTGTCCTGGTCCAGGCCCGGCTGGCGCAACAGTCCCGGCGTCAGGCGCTGGCGCAACGCGTGCGTGTCCACCAGGAGGATGCTCTTGTTTTGCCACTGTCCGGCGGTTTGCTGAATGCGATGGTAGAGCCCCTGGCTCAAGGCGCCGGCCTGGCGGAAATTCTCGGCGGTGCCCTGGTTCGCCACGAGGGCCAGCAGCGCGGGCACGAATAGCAGGGCGCCCCACTTCCGGCCGGACCAGCGCTCCGTGAGACCCGCCACCAGGATGCACACGCCGATGGCCGGCAGCACATTCAACCGGCCCGCCGCATAGGACACGACATTGATCGCCCAGACCGCGGCCAGCCATACCAGTCCGAATCCCAGCACCTGCCCGCCGGAAAACGGACGCGTCTCCGGACCGCTCTTTCCGGCGCCGGCCAGGCGCCGCAACACCCAGCCCGCCAGCAGCACCACCGCGGCGTCCCCGGCAAACAGCAACCGGCGCGTCCAGGGCGCCAGGGTCGCGAAGCTTTGCATGCCCTTCAGCATGGCGCCCAGCAGATGATCCCCCAGCCACCACTGCGCCACCTGGCGGGCGTTCCACGCCAGGCCCCACAGCGTCACGCCGGCCTGCATGTGCGGCGGATAATGCCACGTCTGGTTCAAACCAAAGGCGTTCGTGGCCCGCCACGCGGCATAGGCCAGGAACACCATGCCGAACGGCAGCATCCGCAACAAGCTCCGCACGGGCTCGCGGCGCCAGGCCAGCAGGATCACGTAGGCCGCCGGCAGGAGAATGCCTGCCTCGTAGGAGAACAACGCCACCCCGTAGGCCAGGACGGAAACCGCCAGGCGCCAGGCTCCGCCGCGGCGGACGTGGGCGATCCACAGCCACGCGCTCAGCGCATAAAACACCAGGGCGCAGGTGACTTCATTCAAAACTTGCGTGGACCAGTGATAGGTCTGGGTCAGGTTCGGCAGAAAGGCAAAAAGAATGCCGGCCGCGCCGGCGACCCAGCGCCGGCCGGTAAGTTCCAAGGCCATCTTCGCCAGCAGCAGCAGTAGCAGCGAGTTGGACAACAAGGAGATCGCGGTCCAGGCCCGCGGATGGGTGCCGAACAGCCGGAAGGCCACCTCCACGGCCAGCATGCTCAACGGCCGGTGCGGATCCTGCAGCCCGGTCAGGGCCGCGTCCTGGCACGAGGCATAGAAGGAACTGCGCGCCAGGTTGGCCCAATCATCGCCGACCAGCACCGCCATGGGTGACGGCAGATAGCGGGACCAGATCTGCAGCAACAGCAGGAACACCACCAGGCCCCGGCCCAGCCGGCAAGCCGGGGCTGGCTGACCGGAGGTGGCAACGGTAGAAGCGGTGCTTTCGTTCATGGCCGGGAGCGTATCAATCCCGCCGGCCGGCCGCAAGCGGCACGCGCACCGGCGCCGGCCGGCGCTAGTTCCCGCTCTTGAGGCTGCGCAGCGAAACCCCTTCGCGCGCGAGGAACCAACTCCCCAGCGTCACGTTCGCCAGCATGTTCAACGCGTGGGTGCCAATGGCATAGGCCAAGGTCGCGCTCCGGTCCGGCGTCCAGAGCGACAGCGCCAGCATCGCCAGATAATGATAGACGCCGATATAGCCGGGCGAGGATGGAATGGCCGAACCCAGATTGACCATCACCAGCACAAAGAAACCGGCGTACCACGGCACCGGCAGGTGAAAGGCCGTCACCCAGGCCAGCGTCCCCAGGCCGGCCGTCAGCCAAACCCCGGCCGACAAGGCCACGACGGCCAGGAAACCCGCCGGCCGGTGCAGCACATCCGCGCCGGATGAAAAATTGCCCAGCAAGGTCAGAACCCGGTCGGCGAGCTTGTGCGGCATGATCCGCGCCAGCCACAGCGTCAGTTTTGGCAAATGGCTCCGGTTCAGCGAAACCACCATCAAGCCCACCAGCCCGATCAGGCCGATGGTCACCATGCCGGTCAAGCCGGCCTGGATCGGGGCCGGAATGGCCAGCACCCGCATCAGGCCCAGCGTCAGCGCCACCAGCATCAGCACGTCCATCAGCCGTTCGATGGCAATGCTCCCCAGCGCGCGGCTGATGCCGGCCTCCTTCTTGCGGCCAATCAGGCTCGCCCGCGCCAGGTCGCCCAGGCGCAAGGGCAGCACGGAATTGGCCAGATAGCCGATCATGATGAACGCGAACGTGTCCCGGATCCGCAGGCCGGCCACGCCCGTCAGCAGGACCCGCCAGCGCAGGGCGGCGATGCCCCAGCTCGCGATCAGCAGCCCCGTGCCCAGCAGCAGCAGGTCGATGCGCGCCCCCCGCCATGACAACCACACTCCGGACCATTCCACGTGGCGCAGGGCCAGACCCAGAAACACCAGGCTCAGCGCCACCCCCACCCAGGATTTCAAGGACGCGCGCGCCATGGCTAGTTCTGGCCAGCCGGCGGCGCCTCGTTTGACTTCCACAGATACCAGCGCAGCACGAACACCTGGCGCAGGTTGGAAATCACCGCCCGCAGATTCATCACTTTCGAGGTCCCGCTCATCCGCGCCCGGATGCCCGTGGGCTCGCCCATCACCCGGTAGCCTTTTTTCAGAAACCGCAGGATCAATTCCATCTGGATCATCCAGCCCCGGCCGGTCGAGGTCAGCGGCACCGTGTCCACCAGGGCCCGCCGGAACATCATGATGCCCTGGAAATCGGGAAAATGTCCGAACAAAATCTTGTACAGCGTCCGTTCCGCCCACGAAAACACGCGCGCCGCGACCGACCGGTTTTTCCGGTATTCCGGAATGTAGCCCAGCACCATGTCCGCTTCGTCGAACCGCCGCATGAACTGGCCGATGATCGCCGGCTCAAACTGGCCGTCCGCCGGAAATATCGTGGCAAGCTCCTTGGTTCCGCACGTGAACCCCTGGCGGTACACCGCTCCGAGCCCCAGGTTCACCGGATGATGCACCACCCGCACGCGGGGCAGCTCCCGCGCCAACTGGTCGGCGATCTCCCGGCTGCCGTCCACGCTGCCGTCGTTGATGATGACGATCTCGTAGTCCCCGCCCAGCCGGTCCAGTTCCCGGCGGATTTCCCCGGTCACATGCTCCAGGCTGGCCGCCTCGTTGTAGCACATGATGGCCACGCAGATGCTGCGCGGCGGGCTGGATGCGGCAGGCGGCATGCGGAACTCACATCTGCGCGCGATAGGCTTCGGCCGTGCGCTGGATGCCTTCGTCCAGGTCCACCTCGGCCTCGAACCCGATCAGTTCCCGCGCCTTCGCGACATTGGGGATGCGCAGTTCCACGTCCGCGTAGTCCTTGTAGACGAATTCGATCTTGGATTTCGAGTTCAGCACCCGGATCACCGTGTTCGCCAGGCCGTAGATCGTCGTCACCGCCCGCTGGTTGCCGATGTTGAACGACTCGCCGATGGCCTTGGGATGCTCCATGCACAGCATCGTGCCGCGCACCATGTCGTCCACGAAGCACCAGGCGCGGATTTGCGTGCCGTCGCCGTTGATCGTGATCGTTTCGTTCTTCAGCGCCCGCTGGACGAACGTGCGCAGCGCGCCTTCGCCCACCTGGCCCGGCCCGTACACGTTGAACGGCCGCACCACCGCCACCGGCAGCCACTGGTGCTGGAAATACGCGATGGCCAGATGTTCCTCGGCCAGCTTGCTCACGGCGTACGTCCACCGGGCTTCGCCGATCGTGCCGATCGACGTCTTGTCCATTTCCGAGGAACGGAAGGCATTGGTGCCGAACACTTCGCTGGTGGAGAAGCACACCACCCGGTCGCAATGCTCCAGCTTGGAGGCCGCCTCCAGCACGTTGGCCGAGCCCACCATGTTCACCCGCATGGTCATGACTGGATTCTTGACCACCGTGTCGATGCCGGCGATCGCCGCGCAATGCACCACGATGTCGGCGCCCGCCATGGCCTTGGAAAGCTTCTCGTAGTCCAGCACGTCGCCCACGATCAATTGGAGGTTCTTGTGATCCTTCCAGGCCTTGCCCTGCAAGGCATTGCGCGCCAGGTTGTCGTAGGCCACGATCTGGTTGTGCTCGATCAACTTGCCGATCAGGGTCGACCCGATGAAGCCCGCCCCGCCAGTGATGAAAACCTTCTTATTCTGAATCATAGTGTTGGCCTTTAGCTTGTCCCGCTGCGCCGCACCCGGCCATGGGGATATCGATTGGACAGTATGCGCCACCCCCTCCGGCCCTTCAATCCTAATATTGGAAACCTCATGTCGCCGGCAACCGCCGCACCGGCTTGGCCATCCGCCAGTCGTCCAGCACGAATCCGGCCCCGATGCCCGTTTGCATTTCACCGGTCTTGCGGAAGCCCACCCGCTCATAGAACGCAATGGAAGCTCGATTGTGGCGGTTCACCATGAGCCACAGTTCGTC
>CAZMOR010000026.1:0-4198 GCA_964567795.1 uncultured Verrucomicrobiota bacterium
CCACCGGGCTGGTGCAGATCGCCGTGAGCGGCTACAACATCAACTCCGACGGCGTGCCGAACTACGGCGGGTCGCTGGACCAGGACTTCGCGCTGGTGGTGGCCAACGCCACGGCCTACACGCCGAGCAATTATCCGCCCGACCTGGACCTGGTCGGCAACAAGACGGTTTCGACCAACCAGCTCCTGGCCTTCACCGTTTCCGCCTCCGACTCGGTGGACAGCGACACCGTCCGCCTGTGGGCCGACGGCATCCCGGCCTGGGCCACGTTCGCGGGCGCCACCAACGCCGCCGCGGCGAGCTGCCTGTTCTCCGGCACCGCGCCCTCCGCGACGGGCACCTATGCCGTCACGTTCTACGCCGCCGACAAGGACGGCACCAATTCCGAAGCCATCACCATCACCGTCAACGACTGCGTGCCGGCCAACATTATCGATGAAGGCTCTGCTGACGGTACGAACGCACCTTCGGGCTGGAGCTTCACGGGTATTGGTGCGACCTACACTTCCGCGGGAAATTACGGCCTGGCTTCGCCATCCTTGAAAATGGATGCCACTGGTGACCAGATCGTCACCCCGGCCTTGAACACCCCGACCAATCTATCGTTCTGGTACAAGGGGCAGGGAACCACGATGACAAGTACATTGCTCATTGAGGGCTACAATGGTTCGTCTTGGAGTACCGTCGTGGATTTGACATCTCTCGCCACAACGGCCACGACGCAATCGGTGGTTCTTGCAGATGGGCTTAGCCAGTTGCGTTTCACCTTTACCAAGGCGAGCGGCAATCTTGCACTCGACGACGTGATCATTGGCGGGTGCGGCGGCGGGGCAGCGGTGAACCATGCCCCGATCATCAGCGTGGCGGGTGGCACCAACCAGAGCGTGGGCGTGAGCAACCTCCTGTCGTTCGTGGTGACCGTGAGCGATTCCGACGTGGAAAGTGTCGGCGTGTTCACCAATGCGGCCCCGGCCGGCGCGAGCTTCCCGGAGGCCAGCGGCACGGCGCCGATCCAGAGCACCTTCACCTGGACGCCCACGGTGACAGGCGCCTATGCCGCCACATTCGTGGCCTATGACGCCCTCGTGGCCGTGACGCAGACCGTGGCCATCACGGTCACGGAACCCGTGCCCGAACTGCTGGCGCCGGTCATCCAGGCCGCCAGCGACGTGCTGGCGAACCAGTTCAACGCCAACTGGCTGGCCTCGTCCAACGCGACGGGCTACTACCTGGATGTGGCGACCAATGCCGGCTTCACCAGCGGCGGCGGCGCCAGCCTGACGAACCTGAGCGAGGATTTCTCGCTGTATACGCACACGAACGGGGCCACCGATGTCAGCACCAATCTCGATGCCTACATGCATACGGCCGGGTGGACGGGGGCGAAGGCGTATGAAAACGCCGGCACCGCCAAGATGGGTTCCAGCAGCGCCAAGGGCTACCTGACCACGCCCACGGTGGATCTGTCCGCCAATGGCGGGGTGGCGACGCTGACGTTCGACCTGGGACAGTACGGCACGGACGTTGGCGCGGTGCAGGTAATGCATGCCCCCGACGGTTCCACCTTCACGCAGGTGGGTGGCGACATCACGCCGCCGGCCGCCCTGACGACGCAGACCATCGAAATCACCGGCGGGACGGCGCTGTCCAAGATTCAAATCACGGCCAGCGGATTGTCCAAGAACCGGTTCTATCTGGATAATTTCCAGATCACGCAATCGGCCGCGGCGCGCCGGTACGTGCCCGGATATCAAGGCCGGGACGTCGGCAACGTGACGACGTTTGCGGTGACGGGGCTGACGGAAAGCGTGACCTACTACTACCGGGCCAAGGCCTACAACGTTTCGTCCAACAGCGCCTATTCGGGCACCACGAACGTGACGACCGCTGCGGGCGTGAACGTTCCGCCGGTGCTCGGCGCGATCGGCGGCAAGTCCGTCGGGGTCGGCAGCAACCTGCAGTTCCAGGTGGCCGCCACACCGACGGACGGCGACACGGTGACCCTGACCGCCAGCAACCTGCCGGCGGGCGCGACCTTCAACGCCACGAACGAAAACGGCACCTTCCAGTGGCTCAGCGCCTCGCCGACGGGCGTCTACACCGTGACGTTCTATGCCACGGACAAGGACGGCAGCGACAGCGAAGCCGTTGCGATCACCGTGAATTCGGGCAGCACGGAACTGCTGGCCCCCGTGATCCAGGCGGCAAGCTCGATCCAGGCCACGCAGTTCAACGCCAACTGGCTGTCTTCGGCCAACGCCACCGGCTACCGGCTGGATGTGGCCACGAATGCGGCGTTCCGCCATGGCGTTGTCCGCCGCGCGGCGACTTTGAGCGCCGGCGACCTGATGATTGTGACGGTGAATGCCGATACCAACGGCACCAACAAGGGCTTTGATGCTGTTCCGCTGGTGGATCTGGATGCCGGCACGGTGATCTACTTCACCGACAACGGGTGGACCAACGGCGTCTGGCGCACGGGCGAAGGCATCGTCACCTATACCGCGCCGGGCGCGATCACCGCCGGAACGGTCCTGTCCTACCGCTCGGCCACGGCGAATGGATTCGTATATAACGCGAATTTCAGCCTGTCGACTTCCGGGGACAACATCCTGGCGTATCAAGGCAGCACCAACAGCCCGCAATTCCTCTGCGGCGTGGGCTGGGCTTCGGCCGCCCCATGGATCGCCAGCGGAGCCGTCACGGCCAACAATTCCATGATTCCCAGCGGCTTGAGCACGGACACCTATACGATCGTGTCGCTCGGAAATCTGGACAACTATCAATACTCGTCGGCCAACGGCACCACGGGCTCCAAAGCGGCCCTGCTGCAACTGGTTGGAACCCCCGCGAACTGGGCCAGCAGTGACACCAGCACGTATGCCAAGTTTACGCCGGACTTCACCATCGGCGCCGGCGAAACCGTCAACGACTACGTGCCCGGCTATGAAAACCGCGACGTGGCCGACGTGACGACCTACGCCGTCACCGGCCTGACCGAAGGCGTGACGTATTACTACCGGGTCCTGGCCTACAACGTCTCGTCCAACAGCGGTTATTCCGCGGTGACGAGCGTCGTGACCGCGGCGGCCTCCGGTACGCCGCCGGTGCTGGGCGCCATCGGTGACCAGAGTGTGTTCCTGGGCGAGACGCTGCAATTCCAGGTGAGCGCCACGCCGACCGAAGCGGATGCCGTGACCCTCACGGCCAGCAACCTGCCGGCGGGCGCGGCCTTCTATCCGACCAACCAGAACGGCACCTTCCTGTGGACGAGCGCTTCGCCGACGGGCCTCTTCAGCGTGACCTTCAACGCCGCCGACAAGGATGGCGGCGATGCCGAAACCATCGGCATCACCGTCTACCCGCTGCCGGACATGGGCGCGTTCACGATGACCATCGGCTCGCCGGCCTCGGCCACGCTGCCGTCGGTGGCGGGCCAGACCTACCAGATGCAGTTCAGCTCGAACATCTGGGAATTCCCGGTCCTGTGGAGCAACGTGGACAGCAAGGTCGGCACCGGCGGCAGCATCACGCTGACGGACACGAACACGCTGATCGACATCAAGCGGTACTACCGTGTTGTGATTCCGTAAGCGGCCCGGCCGCTGCGCGCACGCCGCGCCCTTCACCGGGCGCGGCGTTTTTCATGGCCGGCTGGGCTGGGCGGCAGAACGGCGGCCCCCATGCGGGGAATCGCGGCTTATACCCCCCTGGGAGGGGGGGCGAGCGGTGCAAGGGGCAAAGGGGGGGGTATGGCCCAAAAATGCCTCCAAAGGCCCCAAAAAGGCCCTTTCGCGGCGTTTATCCGGCCTCCGGGAGCGCGCAACGGTGACGCGAGGGCATGAGCCGCGAGACCCCGCATGGGGGGCCACCGTGCGGCGGATGGGAGGGTATTCGGGGCGGCGGGATTTCCCGCCGCAGGCGAGCCCGCCGGGGCGGGGAACCCGCGGCAAGCGGGGAATCGGGGCGGCGGGATTTGAACCCGCGACATCAAGGTCCCAAACCTTGCGCTCTACCAGGCTGAGCCACGCCCCGTCAATCAAGCTGCACCCTGGCGCGAAGGACGGCTTCACGTCAAAGAAAAACCTCCGATCGCTCGGAGGTTCGGTTTTCAAGTGGCGGGGTCGACGGGACTTGAACCCGCAACACCCAGATCGACAGTCTGGTACTCTAACCAATTGAGCTACGACCCCGTGGC
>CAZMOR010000027.1:0-35899 GCA_964567795.1 uncultured Verrucomicrobiota bacterium
TGTTGCCCCACCATGATGATTTCCCGCTCGCTTATGCTAATATGGGTGTAGCCCAAGGTTTGTCTCCTGTTTTGCATGGTTCGATCGTATCGAACCGGACAGGCCTTGGGCACTCTGTTGCACTTGATATTAGAATTCGCGAGTGTGGAAAAATTCCTCAAAGTTTTTCCATAGTGTGGAAAAACGGCCGCCGAACCTTGAGCCGCGCTTCCCCGCATGGGGGCGGCGGGCCTAATCCTTCAGGCGGACGGCCTGGACCCGGTCGGCCATCAGGCGCGTGGCGCCGGCCTTGTTCGCGACCAGTTCCGCGGCGGCGCGGCCGAACCGCGCGCGCTCGGCGGCATCGCCCAGCAGGCGCCGCAGGTGCGCCTGGAGTTCCGCGGCGTCCCGCGCCTGGAGCCAGGCGCGCGCCGCGGTGAATTCGTCGGCGATCGTCGCGAAATTCTCCATGTGCGGCCCGACGACGATGGGCTTGCCGTCCTTCGCCGGTTCGATGGGGTTCTGCCCGCCGGTCTGCGTGAGGCTCTTGCCGACGAACACCACGTCCGCGGCGGCGTAGAATCCGCGCAGCTCGCCGGTGGTGTCCACCAACAACACGTCGGGCCGCTGCGCCGGCGGCGGCGCGGCATCGGGAAACTGGCTGCGCTGGATCACGCTCAGCCCGCGCCCGCGGATCTGCGCGAGCACCTCGTCGCGCCGCTCGGCGTGGCGCGGCACCAGCACCAGCAGCAGGTTCGGAAACGCGGGCTTCGCGGCGCGGTAGAAGTCCAGCAGCGCCTCCTCCTCGCCCGCCCAGGTCGAACCGCCGACCAGCACCGGATGCCCCGGCTTCAGGCCCAGCTTCGCCAGCAGGGCGCAGGCGCGCGCCTCGGCCGTCGGCGCCGTGGGGCCGATGTCGTACTTCGCGCTGCCGGCGACCTCGACGCGGTCCGGCGGCGCGCCGAGCGCCAGCAGGCGCGCGCGGTCGGTCTCGCTTTGCACGCAGAACCCGTGGATCTGCGGCAGCAGCCGGCGGGTGATGAAGCGGAGTTTGCGGTAGCCCTGGTACGAGTGCGCCGAAATCCGGCCGTTGATCATCACGCTGGGAATGCCCTGCTTGCGCGCGTAGCGGATCAGGTTGGGCCACATCTCGTTCTCAACCAGCACGACGGCGGACGGCCGGATGCGGCGCAGGACGCGCGGCATCACCCACGGCACGTCCATCGGGAAATAGAGCGTGACGTCCGGCGCCTGGATCTTCTGGAGCGCGAGGGCGTGGCCGGTGGACGTGTTGGTCGTCAGCACGAAGCGCACGGCCGGATCGCGGCGGCGCAGCTCGTCCATGAAGGAGAACGCCACGGCCAGCTCGCCGACACTGACGGCCTGGATCCAGACCGGCCGGCCGGGCGCGGCCAGCCGCGCGGCCGCGGCGGCGCCATACCACCCGAAGCGCTGCGAAAAGTCGCGGCCGTAGCCCCCACGCCGCAGCATGCGGACGGCGAAATGCGGCAGCAGGCAGGCGAAAACCACCGGAAACAGCAGGTTGTAGAGCCACCAAATCATGGAACGAATCCTTTGTTCATCTGCAGGATGGGCAGCAGCACGGCCAAGGCGATCAGCGTCACGAACAGGCCCACCACCAGCGTCATCCCGATTTCCAGCACCATCATGCCGCGGTTGGCCAGCCGGTCCCAGCTCTGCTGGAACCGCTGTGCGGCGTTGTCGAGCAGTCCCGTCAGGTTGCCGCCGGCCTCGCCGGCCTGCACCCACGCGGCAAGCGACGGGTGCAGCGGCCGGATGCCGCGGATTACCTCGACCAGCGGCTTGCCCTGCCCCATGGCTTCCGTTTCGCGGCGGGCGCAGTCGGCCAGCCAGGCGCTGCCCGAGGCGCGGCCGGCCATCGGCACGCTTTCCATCAGGCTCACGCCGCGCTCCAGCAGCAGCCCCAGCACGCGCACGAAGCGCAGGCTGGCCAGGTTGCGCCAGCCGCCGCCAATGAGCGGAATGGAAAACACACGCCGGTCCACGCGCAGGCGCAGATCGGCATCCGCCTGCAGGCGGCGGCGGAACCAGGCGCTGCCCGCGGCGGCCGCGGCGGCCAGCAGCAGCAGCAGCGCACCCAGCGTGCGCCCGCCCGCCAGCATGATTTTCGTCAGCAGCGGCAGCTGCAGGTGCGCCTCGGTGAACAGCCGCTGCACCATCGGCAGCAGGAACACCAGCACCAGCCCGCCGATCACCACCGCCAGCGTCACCACCACGCAGGGATAGAGCAGCGAAGTCAGCAGCTTTTCGCGCAGCTTTTCCTGTTCCTCGAGGAAGGTCGCCAGGCGCTCGAGAGCCGCGTTCATGCCGCCGGTGCGCTCGCCCACTTCCATCACCGCCTGCTCGAAAGGCGTAACCTGGGGCGAAACCGCGGCCATGGCGGCGCTCAGGGGCCGCCCTTCGCGCACGGTGTCGCGCGCCGCGGCCAGCAGCGTCCGCGCCTGGTTCAGTTCGGGCGCCTGCAAAATCACGTCCAGCGCGGGCACCAGCGCCACGCCGGAACCCAGCAAGGCCGCCAATTCGCGGTAGAACATCGTGCGGACCGCGGCGGAGAACGCCGCGGATTTCCGCGTCTTGCGGACCGACGTGCCGGTCGCCGTCTGCAGGTTTTCGGGCAGGATGCCGAGCGCGGCCAGCCGCTTGCGGGTATCCTTGAGGTCGGCGGCCTCGATCAGGCCGGATTGCGCCCGGCCGGCGGCATCATAGCCCTTGAATTCGAACGTCGTCATGCCGGCGCGTCCCTGCTATTCCCGCCGCGCGCCCGCGGACCGCAGGACTTCCGCCACCGAAGTCGTGCCGGCCAGGATCTTGTCCACGCCGTCATCGAGCATGTCGCGGAAGCCGGCGGCCACGGCCATGCGCCGCAATTCCGCCGGCGGCAGGTTCGTGCGGATGGCTTCCGCCAGCGCCGGCGTCACCGCCAGCAGTTCATGGATGCCCGTGCGGCCCTTGTAGCCGCCCAGGCACTCGGCGCAGCCTCCGGGCGCGGCCTCCCAGACGGTCCGGCCGGCCAGCTTCGGTTGTCCCAGCAGCACGGCGTCCGCCGCGGTCAGCACGGCTTCGCGCCGGCAGCGCGGACACAGGCAGCGCACCAGCCGCTGGGCCAGCACCGCCCGCGAAGCCGAGGCGAGCAGGTAGGGCGGAATGCCCATGTCCACCATGCGGGTCACGGCCCCAACCGCGTCGTTGGTGTGCAGGGTCGTGAACACCAGGTGGCCGGTCAGCGAGGCGCGCACGACAATTTCCGCCGTCTCCAGGTCGCGGGTTTCGCCGACGAGCACGACATCCGGGTCCTGGCGCAGGATGTGGCGCAGCCCGCGCGCGAACGTCAGGCCGATCTTGGGGTGCACCTGCATCTGGCCGATGTTGGGCAGCTGGTATTCGATCGGATCCTCGATCGTCAGCACGTTGAGATGGGCCGTGTCGAGTTCGCGCAGGGCGGCATACAGCGTGGTGGTCTTGCCGCTGCCGGTCGGGCCGGTCACC
The DNA here is from genome assembly GCA_964567795.1 of uncultured Verrucomicrobiota bacterium. Lineage (GTDB taxonomy): Bacteria > Verrucomicrobiota > Kiritimatiellia > CAIQIC01 > Lenti-01 > Lenti-01. The sequence goes on from CAZMOR010000027.1 coordinate 3,508, forward strand.
AGGACGATGCCGTGGGGCTCGCGCAGGATGCCCCGGAACTGCGCCAGCATGGCCGGCGCCATGCCGAGTTCGTTCAGGGAATAGCGCGTGGACTCGCGGTGCAGCAGGCGGAGCACGATCCGCTCCCCTTCGGCCACCGGCACGCTGGACACGCGGACATCGATCTCGCGGGCGCCGACGCGCACGCGCGCCACCCCGTCCTGCGGCAGGCGCTTTTCGGCCAGGTCGAGCTTGGCCATGACCTTCAGCCGCGCCGTCAGGGCGCTCTCCAAGTGGCGCGGCGGACTGGGCTGTTCGTAAAGCAGGCCGTCAATGCGGTAGCGCACGGCCAGGGCGTTCGCGAAAGGTTCGATGTGGATGTCCGATGCCCCGCGCTTGACGGCTTCCAGCAGCACCACGTTGACGTAATGCGCGACCGGCGCATCGGCGCTGCCGGCCAGCAGGTCGTCAGCCTCGCGCGGCACGGGCGTCGCCGCGCCCTCGGCCGTGGCCGCCTGTCCGGCCTGGGCGGCGGCCTCGCCCGCCTGTCCGGCGCGGCGGAAATAGCACCGGTCGATCGCGCGCTGGATCTCCGCCGCCGGCGCCGTCACCCAGACGGCCTCCGTGCCCAGCAGCAGCGATAAATCCTCGTACGCCTGGAGTGCGGCGGTTTCCGCCCCGGCGATCGCCACCTGCCCGTTCCAACGGAAGGGCACCAGCGCATTCCGCCGGACCCAATCCACCGGCACGGCCTCGATCAACGCCGGATCGAGCCATTCCTCCTCGATGCGTTCCAGCGCCGGCCGCCCTGGAGCCGCATCGCTCATCGCTGACCGCCCATCCGCGGCTTCTTCTGGGCGGCTTTCTGCTGGGCCTTCTCGGCGGCGGCGTTCTGGCGGGCCTTGTCATCCGCGGCCTTCTGGGCCGCCTGCTCGGCCTCCGGATTGGGCTCGTTCAATTCCTGGGTCGCATCGTGGAGGCTGGCGGCGTGTTCCAGGCGGGCTTTCTCCGCCTCGGCCATCTTCATGTCCGTCACAATGCGCGGCGTCACGAAAATCAGCAGGTTCGTCCGTTTCTTGGAATCGCTCGTGGAACGGAACAGCGCGCCGAGGAATGGAATGTCGCCCAGCAGCGGCACCTTGCTGGTGATCTTGGACGTGTCTTCGCGGATCAGGCCGCTGAGCACGACGGTCGCGCGGTCGGGCACCGTCACCGTGGTCTTGACCTCGCGCTTGGCGATGGTCGGCGTGTACTGCAGGGCCGCGTCGCTCTGCTCCACCACGGATTCGATGCTGGGATTGAGATCCAGTTGGATTTCCCGCTCCGGGTTGACGTGGGGCGTCAGCGTCAGCTTGATGCCCACGTCCTGCCGGTCGATGTTCTGGATGTAGTCCCGGTCGGAACCGGAACCCTCGACGGAGGATTTCAGGATGGGGATGTTCTCGACGACGCTCACCGACGCTTCAAGGTTGTTCTGCGCCCAGAGCGGGATGTTCGAGAGGATCTTCAGGTTGTTTTCGCCGGCCACTGCCCGCAGGTACAGCGGGATCTGGTTGTACACCGTGCCGTTCGGGCCCGTGAACGTGCCGCTGATGATCCCGCCCGCAAAGCCCTGCGGGAAGGCGAAGTTGGTCAGGATGTTGAACGCCGAATCCGTCGCCCCGTAGCGCGACCGCCCGAAGGCCCCGGTCCCGTTGCCGGTCGGCTGGTCGATGCCGAACAGCTCCACGCCCACGTCCTGCCCCTTCTCGAGGTTGACCTCGGCGATCAGCACCTCCACCAGCACCTGCTGGGGCACGACATCCAGCCGCTCCACCAGCCGCCGCACGTATTCGAAATCCTGCGGCGAGGCGTCCACCAGCAGGGCGTTGTTCGCCACGCTCGGTTCGATGGCGATGTCCCGCTGCACCGGCGCACCTTCCGTGGCCGGAGCCTTGCCCAGCAGGGCGTTCAGGCTCTTGGAGGCTTCCTCCGCCGAGAGGTACTTCAGGAAAATCGCGTTCAGCCGCCCGAACCCGTTCGGATTCTCGACGTCCATTTTCTCGATGATGCGCTTGGTCTCCGCCAGCTGCATGGGCAGGCCCACGAGGATCAGGCTGTTGGCCTGCGGCGCGGAAACCACGGTGAAATCCGTCGGCAGTTCGCCGGTCCCGCCGGCCACCTGCTCGAAATGGCGGTTGATCTTGTTGACCGCGCTGTCCGCGGCCCCGAACGTCGCGCGCAACTGCTCGGCCACGGCTTCGGCGCTGGCGAACTTGAGCGGCACAACCTCGACCACGCTGCCGGAACCGGGCTTGTCGATTTCCGCCACCAACCCCTCCAGCCGCGCCACGTTGGCGGCCGTGTCGGTGACGATCAGGTGGTTGCCCGGCACGAACACTTCCAGCGCGCCTTCCTTGCCGCCGCGCACCAGCGGCTCGAAGCTTTTCTTCACGTCCGCCGCGCTGACGTTCTTCAACTGGATCAGCTTGGTGACCAGGCCGCCGCTGGTGCCGGAGCTGGTCGGCAGCGCCGGTCCGGCCGGCAGCGCGACCACCTGGCAAACGCCGTCCCGCTCGGCCACGGTATACCCGCTGGCCTCGAGCGTGTTCAAGTACAGCGGATACACCTCCTCGACCGGGATGCTGCCCGGCACCAGGATGCTGACCTTGCCCGTGACCCCTTCCGGCACCACGAACTTCTTGCCGGTCAGCTTGCCGACGATTTGCGTGACCAGCCGGATGTCCGCCTGCTCAAAGCTGAATTGGACGGTGCCGCCCGAGCGCGGCGCGGCGGCCGGGGCCACCGGGGCCGATTCGGCCGATGCGGCCGCCGCCTGGAAGGCCGGGGCCAGGAACCGCGGCGCCGGCGCCGGCTGTCCGGCGGACGCATCCGTGCCCGGCGGCGGCGCCGGCTGCGCCCAGCCCAGCACGGTCCCCAGCGCCCACGCCATCCCCGCCCAGCCTAGCCCGCGCTTCGTCATCTGGATATCCCTCGTTCGCTCGTGCGGATGAATTTCACGAAATTCAGGATTTCCGGCAGGGGCGCCACTTCCGCTTCGATGCGTTCCAGCGCCTTGGCCACCGTCAAATCCGAACGGAACACGATTTTATAGGCTTCCTTCAGGGCCTGCTGCGCTTCCGGCGCCACGCCATGCCGCTCGAGCCCGACCTTGTTCAGGCCGTACACCTTCAGCGGATCGCCGTCCGCCATCATGTATGGCGGCACATCCTTCACGGCCTTTGTATAGCCGCCCAGGATGCTCATCCGGCCGATGCGCACGAACTGGTGCACGCCCGTCAGGCCGCCCAGGATCACGTCGTCCTCGATCACGATGTGCCCGGCCAGCGTCGCGTTGTTGGCCATGATCACGCGGTCGCCCACAATGCAGTCGTGCGCCACGTGGCAATAGGCCATGATCAGGCACTTCGATCCCACGCGGGTTTCGCCGCCGTCGAACGTGGCGCAGTTCAGCGTGGCGCATTCGCGGATCACGGTGTTCTCGCCCACCACCAGGCGCGGCGCCCCGCCCTTGTACTTCAAGTCCTGGGTCTTGCCGCCGACACTGGCATAGGGCCAGATTTCGCAGCCCGCGCCCACCGTCGTGTGGCCCTCCACGTTCACATGCGAACGCAGCACCACCCGGTCGCCCAGGCGCACGTTCGGCCCGACCGCGCAGAACGGTCCGATGGTCACGTCCGCGCCCAGTTCGGCGCCGGGTTGGACCACCGCCAGAGGATGGATCGTCACCCCCATGCCTACTTGCCCCCGCCGAACATCATTTCCGCCTCGCACGCCAGTTCGCCGTGCACCAGGGCCTTGCCCTCGACCTTCGCCATGCCCATGCGCAGCTTCAGGATCTTGATCTCCATGCGCAACTGGTCGCCGGGGATCACAAGCCGGCGGAACTTGGCCTTGTCCACCCCCAGGTAGTAGGACACTTTGCCTTCCGCGCCGAGCACCTTGTTGAGCAGGATGCCGGCCGTCTGGGCCATCGCTTCCAGCTGCAACACCCCCGGGAAAATCGGCATGCCCGGAAAATGCCCCTGGAAACACGGTTCGTTGGCCGCGATGTTCTTGATGCCGACGATCCAATCCTGGTTGTTGCACTCCACGATCCGGTCGACCAGGAGGAACGGATGCCGATGCGGCAGAATGCCCAAAATGTCCTTGGCGTCATAAACGGTCTTCATCAATGTCTCCTTCTCTAAAACCCCTGCACACTACCATCCCCGCCCCGCTCCCGACAAACCCCAAAAAGCCCTTTTCAATTAACTTGAAATCCATCCCACCCGGTCTTCTAATGTCCCCCGCACGCCCGGACGGGTGGCGAAATTGGCAGACGCGCCAGACTTAGGATCTGGTTCCGCAAGGATTAGGGGTTCGAGTCCCCTCCCGTCCACCACCGGTCATTCCGGCGGGGCGGGTTTATATGTCGGGTTGCCGTTGGCGTCGACGCCGTAGACCGGCAGGCCGGTCGGATCATAGCCGATGACATGCGGCTCCTTCGCCGCGGCGTCGATGTAATCAACCTCCCCCCCGGTGGCGGATTCGTCCCGCGATCCGCATCCGGCCGCCACAACCATTCCGGTCAAAATTCCCAGCATGCCAAGGGTTTTTCGCATGAATCTGGCATCGTCCATGCCGCAAATGTGGAGTTCCGGAGCGCGGATTGCAAGCGGAATGGCCCCGGGACCGGCCCCGCCGGCAAAAACCGGGAGAACCTGTTCCGCCCTCTGTACCCGCCGGTTTTCCATAAAAATCGGGTTTCACTTGACCCCTCCCGCCGGCCGGCACATAGTAGGAACACAATTCAACCCACTCCGGAGGCAACCCGTGAAAAAAGCGCTGATCGTTGTATGTCTGGCCGCCTTGGCATTCGTCCTCACCAGTTGCGAAGATTACGAAACGGATCCGCTCGAATTCAAAAATGCGTCCACCTACACGGTCGTGGTCAACTCCTTGTCGACCGAATGGGACGGTTTCGTCCTGGAGCCGGGCCAACACTGGAAAAAAACCGGCATCGAGAGTGTCGATTACACCTTCGCCCCCAACACCCGGGTGAAAGAAGGCTCCGCGTCGACCGACCGCTACATCGTTTTCGTCAACATCGACGCTAACGTCGCCTCCTGGTAGACCGCCGCCGGTCGGCCCCGGCCGCTCCAACCATCGGTTTTCATCCCGGCTTTTCCTTGGCTTTCCGCCGGGGAAACCGGTATCTTTTCCCCCTTATGTCCCGCCTCGTCATTGCCCTGATTGGCCTGCTGGCGGCCGGCCTCGCCGGCACCGCCCGCGCCGGCAGCGAGACCTTCGCCAATTTTTCCTACTCCGGCAGCACCTACACCAACGGCACCTTCGTGGGCCAGGACGGCTCCACCTGGACCTATTTCCAGTGCCGCGGCAACAAGTTCATCAACGCCCCCACGCCCGGTCTGAACAAGGGCACCAACCTCGCCTATGTCGCCTCCGGCACCATCACCGGCGGCTGCGGCAACCTCTCCTTCGACTGGATGCAGATGTTCACCGCCTCCGTCCGCGTGGATGTCGTCATCAACGGCACCGTGCGCCAGACCATCGAAGGCGGCGGCCAGAACATCACCAACCACATCGGCGATCTCGCCATCAACCAGGCGGGCAATTTCACCCTGATGATCCGGCAGAACAACAAGGATGCCGGCCAGGTCGCCATCGACAACCTTTCGTGGACCACCTACGGCGGCGCCGCCCCCGAACCCCCGACGCTCCTGTTTTCGCCCGACTCCAATTCCACCGTGACCGCCTACAGCAACGCCATCCACCTCACGGTCACCGCCACCGAACCCAATGTGGACCCCACCCGCCTGTGGGTTTCGAACCTGCCCGCCGGCGCCGCGTTCATCGGCGCGACCGGCACCACCCAGCTCATCTCCGCGTTCGCCTGGACGCCCACGTCCACGCAGACCGGCACCTTCCCCGTCGTGTTCTACGCCGGCGATAAGGACGGCACCAATTCGCGCGCCTTCTCCATCGAGGTCACGCCGATCTACCCCTACTACTACTACGCCCTGGGCCTCACCGGCGCCGTGCTCAAGGCCCAGCTCCACGACATCATCTCCGCCGGCGCTGTCCAGTTGACCGACGACCAGGAAAACGACGCCATGAAGGCGCTCCACACCGATCCGGCCAACACCAACAACGTCTACTTCCTCTACAACACCACCTCGTCCATGGCCAAGGCGCTTTACAACGACACCTACGGCTGGAACAAGGAGCACTGCTGGCCCGAATCCCGCGGCCTCGGCAACGAGGGCCCCGACCAGGTCGACGTCCACAACCTCTTCGCCGAGGACAAGTACGTCAATGCCCTGCGCGGCAATCTCTACTACGACGAAAGCGATCCCGCCGACTCCGGCTACCGCTCGCCCGCCACCAATGCGGCGCCCCAAACCTCGATGGATTCCGATTCCTTCGAGCCGCCGGACGCCTCCAAGGGCAATGTCGCCCGCGGCATCTTCTACATGGCCACCCGCTACGACGGCAGCGAGGCCAACACCACGGCCCTCTGGTTCTCCGACAATCCCGCCGACACCAACTGCATGGGCCGCCTCACCACGCTCCTGCTCTGGCACGCCCTGGATCCGCCCGACGCCCGCGAGAGCAACAAGAACGAGCTTGTCTACGCCAACTACCAGCACAACCGCAACCCCTACATCGACCACCCCGAATGGGTCGAACAGATCTGGGGCCACGACACCGACGGCGACGGCGTGACCGACACCCACGAAATCATCGCCGGCACCGCGACGAACAATCGCGCTTCCATTTTCGAAGCCACGCCCGGCGCCACGCAAGTCACCTGCGGCGCGATGACCTCCGGCTCCGTGTGGCGGCTCTACGAAGGCACGTTCGCCGCCACCGACATCGTCTGGCGCCAGGTCGCCCAGACCAACCGCCTGCAAAGCGGCACGCTGCGCTTCGATGTCGCCCCCACCAGCCCCGCCACCTTCTATCACCTGCGCGCCCTGCGGCCCTGAGACAAGCCGCACCGCGGCCCCCCATGCGGGGAATCGCGGCTTATGTCCCCAAGGGGGGGGGCTCAAGGTCGAAAACGGTCAAAAACCCCCATAAATGGGGCTTTCGCGGCGTTTTTCCGGTGATTTCCGGCTCAAGCCGCGAGCCCCCGCATGGGGGGAGCGGGACCCTCCTCAGGCCGCGGCTTTTTTCTGCTTCCGGGCGCGGAGGGCGTCGAACACGAAGCCCAGTTCCGGGAAGCGCAGGAGGTGCGCAAGGCCGAAATACACCGCGATGCCCAGCGCGATGGCCGCGGGCACGCCGGTGATCTGCGCGAGCTTGTGCGGCAGATAGGCGTAGAGCCAGGTCGTCAGCACGCGCTCGGCGTACCACGCCACCGCGGCCATGACCGCCGCCGCGCCGAGCGCCCGCCCCAGCCCGGCCAGGATGCCGCGCAAGCCGAAGGGCCCGAGCCGCCGCCGCAGGAAAAAGGCCAGCGTCAGGCCGTTGAAGCCTTCGGCGATCACCGTCGCGAATGCCATGCCTGCATGCCGCCAGTAGAGCGGCAGCGTCAGCGCGAACAGCACGTTGAGCGTGAAGTTGAGCGACACCGCGCACAACCCGATCTTCACCGGCGTGCGCGTGTCCTGCAGGGCGTAGAAGGAGGGCACGAAGACCTTGGCCAGGCAGAATACCATCAGCCCCGGCGCGTAGAACGACAGCGCGCGCGCCGTCAGCATCGTGCTCTGCGGATCGAACGAGCCGTGCTCGAGCAGCATCTGCACGATCGGCGCGGCGAGGACGAACAGGCCGACCGCCGCGGGGGTCATCACAAACAGCAGCGTGCGCAGGCCGTGGTGGATGGCTTCGCGCATTTCCGCGTGCTTCCGCTGCGCCGCGAAATCGGACAGCACCGGCAGCAGCACCGTGCCCAGCGAGGTCGCGAGGATGCCCTGCGGCAGGTAGATCAGCCGTTCGGCGTAGAACAGCGCCGACGGCGCCCAGGTGCCCACCCACATGGCCAGCATGCTGTTCACCATCACGTTGACCTGGTTCACCGCCAGGCCCAGCGCAGAGGGGCCCATCAGCATGAAGACCCGCTTCACGCGCGGGTCGCGCCAATCCGTGTCGAAGCCCGGCCGCCAGCCCACGCGCAGCAGCGAGGGAATCTGGTAGGCCAGCTGCACCGCGCCGGCCGCGAACACCGTCCACGCCAGCACCTGGATCTGGCGCCCGCCACCCTGCACGACCGGGATGACGAACAGCACCGACAGGATCCAGGTGATGTTCAGCAGCGCCGGCGTGAAGGCCGACACCGCGAATTTCTGGTAGGAGTTCAGCACGGCCATCGCCAGCGCGGCCATGCAGATGAAGAAGACATAGGGCAGCATGATCCGCGCCAGCGGCAGCACCGCCGCGGCCTTTTCGCCGAGGCCGCCGGGCCAGTGCAGCGCCCCGCTCAGCCCGAGAATGCCCAGCGCCACGATGCCCAGCAGCACCAGGCCCACCAGCGTAACCACCCGCCGCGCCAGCTGCCACGCCGCGTCCTCGCCTTCGTTCCGGCGAGACGCCATGAACACCGGCACGAACGCGGACGACAGCGCCCCTTCGCCGAACAGCGCGCGGAACAGGTTCGGTATGCGGAACGCCACCACGAACGACGACATCGCCAGCGACGTCCCGAACCAGCCCGCGGTCAGCACGTCGCGCACCATGCCCAGCACGCGGCTGAGCATCGTGAACCCGCCGACCGCGAAGGCAAACCGGATGACGTTGCGGTTCTCCATGCATCCCTACTTCGGTTTCATCCCGCCGGCCGGCGCCGCTGCCGGGCACAGCCGGCGGACCGGGCAGCGGGCGCATTCCGGCTTGCGCGCGAAACAGCAGCGCCGCCCGTGGAACACCATGGCGTGCGACCAGTCCGTCCAGTCCTTTTCCGGCACGATCTTCTGCAGCGCTCGCTCGATCTTCACCGCGTCATCCTCGTTCTTCACGAAGCCCAGCCGGTTCGAAAGGCGGATGAAATGCGTGTCCACCACGAGGCCCGGTCGGCCGAACACCGTCGCCACCAGCAGGTTCGCGGTCTTGCGGCCAATGCCCGGCAGCGACACCAGCGTGTCGAAATCGTCCGGCAGCGCGCCGCCGAAGTCCGCGTCGAGCCGCGCCATCAGCGCGCGCACGTTCCTGGCCTTGTTCCGGAAAAAGCCGGTGGAATGGAATTCCCGCTCGAGCGTCTCCTGCGGCGCCGCGGCCCAGTCCCGCGCCGTGCGGTATTTTTGAAAGAGCGGCGGCGTGGTGAGGTTCACGCGCTTGTCGGTGCATTGCGCGGAGAGGATCGTCGCCACGGCCAGCTCCAGCGGCGTGGACCAGTCCAGCTCGCATTTGGCGTCCGGATAGGTTTTCCGGAGCTGCCGCAGGATGGCCCGCGCGCGCACCTGCTGCTGCTGGAGGGACTCCCGCGCCATGCTCACGCCCCGGCTTCGGCCTGGTCGCGCAAAAAGCGCAGCCGGCCGCTGTAATACGGCCCCGGGAACTGCTCCTCCAGCAGCGCGAGTTGCTCGCCCGAATCAAAGACGTTCACCAGCGCCTCGTAGTCGGCGCGGGCGAAGTTCAGCACGGCCTCGAGCTTCTTCGAGGCGCGGTCCTGCACCACGAAGCAGAGCTGCTCGTCGGTGGAGTCCTGCGCGTCGAAAAGGAGGTTCTTCTTTTCGGCCGACAGCTTGCCGGGGTTCTGCTGGAACATCATGTACTTGACGTGCTCCAGCAGGCGGGCGTCGAGCCCTTCCTCGAGCAGGTAGATGCGCTCGACCAGTTCGTTCCACTCCACCACCAGGTGCACCTCCAGCGGCGAGAGATCGTCCGGCAGCAGCCGTTCCAGTTCCTTCAGCGCGGCCTGAAAGCCTTTTTCGGCCTCCGCCAGCGTGCGGCCGTTCGCCAGCGGTTCGTAGTGGATGAAGATCTCCTGCTCGCGGTCGTGGTAGACCAGCGGTTTGTCGATCCGGAAGCTCTTCCGGCAGCCCGCACATTCCACCCGGTTGATGCGTCCGGCCAGCAACGCCTCGCGCAGCTCGGGATCCCGGCCGGCATCGATCGAATCCCACAGTTCCACGGCCTGCTCCCGGCCGCACAGCGGACAGGCGATTTCATGCTTTCGCTTCTCTGACATAGGCTTGGCATCTTGCCAGCGCCGCCGCCGGAACACAACCAGAACCCGCGCCAACAAGGGATTGCCTTCCCCCCCCGTTTTGCGGTAGAAGTGGCGTCCATGAACCAGGAATTTGCAGGCTACTCCATCACCCGCTCCATGTCGGGCGGCGGCATGACCAAACTCTATGTGGCGATCGACGCCCAGCAGACGCGCTACGTCATCCGCGTCCTGGATGCGGTCATGGCCAAGGACCGCAAGAGCCGCCACCGCTTTTTCCATGGCGGGGAGGTGCTTGCGCGCCTCCACACCCCCAAGCCGCACCCGAACATCGTGCCGTTCGTCAAGGCCGGCTACGAGGGCAAAACCCCCTACATGGTGCTGGAATACATTGAATCGCGCACCCTGCGCGACCTGATCCTCTTCCGCGAACCCCTGCTGACGGACAACGTGATGGTTTTCATCCGGCAGCTGGCGAACGTGATCCAGTATATCCATTCCCGCGGCTACCTCCATCTGGACATCAAGCCGGAAAACATCCTGATCCAGCCCGACGGCCGGCTGGTGCTGATTGATTTCGATCTGGCCATTCCCCGCAAGCGGTTCTTCAAGAAGCTGGCGAACGTCTCGGGCACCACGGCCTATGTGCCGCCCGAAACGCTCGTCAACCACACCGCCGACGACCGCGCCGACATCTACGCCTTCGGCATCTGCTGCTATGAAATGCTGACCTTCCACAAGCCCTATGAAGGCGAAAAGATCGAGCAGGTCCGCGCCGCGCAGATCGACCCCCGGACGCCGCCCACCCCCATCCGCCAGTACAATGCCAACGTGCCCGTCGCCCTGGCCAACCTCGTCATGAAGTGCGTCGCCAAGAACCCGGAAGACCGCTATCCCGACATGGTCCTGGTCCTGCGCGATCTCAATAAACTGGCCTGAAAGTCCGCCTGCCTCCATGCAACCCAATCCCGCCCCCGACATTTATCTCATGAAGCGCGAAAAATCCCGCGCCGGCTGCATGACCGCGCTCATCGCCACGGTCATCGTCGCCGTGCTGGCCGGATTGATCGTCCTCGTGCATTGGTTCAACAACCGCGGCACGGAGAGCGCCGAACCGGTCGAATTTCCCGAAGCGCCCATCCAGGCGGAGATTCCGCCGGTCCAGGTGCCGGACACTCCGCTGCCGGTGCCGGTCGAACCGGTTCCGGCCCCGGCCCCCGTGCCGGTGGTCGCCACGCCCGCCCCGGTGCCCGTCCCGACGGTGGCGGTTCCGCCGGAAACCGCCCCGGCATCCGCCGCGGCCCCGGCGCCAGCGGCCGAAACTCCCGCTCCGGCGGCATCCGGCGATGCCGCCGCGCTGCTCGCGCAGGCCCGCCAGCAGCTCCAGGGCGGCGACTACCAGAGCGCGCGCCAGACCGCCCTCAACGCCCTCGCGGCCAGCCCCGGCAATACCGAGATCGAATCCTTCCTGAACGACCTGGCCCTGCCCCTCCTGGCCTCGCAACGGCCCATGCCCGAAAAAGTCGAGCATGTCGTGCAAAGCGGCGACTACCTCGGCAAGCTCGCGGCCACCTACAACACCCCCGTCGCGCTGATCGCCAAGGCCAACAACATCCAGGGCGCCAACATCCGCGTCGGCGAAAACATCCGCCTGCTCGACGGCAACACCCACGTCTTCGCCGTCGCGGTCAGCAAGAGCCGCAACGACCTGCTGCTCACGCTGGACGGCAAATACTTCAAGCGCTACCGCGTCAGCACCGGCACCAACGGCATCACGCCGACCGGCACGTTCAAGATTGTCGACAAGATCGAGCATCCGCCCTGGCACAAGCCCGGCGGCAAGGCGATCCCCTACGGCGATCCCGAAAACCTGCTCGGCACCCATTGGCTGGCGCTCGACCAGCCCGGCTACGGCCTGCACGGCACGTGGGATCCCGATTCCATCGGCAAACAGAGCAGCGCCGGCTGCGTCCGCCTGCTGAACAGAGATATCGAAGAGCTCTACACCATCCTGCCCAAAGGCACCCTCGTCACCATTGCGGAATAGAAAAGGTAACCCCGTGGCCGCCTACACCCTGCCATTCGAAAAACCCCTCCTCGAGCTCCAGAACAAGATCGACGAACTGCGCCAGTTCTCCAAGGACCAGGGCATCGACGCCCCCCAGGACGTCGCCCGCCTGGAAGCCGAACTGGCGCAAACCCGCCGCAATCTCTACGCCTCCCTCTCCCCCTGGCAGAAGGTCATGGTGGCGCGCCATCCCCGGCGCCCCTATACCCGCGACTACATCGCCGCCTTCATCCGGGATTTCTCCGAGCTGCATGGCGACCGGCTGCTGTCCGACGACCAGTCCATCGTCGGCGGCCTCGGCTGGCTCGGACCGCACCAGGTCATGATCATCGGCACGCAGAAGGGCCGCGACACCAAGAGCAACCTGGCCTGCAATTTCGGCTGCCCGTTCCCCGAGGGCTACCGCAAGGCCCTCCGCTTGATGCGCCTGGCCTCCAAGTTCAACATTCCCATCATCACGTTCATCGACACCCCCGGCGCTTTCCCCGGCATTGAGGGCGAAGAACGCCACGTTGCCGAAGCCATCGCGGTCAACCTGCGCGAAATGTTCCGGCTCGCCGTGCCGATCATCGCCCTCGTCATCGGCGAAGGCGGTTCCGGCGGGGCCTTGGGCATCGGCGTGGCCAACCGCATCTTGATTCTCGAGCATTCCTACTATTCCGTCATTTCACCCGAAGGTTGCGCCGCCATCCTCTGGAAAAACCGCTCGCATGCCGATACGGCGGCGACAGCCCTCAAGCTCACGGCGTCCGATCTCGTCGAACTTGGCATCGCGGATGAAATTGTCCCGGAACCCCTCGGTGGCGCCCATACCGATGCGGCCGGAGCCGCAGACTTCATCCGCGCGGCCTTGCTGAAGAATCTGGAACAGCTCAAGAAGATGAGCCCCAAGCAGTTGCTGGACCAGCGCTATGACAAATTCCGCGCTATGGGCGTTTTCAAGGAAGGACCCCTTCCGCCCTTGACACCGCCCCCCCTCCCAGAGGAAAATGTATAGCGTTTGACATTATCGGGCGGATCGCCCTCTAAACCCCACAGGAGACCATATGAAAAGCATCAAAGGAACCCGTACGGAGAAAAACCTCCTCGCCTCGTTTGCCGGCGAGTCGCAGGCCCGCAACCGCTATACTTTCTTCGCCTCGGCCGCGCGCAAGGAAGGCCTGATCCAGATTTCCAAGATCTTCGAGGAAACCGCGGACCAGGAAAAGGAGCATGCCAAGCGCTTCTTCAGTTTCCTCGAAGGCGGCATGGTCGAAATCAACGCCGCCTATCCGGCCGGCGTCATCGGCTCCACGCTCGACAACCTCAAGGCCTCCGCCGGCGGCGAACACGAGGAATGGACCACCCTCTATCCCGAATTCGCCCGCATCGCGCGCGAAGAGGGCTTCGAACAGATCGCCGTCCTCTGGGACAAGGTCTGCAATGCGGAAAAGCAGCACGAGAAGCGCTACAACGACCTCTGGAAGAATCTCTCCGAAGGCAAGGTCTTCAAGCGCGACGGCGTCGTGGTCTGGCGCTGCATCAACTGCGGCTACCTGCACGAGGCCAAGGAGGCGCCCAAGCTCTGTCCCGCCTGCCTGCATCCCCAGTCCTTCTTCGAACTGCTCGGCGAAAACTGGTAACGCTTTAAAAAACAAAACCCGAAAGGAATTCCCCACCATGAAAGCCTCTGTTGACGCTGGCACCTGCACCGGTTGCACCCTCTGCTGCGACATTGCTCCGGACGTCTTCGCCATGGGCGATGACGGCCTCGCGCATGCCAAGAGCGAGACGGTTCCCGCCGCCGCCGAAGCTTCCGCCCAGGAAGCCGCCGGCAGCTGCCCGGTTTCGGCCATCAAGGTCGGTTGATTTTCGGCCGCCGCGAACGGCCGCCGCCTTCCGCGGCGGCCGTTTTTCTTTGCATGAACCTGCTCCTCGGCATCGGCAATCCCCGCCACGGCGACGACGGCCTCGGCCCGCTGTTCGCCCGCGCCTTCCGGCATCCGGACTGGCGTTGCGTGAATGCCGCCACGGCCCCGGAGAATTTCACCAGTCTCGTCCGCCGCCTGCGGCCGGACCGGCTCGTTCTGCTCGACGCGGCCGACATGGGCCTGCCGCCCGGCACGCTGCGCCGCCTGCCCCCCGGCGAAATCCGCGGCCGCGACTTCGGTACCCACGCCCCCTCCATCGGGCAGTTGGCCGCTTACCTGGCCGACTGCGCCGGGCAGGTCGCGATCCTGGGCATCCAGCCGCTGACCACCCGGCCCGGCGCCCGCCTTTCGCCCCCCGTGCGGGCGGCGCTCCACGACCTTGGCCGCATGCTTGCTTCCGGCCGGCTCCCGCCGTAGACTGGAATTGTAAAACCTGGAGATCAGCCATGAAATTGCTTGCTGCACTCGATCTGGGCGCCTCCACTCCAGCCGTGCTCCGCGAAGCCCGCGCCTGGGCCAGCCGTCTCTCCGCCGAGCTGTTTATCATTCATGTCGCGGAACCTGACCCCGATTTCGTCGGCTATGGCGCCGGGCCCGAAAGCGTCCGCCTGGCCGTGGCCCACAAATTCCAACGCGCCCACCAGCAAATCGAAACCGCCGCCCAGGAACTGCGTAAAAACGGCGTGAATGCCACCGCGCTCCTGATCCAGGGCGCCACCGCCGAGACCATCCTGCGCGAGGCCGACCGCCTCCATGTGGATGCCATCCTGATGGGGACCCGGGCCCACGGCTCGATCCGCGACCTCCTGCTGGGCAGTGTCAGCAAACAGGTCCTTCAGCAATCCTCGCGGCCCGTCCTGCTGATTCCTCCGCATGATACGCCCGCGACTTGACCCGGCCCGCGCTCCAGATGTCCAGTGCCAACGCTTGCCGGGTGAACCCGGCGCGCCCCTTTGGCGTTTGCATCTATAATGATCCGCGGCCATTTCAGCCCCCCGACCGTTGCCACCGGTAAACGCCGGCGCATCGTCCTGCCCAAAGGGTTCCCGAACATCCCCGGCCGGGCCCGGCCGGAACCGGGACCGCGCCACCTCCGGCAGCGGTTGAGCGGCCCGGCCGGAGCTCTGACATTGCATCTGGCGTTGATTTTCCTGGTGGTCCACTTCGATGCCATTCGCGAGGCTTGCGGACAGCGCCAGCTCGAGGAAATGGAATGGGTCTGGCTGCCGGAGGTCACCCTCGCCCCCGAACGGGCGCCGCCGCCCGAACCACCCCCGCCCAGCGAACAACCGCCGCCCCCGGAAGAGCCGGCCCCGATCCCGGCGCCGGCGCCCGAACCCGCGATAATACCAGAGCCATTGCCGGAACCGCCGCCCCCTGTCGTGGAACCGGTCCCGCCGGTGGCAGAACCCCCGCCCGTCCCGCCGCCGCCGGAAGAAATATCCGAACCGCCCCCGCCCCCCGCAGCTCCGGCCGATCTTGCGGCGCCGGAACCGCCCGACGCTTGGACTCCCGTCCGGACGGCCATCATCCAATCCCTGCATTATCCCGCCCACGCCCGCCGGCAGGGCATCACGGGCGTCGTGGTCCTGCTTTTGGAACTGGATGCCTCCGGCCAGCTGGCCTCGGTGAAAATCCAGCCTCCGGAACCGGATTCCGCCCTTTGTAACGCCGCTTTGTCCGCGGCCCGCCGCATCGGTCCGTTCCCGGATCTGGGCGCCGCCATCCGCCAGGGCCAAGTGCCCGCCCAGGCCGAAATCGCGATCCGTTTTGAACTGCAGCACGACGAACGCTGAAACCCCATGGACGCATTTGAACCTTCCCGCCGGCGCCGGCGTTGATATGTTTTTGAATAGGTCGCATGCAACAGACAACCCAACCCGAGGTATCATCACCCCCATGAACATGTCTCCCGGTTCCCGGTTCGTGAAAACAGGTTTTCTGGCCGTCCTGATTCTGGGAGCGGCCGGCGCCACGCGCGCGGAAATCGCCAATCCGGCGGATGCCCATGCCCGGCCCGCCGACAAGCAGGATGCCCTTCCGGCGCCGCATCTCACCTCGTGGCAGCTGCCCGAGATTGTTGTCCAAGGCCAGCCGCCCGCCAAGCTCCGCGAGGAAGACCGGGTCGGCTCCTACGGCCAGCCGCGCTGGACCGCCACCCGCCGCTTCCCCACCACCCGGGTCTACATCGTGCCCGAAGGCAAACTGGAACTCGAATACTGGCTCCGCGCCACCTTCAACAAGGACGGCACGGTCAAATACCGCAGCCTCTATGAAGCCGAAATCGGCCTGCCCCACCGCTTCCAGTTCGACATCTACCTGCGGACCGACGAAGCCCGCGGCGGCGCAAACGACGGCGAGGTCTACCAGAGCCAGCAGCTCGAACTGCGCTACGCACTCGCCGACTGGGGCCGGCTGCCGGGCAACCCCACCCTCTATCTCGAATGGATCCGCCACGATGAGCGCGACGAGCCCGACCAGATCGAGCCCAAGCTGCTCTTCGGCGGCGACCTCTGCCCCCGCTGGCACTGGGGCGTCAACTTCGTGGGTGAATTCCAGACCGGCGGCGAACTGGAACGCGAATATTCCGTCCGCAGCGGCCTGAGCTACACCGTCCGCGATTCCCGCCTCTCCGTCGGCACCGAATGCCAGGCCAGCTTCACCGACACCCGGGAGGATCGCGGCGATTACGAAACCTCCGTGGTTCTCGGCCCGAGCCTCCAATACAAGCCGTTCCCGCAATTCACCATGAACACCGCCCCGCTGTTCGGCGTCACGGACGACTCGCCCACGGCCCAGGTCTGGTTCAACTGCGGCTATGAATTTTAATTAACCGGCATCCACAAGGAAAAGGAAACCTTATGCGCATTCTACTCACTGGCTTGATTCTCGCGGCCTGGTCTTCCGTCGTTTGGGCCCAGGCGGTCCCCGTTCCCATCGCCGCCGGCGGCGCCCCCGCCCTGGTCCTGACCGCCCCGGCCGGGGCCAAGGTCTACTCAAACCCGCCCAAGACCACCATCGTCGCCCCGGGCATGTTCCTCTCCGTCTGGGACGTGCCGAACGCCACCACCGCGGATGCCGCCCTCCCGCTCGTGGCGGATACGATCAAGGGCGACGTGCTGCAGTTCCAGCCCGGCCAGACCAACACCCTGACCGTGGCCGGCGCCCCCGCCCTGCACCTGATCGGCAGCGGCGTCGAAGCCGATGATGGCGACCCCAGCACCGCCGATGTCGTGGTCTTCGCCGTGGGCGGACACGCCTTCGTCGCCTGCGTCCATGGCGAGCACAACGACGCCTCGCGCGAACGCGAACCCATGCTGACCACCCTGCAGACGGCCAAACAGCCCGAATAATCCGCCCCCGGCCTCAAAACCCGAGGCCAGCGGCACCGCCGCCCCCCCCATGCGGGGAATCGCGGCTCGGGCTCCTGGCCTCGTTTTTCCACAGTGTGGAAAACATTTTTCCACACTGTGGAAAAATCAGGCGCGCGCCAGTTGGCCGTCGTGCATCGTCCAATGCGTCGTGCCGGACGTCACCCAGTCCGGATTGTGCGTCACCAGCAGAATGGCCATGCCGTCGCGGTTCAACCCGCGGAACAGCTCCATCACCCGCGCGGCGGATTCCGGATCCAGGTTGCCCGTCGGCTCGTCCGCCAGCAGCACCTTCGGCGGCAGCGCCAGCGCGCGCGCAATCGCCACGCGCTGCATTTCGCCGGCAGACAGCAGCCGCGCCGCCTGCTGCGCCTTGGCCGCCAGCCCCACCCGCTCCAGCGCCGCGGCGGACAACCGGTGCGCCTCGCGTGCGTCGTGGTCCAGATAGCGGAACCGGAATTGCACGTTTTCCAGCGCGCTCCGCTGCGGCATCAGGCAGAACTTCTGGAAGACCATCCCGACGCCGTGCTTGCGGATCTCCGCCCGCGCGCTTTCCGCCAGTGCCGCGGTCTCCCGGCCGTCGAACCGGACTTCGCCGGCATCCGGCGTCTGCAGCAGGCCCGCCACCATCAGCAAGGTGGTCTTGCCGGAACCCGACGGCCCCGTGATCACGCCGAACTCGCCGGCCGCCAGCGCCAGGGAGACCCCGCGCAAGACCGCCACCGGCCCCGCCGGCGCCGGAAACGCCTTGCGCACGTGGTCCAGCCGCAACCGCTCCTGCCGGCCGCTGTCCATCAGATCGGCTCGCCCTTGAAAAGCCCCCGGCTGGTCTGCGCATGGCACAGCGCCAAGGCCAGAGCATCCGTGGCATCCGGCGGCGGGATTTCGGCCAGCCCCAGCACGGTCTTCACCATCTTCGCCACCTGCTCCTTGGGCGCCGCGCCCCAGCCGGTCACGTTCTGCTTGGCCCGGCGCGGCGAATATTCATAGACCGGCACGCCGGCCGCCGCGCAACCCGCGATGGCCACGCCCCGCACCTCGCCCAGCACCATGGCCACTTTGGCGTTCTTGCAGAAAAAACCGCCCTCCATCGCCGCCGCCTCGGGCCGGTGCGCTGCCAGCACCGCATCGAGGCGCTCGCGGATCGTCTTCAGGCATTCGGAATGCGGCGCCGCCGCGGCCATTTTCACCACTTCCCAATGGCAGGCGCCCGCCCGCGAGCCGCGCTGCTCGATCACCGCCAGCCCCGTGCCCCGTAGCGAGGCGTCTATGCCCAAGACTTTCATTCCGCCCGGCATCGTACCCCGGCCGCCGCCAGCAAAAAAGCTCCAAAATCCTTGCGGATTCCGGAGCTTTTCCCGGCCGGCTGGCCCGGGGCTCAGCCTTCGATGGCCTCGTCGGCGATGTCGCCGTTCATGTAGACATTCTGCACGTCTTCGAGTTCTTCGACCGCCTCGATCAGCTTCATCAGGCTCGAGGCCTGGCCCTTGTCCGTCACCGGCGCCCAGACCGTCGGGACAAAATTGACGCCGGAGTCCTCCGACACCTTGTAGCCGGCCTTCGTGACCTTGTCCGACACCTCGTTGTAGACGTTGGGCGCGGTGAGGATCTCAAACTGGTCGCCATTGTTCACCACATCGTCGGCCCCGGCATCCAAGGCCAGTTCGATCAGCTTGTCCTCGTTCACGCCCTCGGCGTCCACTAGGATCTGGCCGCGGCGCTGGAAGTTCCGCATGACCTGGTTCGAGCCCGCCAGCGTCGCGTTATGCCGCTGCAGCAGATGGCGCACCTCGGCCACGGACCGGTTGCGGTTGTCCGACAAGCACTGGATGATCATGCCCACGCCGCCCGGCGCATAGCTCTCGAACAGGATTTCCTCGATGGCTGCGCTCTGCAGGGCGCCCGTGCCCTTCTTGATGGCGCGGTCGATGTTGTCGGCCGGCATGTTCGCGGCCTTGCACTTGGACAGGATCGTGCGCAGGGTGATGTTCGAACCCGGATCCCCGCCGCTGGCGCGCGCCGAAATCGTCAGTTCCTTCGCCAGCTTGCTGAAGATCTTGCCGCGCTTGGCATCGGCGGCGCCCTTCTTGTGCTTGATGGTTGACCATTTACTATGTCCGCTCATACCTTGTCATTCCTTGTCTGCCGGATCCTCCGGCAATGCGCGGGTCCTCCGCGGCTTGAAACCATTTCCGGCCGTCTTTATTCCTCTTCCTCGGCCTGCTTGTTCTTCGCGGCTTCGGCGATGATCTTCTGCGCCACGTTCGACGGCACCACGTCATAGCGGTTGAACGTCAGCTCGAACGAACCCCGGCCGCCGGTCATCGAACGCAGCTCCGAGGAGTACTTGAACACTTCCGCCTGCGGCACTTCGGCCACGATCACCTGCATGCCGTCCTCCGACTCCATGCCCATGATGCGCCCGCGCTTGTGGTTCAGGTCGCCCGTGCAGTCGCCCATGAATTCGCCGGGAATCGTCACGCGGATGTTCATGATGGGCTCGAGCAGCACCGGCCGGGCCTTGGTCATGCCGTCCTTGAACGCCGTCCGCGCGGCGATCTTGAAGGCGATTTCGGAGCTGTCCACGTCGTGCGAGCTGCCGTCGTAAACCGTCACCATGGTGTTCACCACGGGATAGCCGGCCAGGGCGCCGCGCGTCATGCCATCCACCAGGCCCTTTTCGATCGCCGGCAGGAAATTGCGCGGGATGCTGGTGCCGACGATGCCGTCCACGAACCAGTCCGTCGTGCCCGCCTTCATCGGCTCGATCCGCAGGTAGACTTCGCCATACTGCCCGCGCCCGCCCGACTGCTTCTTGTGCTTGTAGTGGCCTTCGCCCTTCGCCGTCACGGTCTCCTTGTAGGCCACCTTCGGCGTGCTCAGGGTCACCTCGACCTTGCTGCGGGACTTCATGCGCTCCATCGCCGCGTCGATCTGCATGTCGCCCATGCCGGTGATGATCAATTCATGCGTCGCTTCGTTGCGCTGCACATGGATGGTCGGATCGTCTTCGGCCACGCGGTGCAGGCCGGGGCCCAGCTTGTCGTCGTCGGTCTGGTTCTTCGGGGTCACCGCGAACGACACCACCGGGTTCGGGAACGTGATCGGCACAATCTTGACGGGTTTTCCGGGCGCAGACAGCGTGTCGTTCAGGCCCGTCGCCTTCAGCTTCGCCAGCGCCACGATGTCGCCCGCCTGGGCTTCCGGCACCGTTTCCTGCTTCTTGCCGTTGAGGAAATACACCGTGCCGACCATCTCCTTTTGCTCTTTGGTCGCATTGAAGATTTCGCTCTTCTCCTTCAGCGTGCCGCCCCAGATGCGCGCCAGGGTCAGCTGCCCCACGAACGGGTCGTTGATCGAGCGCCACACCTGCGCCGCCAGCGGCGCATCCGCCGCCGCGCTGATGTCCTTGCCATCGGCATCCTTGCCGGGCCGGTCCAGCGGGCTCGGCATCAGCCGCGCGAAGCCCTGGATCAGTTCGTCCAGGCCGACGGCCTGCTTGGCCATCAGCGCGAAGACCGGAATGAACTTCGCCTGCGCCACGGAGGCCCGGAGGCCGCTCGATAGTTCGTCCGCCGTGAGGGTTTCGCCGCCCAGCACCTTCTCGATCAGCGCGTCGCTCGATTCCGCCGCGACGTCGGTCAGCTTGGCGCGGAGGCCTTCCGCCTTGCCGCCCTGGCCGGCGAGCACATCCACCACGCTCTTCTTGTCGTCCGCCGGGAACGTCACCACTTCGCACCGCGCGCCCCACAGGTCCTGCAGCGCCGCCACCGTGCCGTCGAAATCCGCATTTTCCTTGTCCAGCCCCGTGATGGCGATCGCGCGCGGCAGCCCGAGCGCCTCGCAGCGCTTCCAGGTGCGCACGGTGCCGACCTGCACGCCGGCCGTCGCGTCCACGACGAGCAGCGCAGCATCCGCCACCTGGGTCGCGGCCACGACCTGGCCATAGAAGTCGGCATAGCCCGGCGTATCGAGCATGACCAGCCGCAGCGCCTTGCCGCCCTTCGGGCGCCAGACGGCGTCAAACGGCTTCGCCCAGATCGAGATCTTGCGGTTCTTTTCTTCGTCGGTCCAGTCGGCCATGCTCGTGCCGTCCCCCGGATTCCCCAGGCGGTCGTTCACCCCCAGCTTGTAGAGCAGGGCGTCCACCAGCGACGTCTTGCCGCTGCCCGTATGGCCCACCAACACGAAATTCCGCACATCGGCGATCGGGATGTCCTTCATATCTGCTCTTTGCCTTTCCTTCGGGGTCGTTGCAAGTTCCGCCGGACGCCAAAAGCCCCGGCCACGGAAATGCGCACCTTATACAAAAAACAGGCGGTACCGCAACCGCGAAATGCACCCCGGAACCCCCTGAAACTGGGGTGGATAACGGGATTTGAACCCGCAACAGCCAGAACCACAATCTGGTGCTCTACCAAGTTGAGCTATATCCACCAGCCAAATAGACCGCGTGTTCTACCCCATCCCGCGCAAAAATGCAACCCCCGCCTACGGCGCGGGCGAATCCATGGCGTCCAGCAGCGCCCGGGCCTCCGCGCCCGGATCCTGCGGCGGCGCCACCCCGCCCCAATCCGCCGCCTCCAGCGCCACCAGGAAACGCTGGCCATCCGCCTCGAGCAGCTCCAGGTGCAGGCCCGTGATCCGCGGCCCCTTCGCGACCTGGATGGCCGCCACGTTGCACTCCAGATGCGAGATGCGCCGGCCATTGGGCGTGACCATGGACGTCCAAAGGACATCCATGCCCGTCAACGCCGTCTGCAGATTGCCGTCCGCATCCTGCCAGCGCACCGATACGCCGCGCAGCACCAGCGGCCCGGTCAGCCAGCTTTCCGGCGAAGGCACCTGCGCTTCCGGCTTCTCCGCCGGACCGGCCGGAGCGGCTGTATCCGCCGCCAGTCCCTTGGGCGGCGGCAACCCGGCCCATTCCAGCACGCCCAGCGACAGCTTGCCGAGAAAAGCCGGCTGGATCGTGCCGTTCTTGTCCGGCGCAATGGTCAGCGCCAAACCGTCGACCCGCAGGGATTCCAGCATCGGCTCGCCGCGCGGCCGGAACAGCCGCCAGCGGATGCGCGCCAACCGCGCTTCGATGCCCGCCACGTCCGTCACGCCGATGGCGTCGCGGATGCGCAGGTTCAGGGATTCGGTCGCCCGGATGCGGCCGATGCGGATGTCCATGCCCGCCAGCCGCGACAGTTCCTTCTCCATGCACGACCGGAACAGGCTGGTGCGCACCACCAGCTGCAGGGCGCCATACCCCAGCGCGACGACCAGCAATATCTTCCAAAGAACGGTCCAAAACGCCCGTCGGACGCTCACCGGCCGGGGGGCCGTCTCCTGTTTTCGCCGCCACATGGCCCTACCTCGCCAATTCCGCGGCGCGGTCGCGCGCCGCCTTCATGCCCGCCGCCACGGCCTTGGAGAACCCGCCGTCCTCCATCGCCGCCAGCCCCGCCAGCGTGGTGCCGCCTTTGGAACTTACCTTCCGGCGCAGGTCCGCCGGATCCTCACCGGTTTCCAGCGCCAGCACCGCGGCGCCCCGCACCGTTTCAATCGCCATTTTCCGCGCCGTGGCGGCCGGCAGGCCCATGGCGATGCCGTTGGCCTCCAGCGCTTCGATGAAGGCGAACACATAGCCCGGCCCGCTGCCGCTGAGGGCGGTCACTTCGTTCATCTGGCCTTCCGGCAGGCGCACCACCGCGCCGACGCCGGCGAACAGGTCCTCCACCAGGTCAAGGTCCGCGGCCGTTGCGCGCGCGCCGCCGCAGATCGCCGAAACGCCTTGCCGGACCAGCGCCGGCAGGTTCGGCATCACCCGGGCCACGCGGGCCGGCACCAGCTTTTCCAGGGCCAAGGTCGGCAGGCCGGCGCAGATCGAGACCAGCAGCTGCTGGTTCGTGAATATGCCGGCCAGCGGCGCCAGCGCCGCGGAGACCTGCTGCGGCTTGATCGCCAGCACCACCACATCCGCCCCGCGCACGGCGTCCGCGTTGTCCGCCACGGCGCGGATCCCGTACTTTTCCTCCAGCAGGGCCCGCCGCTCGGCCGAGATGTCCGCGGCCACCAGGTGCCGCTCCATCGAAATGCCGCCCGCCAGCAGCCCGCCGATGATCGCCTCCGCCATGTTGCCGCCGCCCAGGAACGCAATCCGCTCGTTTCTCATGTTTCCTCCAACGGCGCTTCAGGCCGGAGCCGTGCACCGAAAATTCCCGTGCCGACCCGCACGCAGGTCGCACCTTCTTCGATCGCCACCTCCAGGTCGTGCGTCATGCCCATCGAAAGCTCCGGCAGGTCCAGCCCGGCGGCCGCCGCCCACGAGTCGCGCCATTCGCGCAACTGCCGGAAAAACGGCCGGGCCTTTTCCGGGTCCTCCGTCAACGGCGGCATCGTCATCAAGCCGCAAACCTGGACGTGGCGCAACTGGCTGCCCAGCGCCAGCACGTCCGGCACCGCCGCCGGCGCCAGGCCGGACTTCGACCGCTCGCCCGAGACATTGACCTGCACCAGGACGCGCAGCCGGCGCCCAGCCTCGCCGGCCTGCCGGTCCAGTGTTTCCAGCAGCTTGGCCGAGTCCACGGAATGCACCCAGTCGAACAGCCGCGCGGCCAGCGCCGCCTTGTTGCTCTGCAAATGCCCGACCAAATGCCATTCCAGGTTGCCGGGACATTCCGGAATCTTGGCCGCGGCTTCCTGCACGCGGTTTTCCCCGAACCGCCGCTGCCCGGCCGCCGCCGCCGCCCGCACCGCGTCCGGGCCGTAGGTCTTCGATACCGCCAGCAGGCGGACGGAATCGCCGGCACGCCCCGCGCCGGTGCAGGCCGCCGCCATGCGCGCCCGCACGTTTTCCAGGTTTTCCGCAATGCTGTCCATGCCGCTCATCCTACCCGCCGGCGGCCGCCCGGCGCAAGACCGCCGCCACGTACGGCTGGGCCTCGTTTGGAATCGTCATCGCGCCGAATTTCAGTTTCCCGTCTCCGCTGGTCACAACGATCTCCGGCTGCGGCACGTTGTTCGACCGGAAATTCGATTGCTGGATCATCACCGTCGTGCCGGCGCCGCAGTCCAGCACCTGCCGCCGGCCCGCGCCAAACAGCCCCGTGAACACCTCCACGCGGCCCTTGGACAGCGTCACCGTCGTCTGCCCGAGCAGGGTATAGAGGATGATGGCCAGCAGGACCAGCGTCCCCAGCAGGAACGGCAGGCCGAACAAGCCCTCGTGCCAGTTGAAATTTCCCTTCGCCAGCGGCACGATGTAGATGCCCGCCATCGAGCCGCCCGACCACAGCGTCGTGAACGGAATCAGGAACCACAGCGCCATCCGGCTGGACCGGCAGCGGATCACCAATTCATTGTTAAAGCTCTTCTGCAGGCTCACGCGTTTGGGCGGCCGGGCGAGTTCTTCGTCCGACAGGTGCGGTACCGCCGCCGCGGCCAGGAACGGCCCCTGGTAGCCGCAGGCGCGGCACAACGCCACGTCCTGCGCGATGTTCACGTCGGCCACGGGCAGTTCCTTGCCGCAATTCGGACAGGCAAACGGCTTGCGGCCCAGCATCTGGTCCAGAGGTATCATCGCGTCCCTTTCCCGG
Source organism: uncultured Verrucomicrobiota bacterium (assembly GCA_964567795.1). Lineage (GTDB taxonomy): Bacteria > Verrucomicrobiota > Kiritimatiellia > CAIQIC01 > Lenti-01 > Lenti-01. The sequence goes on from CAZMOR010000027.1 coordinate 28,536, forward strand.
CGGTTTCCAGCGTGCCCCGCCGCGCCATGATCAGTTCCGCCAGGATCGACACCGCGATCTCCGCCGGTTCGATTCCGCCCATGTGCTTCAAGCCGATCGGTCCGCGGATGCGGGCCACCGCCTCCGGACGGAAGCCGGCCTCCCGCAAGGCCTCGTAGCGGACTTCCCGCGTGTGCAGGCTGCCCAGCAGCCCGATGTAGCGGCACTGCGCCTGCAAGGCGGCCTGCAACGCCGGCACGTCCAGCTTGGCGTCATGCGCCACCACCGCCACGTAGCTGTGCGCATCCAGCCCCGCCGCCGCCAGCCCTTCCTCCGGCCACTGGTGCACCACCCGCTCCGCCGCCGGAAACATCTCCGCCCGCGCGAAATCCCGCCGCGGATCCACAACCGCCACCCGGAACCCCGTCCGCACCGCCATCGCGCACAATTCCACCGCGATCGGCGATGCGCCCACGATGAGCAGCAACGGATCTGGCGCGAGGGTCTCTGCAAACCACGTTTCGCCGCGCACCGCGATTTTTCCGGTTCCGCCCCGGCTTCCAAGCTCCGCCAGAAACTCCGCCATTTCCAGCGCGGGCGGCGGCTCGCCTGGCATCCATAACATTTGCCTGGCGCCCGGAATCAACTTTGTCAGCAACACGGCCCGCGCCTCGGGCGCCAGGGCCAGCTGCCGTTTCCAGGCCGCCGCCGCCGGATCATGCCGCCGGAGCCAGACCTTGATCTCGCCGCCGCACGAAAGTCCCACCTCCAGCGCCGGCTCGAACGCCGCGCCATACGAAACCAGTTGCTCGGGTTCCTCGCCGCGCAGCAGGCGCAGCAGGTGCGCCCGCAGGTCGCTTTCCACGCAGCCCATGGATACCGCCCCGGCCATGTCGCCGCGCTCGTTCACCACCAGGCGCGCGCCCGGCTGCCGCGGCGAGGAATGCTGTGCGCTGACCAGGATCGCCTCCGCGCTCGCCAGTCCCGCCGCATCCCAACCTTGAACGGTCTTCAGCACATCTTTCATGCGGCGCATGATAGCCGCCCGCCCCCCCCTCCTCAAAGCCCAAATCCATGCCCCCCCATGCGGGGGCTCGCGGCTCATGCCGCGCACCGGCTATTTTCCATCTTCCCGCTTCTTTCCCCGCCCCGGAACCGCTAGAGTGAAGCCATGAAAACGAAGCCGGTTTTGCCCCTGCTCCTGGCGCTGCTCTTCGTCCAGACAACCGCCGCCCAGCCGGTGCCGCGTCCGCGACCCGTTCCGCCCGCCGAACGCCCGCCCCTGGCCTTGAACCGGCCCGCCCGCACCAACGACCGGCCCCGTCATTCTTCCGGCTGGCAGCAGTTGCCCAGCACCGCGCCGGCCGAAAAATTCCGCGCCCTGCCCGGCCCCCAGATCGGCCTGAATTTCGTCCGCTTCTTCTGGGACGACAGCCGCCGCGATCCCGGCGCGGACCTGGACGTCTACCGGCCCGAAACCATTTTCCGCGACCTCGACGCCCTGGGCGCCACCGCCTACCGCCAGTTCGTCAAGGCCGACCTGCTCTGGGACCTCGTCGAACCCGCCGCTGGCCAGTGGACATTCGCCAACGCCGATGCCGTCATTCCCAATTCCGCCTTTGTCCCCATCCCCACGCTCTTCGCCATGCAATACGCCTCCCCCACGCCGCCGTGGGAACACGATCCCGCCAAATTCCAGAAAACCATTGGCCCCGAGGCGCGCCAATATCTGGAGACCGTCGTCCGCCGTTACGCCGCCCAGGTCAAGTACTGGGAAATCGGCAACGAAATGGAGCATTGGCGCATCGCCGACCCCGGCGACGGCAACGCCGCCCGCCAGCGCCAGCAGGAACGCGTTCCGGATGCCGTGCCGGCCGACGGCTTCAGCCCCCGCGAACAGGGCCGGTTCCTCGCCCAGGCGGCGGCCATCATCCGCGCCAACGATCCCGACGCCGTCATCGTCCTGCCCGGCCTGGCCGGACTCGACGACTATTCCCTCGAAACGTGGCTGCCTGGCGTCATCGAGGGCGGCGGCAAAAACTGGTTCGATATCGTCAACTATCACTTCTATCCCGGCTGGGAATCCCTCGTCATCCGCCGCCCGCGCCTGACGGCGGTCATGCAGCGGCTGGGCATCGCCGACAAACCGGTCTGGCAGACGGAAACCGGCTCCTCCTCCGATCCATCCCTGGTGCTCCGCACCGACTATCCCAACAGCCCCGCCACCCAGGCGGCCGATGTCTTCCGCCGCATCGTGGAAGGCTACGGCTTGGGCGATTCACTCGTCATCTGGCATTGCTACGTGCCCTCCCCGTCCGCCGCCCAGAACCAATGGCGCGGGTACGGCGTGCGCGATGCCGCCGGCAAGCCCGCTCCGGCCGGCTATGCGTTCCAGCTCCTGACCGGCGAACTCATTCCCTGGAGCACCGTGGAACGCCTCGAGGCCGATCCCCGCGCCCGCAATCTCTACCGCTTCACCCTCCCTGACGGCGTCCGGAAAATCGTGGCCTGGGGCACCGGCGATTACACCGTACCCGAGGACTTCACGCAATGCACGTCCGTCCTCCCGGCCCCGGACGGCACCTTCGCCTGGAAACACGTCCAATCCGGCGATTCCCTCCCCCTCTCCGCGATTCCCCTGCTGCTCAAGTGAGCCCGGCCGCCGGATTCTTCCGTCTCAATTTTTAATTCTTAATTCCCCCCTCCTCCGCTACACTGCGCCGCGATGAGTCTTCGCATCCTCCATTTCAGCGACCTGCACCTGCCGATTCCCCCCGGCGCCTTCCGCTCGCCCGAAATCTTCCATCCCAAGCGCGGACTCGCCCTCATCAACTTCGAACTCCGCCGCGCGGCCAAATACGCCGACGCCCTCCAAAAGCTCCACGGCCTGCGGGACTTTCTCCAACGCGAACCAGTGGATTTCCTGCTCTACACCGGCGACACCTTCAATTTCGGCCTCGAACGCGAATTCACCGCCGGCACGCCCCGCCTGATCGAAACCCTCGCCCTCGCCCGCCGCGGTGCGCTCGCCGTGCCCGGCAACCATGACCTCTATACCCGCGCCGCCCTCGCCCTCTACCGCAGGCATTTCGCGCCGCTGCTCCGCTCCGACCTGCCCGAAACCATCACCCCGACCGGCTTCCCCCTGGTCCGCTGGCTGGGCGACGACGCCGTCGCCATCGCCTTCGGTTCCGCGCGGCCCCGCCTCCCGTTCTGGGATTCCAGCGGGCGCGTGCCCGCCCTCGAACTCGATGCCCTCGACCGCCTGCTCGATTTTCCCGAAATCGCCGCCCGCCGCCACATTTTCCTGATGACCCACTATCCCTTCGACGAGCACGGGTTCTTCCACGGCCTGCGCAATTCCCACGCCCTGCTCCGGCTCCTCCACGGCCGGCCGAACCTGGTGCTCCTGCACGGCCACAACCACCGCCCCTATACCCATCTTGTCCGCGGCGCCGCCACGCCGCTGTATTGCGCGGGCAGCCTGTCCAAGGCCGGCGCCGAGTCGTTCTGGCTGTTCGATCTGTTCGGCGATTCCCTCAACGCGCGCCGCGGCGTCTGGCGCAACGCCCGCTTCGTCCTGGCCGATTGAACCGCCGCCTCAGGGCACCGCCTGCACGCGGACGAACCCCTTCTCCGCCGCGTTCGTGACCACCACCGAGTTCGTGCCCCGCAGCTCCGGCAGCAGCTGCACGCGGTTGGTCCAGGCGGCCATCCCCGCCGTCAGGTCGGACGTGCCAACCAGCTCGTAGGGCAAATCCTCCGGCAGCCAGTAGTCGAGCCAGTCCACGGCGCCCGCGGTGCGCAGGGCGCACCACGGCTTCATGCCATCCGTCATCGCCGCGAACTGCGCCCGGAACGCCTCCGCCATGCCGCCCTCCGGCAGGAACTGCACGTTCTCGTCGTTCGACGACGTCAGCACCAGCGCCGACGCCGTCCAGTTCGCGGACCCCTGGATCACCAGCGGATTCGCGCCGCGCGGATCGATCACCAGGTACTTGGCATGCGTCAGGTCGCGGTTGTTGTTGTCGTAGCTCGTCCGCGCCGCCTTGTAATACGCATCGTACATCCGCACGTGGTTGCGCGTGGCGTAGTTCGTCGGGTTGAGCAGCATCTGGTAGACCTCGTAGCTGTCCTGCCCCGGCAGGCTCCGGTCGCTTTTCGGGATCGAGCCGTGCACAACCACGCCGCGGTCGCACGCCCGCATCAGCGCCGTCGCCACTTCGCTGCGCGTCAGCTTGTTCAGCCCGAAGAAAATCTCCTCCTGCGCGCCGGCGATCGCATTGGTGATGTCCGTCAGCGCGTTGTTCCCGCCGTATTTCCCGTCGGGATACGGGCAGAACCGCACCCAGCCGTCGCGGCTCATCCCGCCCAGCCGGAAATGCGTCCCGTCCCACGCATGCGACTTGTTCGTGTTGGAATGGAAGTATCCCGAAAGCATCTGGCGCAGCTCGTTCGAATAGGCCCCCGCCAGCGTGTTGTCCTGGATCTCCGTCAGGATGTTCCACTGCTGCGAGCTCGCCCCGCCCGTGAAATTCCACGACCCCGCCAGCACCCACGCCTGGCCCGCCGCCCGGTACCAGAACACCCCGAGCTTGTCGTGCATGATCCCGCTGTCCGCCGGCGCCCGCGACAGTTCCAGCGCGTTGCCCGGCCGCGCCGCCAGGCTGGTCAGCGACACCCCCGGCCAGAAGTTCGACGTCACGTCCACGCCGTTGTCCACCACGAATCCCACTTGAGCGCCCCGCGCCAGCGCGTTCGACACCGCCGCCAGGATCGGTCCCGCCGCCCCGGACGCCGCCGTGTTGCCGGAAAACGTGTACGTCGCCAGGCCGGCCCAGTCGTTGCTCGCCAGCGCGTCGATCCGCGCCAGCAGCGCGTCGCGGATCACGAATTCGTCCGGCCCGATGCTCGACGCGCTCGTCGTCTGGTCGGGCAGGTTGAAGCGCACGATCCAGTCCGCGCCCGTGTACGAATTCGCCCGCGCCGCGCCCGCCAGGGCCGCAGCGCAGGCCAGGCCCGCCATGACGCTCCAAAGCCGCATCCCGGAAAGAGTAGCCGCCCCGCCCCCCGCGGACAAACCCATAATTCGCGCCCGCTCAGGGCGCGAACCGGATGCGGTAGAACCCCTGCGTTGCGGAATTCGTCACCACCAGCGAATTGGTTCCCCGCCCCGCCGGCAGCACCGCCACGCGGCTGGTCCACGTGGCGAGGCTGAACACATTGGTCGTGTGGACCAGCTCACAGGTGTTCGTATAGGGCAGCCAGTAGACCAGCCGGGCCGTCCCGGACGTGCCCGTGGTCCGCAACCGGCTCCACGGCGCCGTACCGTCCGTCATCACCTCGAATTGCGCGGCCAGGGCCCGCGCCATCCCGGCGTGCGGCAAAAACTGCACGTTTTCGTCGTTCGAATTTGTGTAGAGCAGCGCCGCCTCCGTCCAGTTCGCGGAGCCTTGGATCACCAGCGGGTTCGCACCGTCCGGATCGATCACCATGTACTTCGCATGCGTCAGGTCGGTGCCGTTCGTGTCATAGGTCGCCTTCAAGTCCGACAGGTAGGCGTCGTAGAACCAGACCCGGTTCCCCGTCGCGTAGTTCGTCGGCGCGGACAGCCACTGGTACGTCGCATAGCTGTCGTCGCCGGCGTCCGTCCGGTCGCTCTTCGGGATCGAGCCGTTCACGCTCACGCCCCGGTCGCACGCCCGGACCAGTGCGGCCGCGATGTCCGGGCTCGTCAGCTTGTTCAGCCCGAAGACGATCTGGTTCGTCGCCGCATCGATGGCGCCGAGGATGTCCGTCAACGCGTTGGAGCCGCCCACCACCTCGTCGGGATACGGTGCAAACCGCACCCAGCCATTGGTGGCCATGTCCGCGATCCGGAAACGCGTGCCGTCGTGCGCGTGGGATTTCACCGGGTTGGCGTGGAACCGCCCCGACAGCATCTCCCGCATTTCGTTCGAATACGCCCCCGCCAGCGAGTTGTCCTGGATCTCCGTCAAGAGGTTCCACTGGTAGGAACTCGCGCCGCCGGTGAAATTCCACGACCCCGCCACCACCCAGCCCTGCGTCGCCGTCCGGTACCAGAACACCCCGACCTTGTCGTGCATGATGCCGCTGTCCGCCGGCGCGCGCGCCAGCGCCAGCTTGTTGCCCGCCCGCGTCGAAAGTCCCGTCAGCGAAATCCCCGGCCAGTAGTTCGAGGTGAGGTTCACCCCGTTGTCGGCCACGAAGCCCAGTTGCACCCCGCGCGCCAGCGCATTCGACATCGCCAGCAGGATCGGCCCCGCCGCGCCCAGGCTGGCCGTGTTGCCCGAAAATGTGTAGGTCGCCAGGCAGCCCCAGTCGTTGCTCGCCAGCGCGTCGATCCGCGCCAGCAGCGCGTCGCGCAGCACGTACTCCTCCGCGCCGATGTCGGCATAGCTGGTGCCCTGGTCCGGCCGGTTGAAATGCACCGCCCACGCCGTCCCCGTGTACGAATCCGCCCGGGCAGAGCCGGCGGCCAGCACCGCGCCGCACGCCGCCATCCGGATGAAGCTTCGCCATCGCATGGGCCAAACCATAGCCATCCCGCGGCCCGTCCGCAAACCGAATCCCGCCGGGTTCCGCGGGCTCGCGGCTCACGGTTCTGGGTTCACCCGCGCCAGCCGCTGGCCGAGAATCACGCAGTTGAACAGCGCCCGCCCCACCTGGTCCCGCGTCAGGAATTCGTTGCTGCCCGGCACCTCGTTCAGCGACACCACCGTCTGCGTCAGAATGTCGTATGTGCGGATCGCCAGCGCCTGGTGCGCCCACATCGCCGGATTCTCCAGGTCGATGTCCGATGCGAACCGGATCAGCATCTTCTTGTTCTCCCAGAACACCCACAGCTCGTTCGCCACCGGCGACAGCGGCGCGATGTGCACGATCTGCTCGCCCGCCTCGCGCTTCTCCGGATCCAGCCCCAGGTGCAGCAGCAGCGCCGTCCGCAGCCGCGCCAGCATGGCCGCGTCGGGATACTCCGCCTGCGTCCGCGTCCGGAACAGGTAGTCCCGCATTTCCGCCACCGGAACGGTCACCACGGCGCTGCCCGCCGGCGGCTCCGCCGGCAGGTCCGTCCGCTCCACGTTCACGATCCGGAAGCCCCGGCTCTTCACGTCCACACCGAGGTCTTCGCTGGTGTAGTCCGCCTTTTTGACCCGGACCGCGATGCCCAGCGCGGGCAGGTCGATCTCCGCGAATTCGCTGCGGTCGCCCGCGTCCAGCTTCACGTCCAGCCGCCGCACCCACATGTCGAAGGCGGAACCGTCCGGCCGCCGTTCGAGGTCGTTTTCGTCCAGGAACCACCGGTACAGGTGCCGGATCACTTCGTAGAGATAGGTCGGCTCCGTCAACTCCGCCGGCGCCGC
>CAZMOR010000028.1:0-2704 GCA_964567795.1 uncultured Verrucomicrobiota bacterium
GATCGGCGGACGCAACGACCTCTCCTTCGAAGACTGGATGCGCCTCGACTTGAAGTACATCGACACCTGGTCGCTCGCCCTCGATTTCCAAATCATGTTCCGGACCATCGGCACCGTCTTCCGCGGCACGGGCTATTGACGCCATGACGCCCGCCGCCCCCCTCCGCCCCTGCGTCTTCTTCGACCGCGACGGCATCGTCAACCGCAGTCCCGGCCCCGGCTCCGTCAACCATCTCGACGATTTCCACATCCTGCCCGGCTTCGCCGACTGCGTCCGCGCCGCCGCCGCCAGGGGCTACCCGTCTGTCATCGTCACCAACCAGCGCGGCATCACGCGCGGTATCACCCCGCCCGGCCAGCTCGCCGCCATGCACCGGCACCTGCAGGACGAACTCGCGAGGGAAGGCCTCGGCCTCCTCGACATCCTGATCTGCACCGCCGACGACGATGCCCACCCCGACCGCAAGCCAAATCCCGGCATGCTCCGCACCGCCGCGGAAAAACACCAGCTCGATCTCGCGAAATCCTGGATGATCGGCGACCGTGAATCCGACGTGAAAACCGGCCAGAATGCCGGCGTCGCTGTCACCGTGCTCGTGGATGCCGGCGATGCCCCGACTGCGGCCACCCATCGCGTCCCCGACATGCCCGCCTGCGCCGCCCTGCTCCGGCGACAGCTGTAGAGCGGATGTTGATTTTCTGTAGCCGGGGGCGGTGACCCCGGCCTTCCCGGCGCTCGCCGGCCTAGCTCGATCCCAGTTTTTCCAGGAATCCGGCTTCGTCCAGGACCGGAATGCCCAACTTTTGCGCCTTCTCCAGCTTGCTGCCGGCCTCCGCCCCCGCGATCAAAATCTGCGTGGTCTTCCCGACGGTTTCCGCCACCGTCGCCCCGCGCTGGCGCAGCTCCTCCTGCGCCTGTTCGCGCGTGAATTTCTCCAGCGTCCCGGTGATCACCACGCGCTTGCCGAAAAAATAACCGTCCTTGCTCGCGCCCGCGGCCGCCTGTTCCACGCGGTCGAACCGCACGCCGGCCTGGCGCAGCTTCTCGACCACCGCCCGGTTGCGCGGATTCGCGAAAAATTCCACCACGCTTTGCGCCACGATTCCGCCCACGTCGCGCACCTTCGCCAGCGCCGCCGCGTCCGCCGCCAGCAACGCATCCAGCGAACCGAGTTCCTGGGCCAGCGACCGCGCCAGGCCTTCGCCCACGTTCGGAATCCCCAGCCCGTGGATCAACCGCCAGAGCTCGTTGTTTTTACTGGCGGCGATCGCGGCGCACAGCTTGGTCGCCAGCTTCATCTCCGCCTTCTTCGCGGCCGCCGCGCGGTTCGGCCGGCGCAGTTCAATGGCCTCCGGTTTCAGCGCATAGAGATCCGCCACGTCGTGCACCACCGCCGGCAGGAGCTTCTCTTTCGTCTTTGCGCCGAACAGGCCGTCGTCCGCCGTCTCCACCACCTTCGTTTCCGACGTCAGCGCCTCGATGATCGCCTCGCCGAAGCCGTCGATATTCATCGCCTTGCGCGACACGAAATGCTCGATGCGCCCGCGGATCTGCGCCGGACAGCCGAGGTTTTCGCAGCGCCAGGCCGCCGCCTCCGGATCGCGCGCGATCTCGCCGCCGCACGCCGGGCACTTGCCGCCCGCGTGTGCGAACAGATCAAACGGCGGCGCATGCTTCGGCCGCTTCTCCGCCACCACCGCGACCACCGCCGGGATTACCTCGCCGGCCTTTTCAATGATCACCGTGTCGCCGACACGGATGTCCTTGCGCTTGATCTCGTCCTCGTTGTGCAGCGTTGCGCGCGAAATCGTCGAACCCGCCAGTTCCACCGGCTCCAGCTCCGCCACCGGCGTCAGCACGCCCGTGCGGCCGACCTGCAGCGTGATGCCCTTGAGCACCGTCTGCGCCTGCTCGTGCGAATACTTGTACGCCATCGCGAACCGCGGCGCCTTGGCGGTCGTCCCGAGCTGCCGCCACAGCGCCAGCCGGTTCACCTTCACCACCGCGCCGTCCATTTCGTACTCCAGCTCGCCTTCGCGCCGCTGCAGTTCCTCCGCGCGGGCGATGACCTCCTCGATGCCGCGGCACTCCCACCACAGCTTGGCCACCGGAAAACCCAGTTTTTTCAGGCTGCGCAGGACTTCCGCCTGTGTTTCAAATTCCACGCCGTCCAGTTCACCGGTCGCGTAGAGCACCGCCGCCAGCGGCCGCGCCGCCACCACCTTCGGGTCGAGCTGCTTCAGCGAGCCGGCGGTCGCATTGCGCGGATTCGCGAACAACGTCTCGCCGGCCTGCTCCCGCTCGCGGTTCAGCTTCTCGAACGCCGCCTTGCCCAGGTACGCCTCGCCGCGCACCTCCAGCACCGGCGCCGCCGTCGGAATCCGCAGCGGAATCGCGCGGATCGTCTTCGCGTTGGCGGTGATGTCGTCGCCCGTCTTGCCGTCGCCGCGCGTCGCCGCGACCTTCAGTACGCCCTTTTCGTAGCGCAGGCTGATGGACACGCCATCCACCTTCGGCTCCAGCACGTACTCCACCGTCTCGACCCCCAGCGCCTTGCGGATGCGCGCGTCGAACTCGCGCATCTCCTCGACGCTGTACGTGTTGTCGAGCGACATCATCGGCACCGCGTGCTGCACCTGCCGGAAGCCCGCGAGCGGCACGCCCCCCACCCGCTGCGTCGGCGAATCCGGCACGGCCAGCTCC
>CAZMOR010000029.1:0-6329 GCA_964567795.1 uncultured Verrucomicrobiota bacterium
ATCTACGAGCGGGCGACCTCGCAGGGCTACAAGATCCTGCTGGACATCGCCACGGCGCAGTTCGTGAAGACGCAGGAGTACACCAAGCTGCTCGCGAGCCGCCGCGCGGACGGCATGCTGTTCATCGCCTCGGACATCCACGCGGACTACCTGAGCGTGTTCGAGGACAGCCCGTTCAAGTTCCTGCTCGTGAACCACCTGTTCCCCGGCAAGAAGCTGAATTTCGTCAGCGTGGACTACGCCTCGTCGGCGCGGCTGGCCGCGGAGCATTTGCTCGGGCTGGGCCACCGGCGCATCGGCCTGATCGCCGGCACCAACACCCACACGGGGCTGTTGTTCCGCGATGAATTCCTGCGGGTGTGCAAGTCGTGGCCGGCCGGCGCCGCCCAGGTGGTCTGGGTGGACGGCGGCGAGGAGTGGAGCCAGCGCGGCGGCTACGCGGCGGCGGCCAAGCTCATGGCGCAGGCGCCGGACCTCTCGGCCATCATGGCCGCGAACGACCGCATGGCGCTGGGCGCCATGCGCTGGATGGCCGACAACCGCCGGGAAGTGCCGGAAGATGTTTCCGTGATGGGCGTGGACGACATCCAGATCGCCGCGTTCGTGAATCCGGGGCTCTCGACGGTCCGCCACGACCTCTACCAGGTCGGCATCGAATCCTGCAACCGCATCCTCCAGCTCATCAAGGGCGAGATCACGGACTGCAGCGACCTGCTGCCGACCTCCCTGGTGGTTCGCGGTTCGACCGGACGCGTCCGCGCGGGTTGAGCCGTTTTTTTCCGCGGGGCCGGCAGAGGCTTGCGTCCGCCGTTCCCGGCGGCGTAGAATCGGGCCATGAGCAACGGACGTCGCGAAAGCATCCTGGTGGTGGGCGGGGGCATCGGCGGCCTCGCTTCCGCGGCCCTGCTGGCCCGGGCGGGGTTCGCGGTCACGGTCCTTGAGCGCAACGACCAGGCCGGCGGCCGCGCGCGCCTTTGGCAACAGGGCGGCTACACGTTCGACATGGGGCCTTCCTGGTATCTCATGCCGGAGGTGTTCGAGCGGTTCTTCGCGCAGTTCGGCCGGACCTCCGCCGACTATTACGGCCTGAAGAAGCTGGCGCCCTCCTACCGGGTGTTCTTCGGCCCCGGCGAGGCGCACGACGTGCCCCCGGACCGCGCCGGGGTGCTGGCGCTGTTCGACCGCCTGGAGCCGCAGGGCGGGGCCAAACTGGCGCGTTATCTGGAGGAAGCCGCCTACAAGTACCGGGTGGCCACGGGCGAATTCCTGTATCGCGACTACCGCACGGTGTTCGATTTCCTCAATCGGCGGATGCTGACGGAAGGGCTGAAGCTCAACGTGCTGGGCCGGCTGGACGCGGCGGTGCGGCGGAGTTTCACCGACCGGCGCGCGCGGCAGATCCTGGAATACGCGATGGTGTTTTTGGGCACGTCGCCGAACGACGCGCCGGCGATGTACGCGCTGATGTCGCACGTGGACCTGGCGCAGGGCGTGTTCTATCCGCTGGGCGGACTGGCGGCGGTGGCGCAAGGCGTCCGGCGGCTGGCGGAAGCCCGGGGCGTGGAGTTCCGGCTGTCCACGGAGGCAACGAAGATCGCGACGGCGCGTGGCCGGGCGACGGCCGTGGCGGCGCGCGGGCCGGATGGCCGGACGGTCGATCTGCCCTGCGACGCGGTGCTGGCGAACGCGGACTATGCGCACGTCGAGACGGAACTGCTCGCGCCGGCGGATTGCAGCCGCCCGCGGGCATACTGGGAAAGCCGCGTCACCGCGCCGAGCATGTTCCTGATGTACCTCGGCGTGAAGAAGCGGCTGGAGAAGCTGGCGCACCACAACCTGCATTTCCAGGCGGACTGGAACGCGCATTTCGACACGATTTTCAAGCAGCCGGCCTGGCCTGAGGATCCGTGCTTCTACGTGTCGTGCATCACGAAGACGGATCCGGACATGGCGCCGCCGGGGCGGGAGAACGTGTTCGTGCTGGTGCCGGTGGCGGCGGGGCTGGACGACACCGACGCGGTGCGGGCGGCCTACGCGGAGAAGGTGGTGCGCCACGTGGAGCGGATCACGGGCGAAGAAATCGCGCCGCACATCGAGGTGCAGCGGATTTTCAGCCAGCGGGATTTCGCCGGCGACTACCACGCGTGGAAGGGCACGGCGCTGGGGATTTCGCACACGCTGATGCAGACAGCGGTGTTCCGGCCGGCGATGCGTAGCCGGAAAGTGGCTAACCTGTATTTCGCGGGCCAGTACACGCATCCGGGCATCGGCGTGCCGATGGTGCTGATCGCCGCGGAGGTCGCGGCGGGCATTGTCCGGGGCGACCTGGGGAGGGCCGGAGCATGAGCGAAAATCCGCAGGAGCAGGTCTTCAAGGCCGGCAGCACGACGTATTTCAATTCGAGCCTGTTCTTTCCTCCGGCGATGCGGGCGGAGGTGTTTGCGCTGTACGGATTCGTGCGGGTGGCGGACAATTTCGTGGACGCGGTGCCGCAACAGGCGGAGGCGTTCCGGCGGTTCACGGCGCAGTACCGCGCGGCGCTGGCGGGCACGCCGGCGGGGGATGCGATCATCGACGATTTCGTCGCCCTGGCGCGGCGGCTCGAGTTCGATCCCGCGTGGACGGAGGCCTTCCTGGCCTCGATGGCGGCCGACCTGACCAAGCGGTTCTACCGCACGGAGGCGGAGACGCTGGAATACGTCTACGGCTCGGCGGAGGTGATCGGGCTGTGCATGGCGCGGATCATGCGCCTGCCCGCGGCGGCACAGCCGGCGGCGCAGCGGCTGGGGCGGGCGATGCAGTTCATCAATTTCATCCGCGACGTGGCGGAGGACGCGGCGATGGGACGGCGCTACCTGCCGCTGGAGCGCGACGGCCAGCCGCTGCTGGAAGGCGTGGCGGCCGACTGGCTGCCGGACCGCAAGTGGGCGCAGGCGCGGCCGGCGAAGTGGAAGGCCTACCTGCAGGGCCACCTGGCGCGCTATGCCGCCTGGCAGGCGGAGGCCGAGGCGGGCTACCGCTTCATTCCGCGGCGGCCGCGGATGGCGGTGCGGACCGCGGGCGACATGTACAACTGGACGGCGCGGCAGATCGCGGCGGATCCGTTCGTGGTGTTCGAACGCAAGGTGAAGCCGAAGAAGGCGCGCATCGTGCTGCGCGCCCTGTGGAACGAGCTGCGGGGCTGACGTGGATCTCTACACGCAGATCGACCTGCTGGTGCTGGCGCTGCCGCTGGTGCTGTCGTTCGACCGCAAGGTGGCGTTCTGGCGGAAGTGGCCGCAAGTGTTCGCGGCGATTGCGGCGGTGGTGGTGGTGTTCGGGGCGTGGGATGCGTGGATGGCGGCGCGGGGCATCTGGGGATTCAACCCGCAGCATGCCGGCACAGGGCGTTTCCTGCATCTGCCGGCGGGCGAATGGCTGTTTTTCGTGTGCGTGCCGTACGCGTGCCTGTTCGTGCTGGAATGCGTGCAGGCCTATTTCCCGGACCGGCGCTGGCCGGCGCCGCGCGCGGCGTTCCTGGCGCCGGCGGGCCTCTGCCTGATCCTGGCGGGGGTGTTCCGGGAACGGGCCTACACCGCCACGGTGCTGCTGGCCTGCGGGGCGGTGCTGGCGCTGCTGGAGGGACTCGCGCCGGCGACGCTGCGGTCGCGGAATTTCTGGCTGGCGCTGGGCCTGACCTACGTGCCGTTCCTGGTGGCCAACGGCTTCCTGACGGGCATTCCGATCGTGCTCTACGACGACGCGGAAAACCTGGCGTGGCGCGTCGGATCGATCCCGGTGGAGGATTTCTGCTTCAGTTTCGCGATGCTGGCGCTGGCGGCGCTGGTGCATGACCGGGCCGGCCGGCGGGATGCCGCTGGCGCTGCTGTCAGGCATGCTGGCGGCGGAACTGGCGGAAAGGCACGAGCCATGACGAATCCGGAGCGCGCTTGGCCGGTGTACGGCAAGGCGGCGGCGGCCGTGCTGGCAATCCTGATGGCCGTGGGCACGGTCGGGCATCTGCAGCCGGGAACCCTGCCGTTGATGCTGAAGCTGACGCCGGGATTCGGGCTGCTGACGGGTCTCGTGGTGCTGGCACAGGCGCTGGCGCGGGATGGCTGGAAGTTTGCGGCCTGGGTGGCGGGCACGTATGTCTTCACCTTCGCGGCCGAAGCGGCGGGCGTGGCCACGGGTGCGATATTCGGGACGTACACCTACGGGCCAGTGCTCGGACCGGCATGGCGCGGGGTGCCGCTGCTGATCGCATTCAACTGGGTGGTGGTGGTGCACGGCGCGTGCTGTGTCGCGGGCCGCAGGCTGCCGCCGGGGACGAGTCGGTGGCGCCGGCCGGCGCTGGCGCTGCTGGCGGGCGCGGCCTGCGCGGCCTTTGATTTCCTGATGGAACCGGTCGCGGTGCGGCTGGATTACTGGCGCTGGGCGGGCGGCGCGATTCCGCTGCAGAACTACGCCGCGTGGTTCACGGTTGCCACGCTGGCGGGCCTGTTCCATCCGGCCGGCGCCGGGCGGGAACGCGCCGGAAACGCGAGTGGGCGGCTCGCCGGATTTTATCTCGGCCTGCAGGCGGTGTTCTTCCTGGTTTTGCAGTGGGGGTGGAAGTTCGGGAACGGATGAGCTAGGATTAAAGCCATGCTAGCCTATTTCCAGAAAGTCCGGCCGGGAATCGCGCGGGCGCTCAGCGAGATCCTGAAGGAAAACGCGCCGAAGCTGGGCGCGGTCAGTCCGATGGGCACGGAGCTGGCGGCGCGCCTGGAGAACTACGCGCAGGCCGGGAAAATGATCCGGGGCATCCTGGTGCGGCTAGGCTACGAACTGTGCGCGCCGGAGGCGCCGGATGCCGCGCTGGACCGGGTGCTGGACCGCGCGGGGGCGGCGATGGAGTTCCTGCAGGCGGGGCTGCTGATCCACGACGACATCATGGACCGCGACACGCTGCGGCGCGGCAACACGACCGTGCACACGCAGTACGAGCGCGATGCGGCGGCGGCGCAAGCCGCGGATCCGGCGCATCACGGCGTATCGCTGGGCGTCTGCGCGGGCGACGTGGCGTTTTTCCTGGGGTTCCACACGCTGGCGGCGTTGCCAGTGCCGCCGGGCCTGCAGGAGCGGGCGCGGCGGGTGGCGGCGTTTTCCGCGCAGGAGCTCTGCTGGGTGGGCGTGGCGCAGATGCAGGACGTGCGCAGCGGCGCGGGCGGCATCGGCGCGAATCCCGACCCGGCCCAGATCCTGCGGGTTTACCGCTACAAGACCGGCCGCTACACGTTTTCGCTGCCGCTGGTGATCGGCGCCATGCTGGCGGACGGCAGCGCCGCGCACATCCAGGCCCTGGACCAGGCGGGCGAGAACCTGGGCGTGGTGTTCCAGCTCAAGGACGACGAACTCGGGATTTTCGGCGACGCGGCGCAATCGGGCAAGCGGGCGGACTCGGACATCCGCGAAGACAAGAAGACGCTGCTGCGGCATTTCCTGTTCGAGCTGGCGGATGAAAAATTGCGGGCGCAGCTGGAAGGCATTTTCGGCAGCCGCGAGCCCGGCGAGGCGGGGCTGCGCTTCGTGCGCGCGGCCATGGAAAAAACGGGCGCGCGCGCCAAAGTGCGCGACTACATGCATTGTTTCGCGATGGAAGCCTCCGACCGCATCGCCGCGCTGCCGCCGCAGACCGGCGCGCGGGCGCAGGCCGCGCGGGAGGCCTTCCAGGAGCTGTTCCGCTACAGCGTGGAACGGAACGCCTAGGGCGCAGGAGCGGCATGCGCGCGACGGAAGGACTGCTGGCGCTGGCGCTGCTGCTGGCGCCGGACGTCCGGGCGGCGCCGGTGGCCGACGCCTACCGCGGAGTTGACACAAACCTGCTGGCGCAGGTGCGCACGGGGTTTGAAACCGCGCCCGAATCCGTCCGGACGACGCGGGAGCTCATCGCGCTGCTCGACTCCCGCCTGCCGGAAAAGCCGGCGGACTGGCCGCCGGTGTTTCGCGCCTACCGCGCCGCCCTCGAAGGACTGCGCGGCAAGCACAGCCACGCGCCGTGGAACAAGTACACCCATTCGAAAGCGGGGCTGGCGGCGTTCCAGGGGCTGGTGGAGATCTATCCGGATTCCATCGAAATCCGCATGCTGCGGTATTCGTTCTGCAGCCAGTTGCCGGAATTCTTCGAGCTGGGGCCGCAGGCGGCGCAGGATCTCGCGGTGCTGGTCGGGCTGTTCGAGCAGGACCGGGATGCGATGGTGCCCGCGGCGGACCGGCGCGGCATGATCCGCTGGATCCTGCAGAACGGACAACCGACGGACGAGCAGCGCCGGCGGCTGGAACGCCTGATGTTCCCGGACTGAACCCGC
>CAZMOR010000030.1:0-1821 GCA_964567795.1 uncultured Verrucomicrobiota bacterium
CACGCTACTAGACGCCAAAACGCCATTTTACTTTGCCGGTCTATACAATGGCCCGGTCTATCACATCGACATTGTTGGTGCTTATTCGCAATTCTATCGGTACTTATATTGGCACAGCGAATGGCCGTTCAAGAGACAAAAGCACTCTCTGAAACCTCTGGCCGACTTTTGGGCTAACGGGCCACAGGACCCGAACCATAAGATTGCCCGTAATAGCGTTATTGGTGTGGCTCGGTCAACTAAAAATAAATGGGTTAAGGGGAATAATGTTTGGTACACAAACAAAGTCAACAAATTGTTATCCCCTACTTTATGGGCGCAATTACAAGGGATATTACAACAGATAGCGTCTGTTATGCTGGCAATGGGCGCAATCTGGATTAATACCGATGGTTATATTTTCAAAGATGAATGGGATCATCAAACCGCCATTGAATGGTTTGAGAGAGAGAAGATAAAAGTCCGTGGTTCAATCGGTGAAGGTGAAGTGAACGGAATAGCAAGCATGAACGTGCCCGGAGTGAAGGTAACGGGGGAAAACAACCCAACCGGGCCAATTAACAGAATAGGCCAGCCGCCAGAAATAAATTTTCTATTAAACTGGAATAACAATCGGGAGAAAATTAACAATGAGTGAAGAATTACTTTTTGGTGAAGATGATACCACGCTGGCTGTTATCGGACTAACAGCCAGTCTTGCCCCCCTTGAAGGCGTAGACGAAACCGCCCAGATTGCAGAAACAGCCGCTCTTAAAATCACCTGGGACAAATCGGCTGGGGAATGGGTGACGGACTTAGGAACGGTTGACACCTTAAACGTTTCCCAATTTGCCGCCCGCCGTATTTGGGCCGTTTGGTCGAACGTGGTCGGCCAGCCTGAAGCTATGGGCTGGGGTGACGGGCCGGAAAACGCCGATAAAGGTTACGCGGTAGTTATGGATACCGAAGAATTCGGTGTTGTAACGGGGCAATTTTTCGGGATAGCAAGCCGGGTTATCAGTAGTGCGGCTAAAAAGTACACCCGTGAGGGTTTGGTTGTTTTTGATGGTAAAGTTCCGGTAAAGACAAAATTTGGTATTTTTTATAATCCTAAAATCGGGTGATGCTATGGGTGACTATGTGAAGCGACTGCCCTACACAGAGCAATTGATTGTAGAAATTTTTGGCGGGTATATTTTTGAGCGAGACACAACCCCGCCCGGCTACAAGTTGATCAACGCCTGCAAATTGGGTATACCCCCCCATGTCCGGGCCGATTTTTTCAAGCTGGTAAAGCCGTTAGGCCGGGCTAATTACATTAAATTGTTCAATTGGTTATACTCTGACACGGTTATGCTGAAACTGAATAAAGTTAGTCTAAAAAAACTTGATAAGTTTTTATCCGAACAACTTACCGCCCGCCTTATTGAGTACATTCCAGAACATGATGAAGCTTTTACACCGCTCCCCGGTGAACGTGTTTTCTCGTTTCTCCCATGTGATGCGGAACGGGCCATGATTGCGGTTATCTCGGCCAAGGCAGATGGGGCAATAAGTGAGAGCCAGCTAGATTGGCTGTACAACTTTCACTATCCGGTAAAACACAACGTTTTGCAATTCAAACTCGCGAAACCAGGCGGCAACAGCGCAAACGCGGCCGAGTTCCTGCGGGAACTGGCGGATTTATGCGACCAGATGAAAATAGAAACCCTGGCTCTGTTTTACTCGGACCCTGACGATGACAGAACATTTCATTTTCACCACCTATTAGGAGAGCAGTCAGACGTTATTTACATCATGGAGGCCGCAAAGGTTGAGTGGTTGCAAGGGGCGGTATCATGA
>CAZMOR010000031.1:0-13330 GCA_964567795.1 uncultured Verrucomicrobiota bacterium
GACGATGCCGTCATTTCCCGACACTCCCGTCAGGTTGCCGGCCAGATAGTATGAACCCGGCGTGCTGATGGTATACGGCAGGCTCTCGATCGGCGTGCGCGGCTCGATCTGCGCCAGCGATTTCATGGTCTGACCCGGCGCGCCCGGCGGCGACAGCGGCCCCTGGGCCCAGGCCGTAGCGGTGAGAAGAACGAGAAGCGAGAGAACCAGAAGCGGAGCGATTCGTTTCACGGCATTTCTCCTTTGGAAAGCTGCCCGTCAAAACCCCGGCTACGGGCGGTTTCTTTATTGGCAAATGCTGAACCTCATTATTAAGCAAAGCAAGAGGATTTCATCGAATATTCATGAATCCATCCCCCTGTTTTCCACTACCCCGGATATGGCGATTCCACGGTACCGCGTGAAACCGGAAAGTTGGTAGATAAGGGGCAGATTATAGAGGTCTCTGCGCAAATTGCGGGAAGCAGGAACATGAAATACGGCAGAACACTTTCGGGCCCCATCTTCTGGGCCATCACCACCGGCCGCATCCCCGGCGATATCGCCCGCCAGCTCCAGGACGCCATCGCCATGTTCAAGGACGACACCAATCTTTTCGACTCCGTCGGCCTGTCCGGACCCGTCAAGCACGCCGAACTGATCATCAAGCTGGGCTACTGGCTCGCGGTCGGCCAGATGACCGAGAAGGAATTCCGCCTCTGGGCCGATTGCATCCCGGAAGACGAGAATCTCGGCTGGGACGTGGACCTGCTCCACAGCGAACCCGGTTCGCCCTTCCAGCGGACCTTGAAAATGGGCCCGTTGGCCACCCGGCCGGCATCCTGCCTGATCCAGCAGGCGGAGTGGGCCGCCTCCATGTCCTGAGACCCATGGGCGCGATTCTCACCGGCCGCCGCCGGCCGGGATTGACGCCCGCCGCCGGCAGGAACTAGAATCCCGGCATCAGGCGGTACTCCAGCATGAACGGAAATTCAAACGAGGGCCGGCCGGACAAGGGCCGGACCGCTGCTGCCCGCAAGCGCGCCGCATCCAACATCCCGGCGGCCACGCCGTCGGGCGGAACCGGTCCAAGCCTGCAGGCCATCCTCGATGCATTGCCGGACATTCTCTTCGTGGTCGACCGCGAAGGCCGCATCTATCATTTCAACGCGCCCAACTCCACGCAGTTGTACGTGCCCCCCGCCCAGTTCCTGGGCCAGCGCATGAAAGATATCCTGCCGGAACCGGCCGCCAGCATCGTGGACCGGGCCATCCAGAAAGCCGCTGAGACGGGCCACCATCACGGCAGCGTCTATTCGCTGCCCCTGCCCGGCGGGGAACGCTGGTTCGAAATGTCCCTCTCCGCCCAGGGCGACATGCAGACCCCGGAAGGCCGCCTGGTGGCCATCGTCCGCGACATCACCGCCCGCAAGCAGGCCGAGCAGGACCTGCGCGATTCGCGCGAATACCTCGCGACGGTGTTCAACTCGATCCACGATGCCCTGGTCGTGCACGACGCCCAGACCGGCGCCGTGCTGGATGTCAACCAGCGCCTGTGCGAAATCTCCGGCTACACGCGCGAGGAAGTGCTGGCCCACGGCCTGGGCCCCCTGTGCGCCGGCATGCCGCCCTACACGCTGGACGATCTGGCCGCATGGAACCGCAAGGCCTGCACCGAAGGCCCCCAGCATGTGGAATTCCTCGCCCGGCACCATGACGGACACCTGGTCTGGGTGGAAGTCCATCTCCGCCGCGTCCAGATGGGGCCCAACGACCTGCTGCTGGCTTCCGTGCAGGACATCACCCAGCGCAAGACCGCCGAAGCCGCCCTGCGGGACAGCGAAGAGAAATACCGCGCGCTCACCGAAAGCATGAAGGACGTGGTCTGGGTGCTGGATATCGAAGCGCAGCGGTTCCTCTACGTGAGTCCCTCGGTCACCCAGCTCCGCGGCTACACGCCGGAGGAAATCCTGGCCCGGCCGCTGGAGGAGGCCTGGGCGCCCGCAGAACGGCCGCGGCTGGCGGCCTTCACGGCGGAAGCCGTCCGCGCGTTCCGGGCCGGCGAAATCTCCACCGACACCTTCGTCACCTACGAAATGCTCCAGCCCTGCCAGGACGGTTCCCTGGTGCCCTCCGAGGTCATCGCCCACCTGGTGCTCAATCCGCATACCGGCCGCCTGGAAGCGCATGGCGTGACGCGCGAAATCCAGAAGCGCAAACGCATGGAAACCGAGCTGCGCGCAAGCGAAGAGCGCTTCGCGCAGCTGGCCCGGCAGAGCCGCACGATCGTCTGGGAAGTGGACACGAAGGGGCTCTATACCTATATCAATCCCGTGGTCGAAGAGGTTCTGGGCTATCGCCCGGATGAACTGATCGGCATCCGGCATTTCTACGATTGGTATCCGGAAGAATCCCGCGAAACAGTCAAGGCGGCCGCTTTCGAAATCTTTCGGCAAAAATCCGCGCTCACTCGTTTTGAAAACCAGATCCGGAGCAAGGACGGCCGCCTGCGATGGCTGATCACCGACGGATTTCCTTTGTTGGACGAAGATGGCCAGTTGCGCGGTTATCGCGGAAGTGCCGCGGATATCACCGAACGCAAGGAAACGGAGGCCGCCCTGCACGCAAGCGAGGCGCGCTTCGCCACGGCCACCCAGGCCAGCCGGTCCTACGTCTGGGAAGTTAATCCCGAGGGCCTCATCACTTTCATCAGCCCCATGGTGGCCGAAATGCTGGGACGCCGGCCCGAGGACATCGTCGGCCGGCTGCATTTCTACGACCTCCTGCCCGAGGAGGACCGCGAGGAGGTCAAGCAGTTCGGGCTGGCCATGATGGCCCGCCGCGAAGCCATCCGCGGCTTTGAAAACCGCAATGTGGCCCAGGATGGCCGGTTGGTTTGGCTCTCCAGCAGCGCCAGTCCCCTGTTTGCGCCGGACGGCACCTTTTGTGGCTACCAGGGGATCGACACCGACATCACCGCCCGCAAGGAAACCGAGGCGGCCCTGAAGAAAAGCGAGGCGCGCTTCGCCGCCGCGACCACGGCCAGCCGCTCCTACGTCTGGCAGGTGGATCCCGACGGCGTCTACACCTTCATCTCGCCCGTCGTAGAGGACGTGCTGGGTTACCGGCCCGAGGAGATCATCGGGAAACTGCTTTTCTACGACATCCTGCCCGAAGAAGACCGCGAGGAAACCAAGCGCTTCGGGCTGGCGCTGATGGCTCGCCATGAATCCATCAACGGCTTCGAAAACCGCAACGTGGCCAAGGACGGACGGACGGTCTGGGTGGTCAGCAGCGCCAGCCCCATCTTCGCCCCGGACGGCACCCATCAAGGCTATCAGGGCATCGATATCGACATCACCGAACGCAAGCGGGCCGAGGAGGCTTTGCAGAGATCGGAATCCCAGTACCGGCTGTTGTACGAGAACATGCGCGATGCGTTTGTCTTCGCGAACATGGAAGGGCAGCTCGTGGAGTGCAATCCGGCGTTTGAAGCCCTGCTGGGGTACCGCCGTGACGAAATCGTCCGCTTGCACTTCCGGGACATCACGCCCGCCAAATGGCGGGCGGTCGATGCGCAGGCGGTCAAGCGGGTGCTGCGCGATGGCACCGCCAGGGTGACGGAGAAGGAATACATCCGGAAGGATGGCACCATCGTGCCGGTCGAAATGACCGGCACCTTGATCCGCGACCCGTCCGGCCGACCGGCTGGCATTGCCGCCATCATCCGCGACATCTCCGAACGCAAGCGGGCGGAACGGGAATTGCAACAGGCGCACGATGAACTCGAACAGCGGGTTGTGGAACGCACGGCAGAGCTGGAATCCTCCCGCGCGGCACTGGCTCAGAGCGAGGAGCAGTTCCGGCAAATGGCCGAAAGCATCGAGGACATGTTCTGGCTCTACGAGGTCCAAACCCGCCGCATGCTGTATGTCAGTCCGGTCTTTGAAGCCATCTGGGGCGTTCCCCTCCGGAAGCTGAAAATCACCCCCCGGGCCTGGCTGGCCACCATCCACCCGGACGACCGGCAGCGGGTCCGTGAGTTTTTCACGGAGCGGGAAGGCATCCGCGTCTTTCCGCAGATGGAATACCGGGTTCTGCGGCCGGACGGTTCCATTCGCTGGGTTTCCAGCCGCAGCTGGGAAATCCGGAATGCGAAGGGCAAGGTCTACCGCATTGCCGGCGTCGTCCGCGACATCACCAGCCAGCGGCGCATGGAGGCGGAAATCCTCAATGCCGCCGAGGAAGAACGGTTGCGCATCGGCCGTGATCTGCATGACAGTCTCGGCCAGGCGCTCACCGGCATCGGTTATCTCACCGCGGCGGTGCATGCCGACCTGGCCCGCAAGGCGCAGCCTGAAGCCGCCGAGGTTGAAAAACTGGCCCGGCTGGTTGGAAAGACCGCAGAACAGGCGCATGACCTGTCTCGCGGTCTCCTGCTGACCGACCTGAAACGCGGCGGACTTGTGACGGCGCTGCAGGAACTGGCCCACCACACACAGGCACTCTATCCCCTGGTCTGCCGCTACACCGGCCCGGCCGAAACTCCGCTGATCGATGCAAACGCGGCCAGCAATCTGTATCGTATCGCCCAGGAAGCCATCACCAACGCGGTCAAGCACAGCCGGGCCAAGACCCTCACGATTCACCTGGACCACACCGCCGAGGGCCTGCTTCTGGCCGTGAAGGATACCGGCCGGGGCCTGGCCGGGAAAAAATCCCACACCGGCGGCCTGGGCCTGGACATCATGCGCTACCGGGCCGGCCTGATCGGCGCCACGCTTTGGATCGACAGTGCGCGCAACGGCGGGACCACCGTGAATTGCCTGCTGCCCGTTCCGGCGACGAAAAGGAAATAGATATATGGATAACAAATCTGGTTCCGGAAAATCACCCCAGCGGGTTTTGATTGTGGACGACCACCCCCTCCTGCGCGACGGCCTCATCAAGGTCATCAACCAGCAGGCCGGACTGGCGGTCTGTGGCGAGGCGGCCGATGCACGGGCCGGCTTGGCGGCCGTGGCCAAATGCCGTCCCGATGTCGCCATCGTGGACTTGAGCCTGGAGGAAGGCAATGGCCTCGACTTGATCAAGGATCTCCATGCCCGGTATCCCAAGCTGCCCATCCTCGTGCTGTCCATGCACCCCGAAAATTTGTACGCGGAGCGCGCCGTCCGCGCCGGGGCCAAGGGTTACGTCATGAAACACGAACCCGTCGCCCGGGTGATCGCCGCCCTGCGCAAGGTGCTGTCTGGCGGTGTGGCGTTAAGCGACAACATGTTGAGCCGCATGCTGGGTGTGCCCAAGTCCGGCCGCCAAGACGGAGAGAAATCCCCCGCTGAACTTCTCAGCGACCGTGAACTCGAAGTCTTCCGGATGCTGGGCCAGGGCCAGGGCACCCGCCAGATCGCCCAGAAGCTGGGCCTGGCCGTCAGCACCATCGAGTCCTACCGCGCCAGCATCAAGCAAAAGCTGGGCGTGGAACGGGCAACGGAACTCGTGGCCCGCGCCGCCCGCTTCGTGGCCGGCGAATAATCACGCCCCCGCCCCCTGTTTTCCGCCATCCCCGAAATCCGTTTTCCATGATGTCTAGGATTTGCGCGGTTCTGGTATGCCTTGGATCGGAATCCAAAGACCTGTTACAGACTATGGAGAACAAGGCTCATCCCGTTACCGAGATTCCGCAAGCCGCGGCCCTTCATAGCGCCCTGGCTGCCGGCCGGATGCCATCGGATATCGCCTGCTCCATCCAGTCCAGCCTCGGGGCATTCCAGGGCAATCCATCCCTGTTTGGTTCCGACAATCTTTGCGGCCCCTTGAAACAGGCCGAACTGATTGTGAAACTGGGTTTTTGGCTGGTGGTCGGCCGGCTCTCCGCCCATGAATTCCGCAACTGGTCCGATTGCATCCCGGCCCAGGACAATGCCGACTGGGACGTGGATTTCTTCCGCCCCGAACCCGGTTCGGCCACGCATACGCTGTTGCGCCTGGGCCCGGTATTCAGCCAGCCGGAAACCTGCCTGGTGCAGGAGGCCTGGTGGGAAAACAAGCCGTTCTGAAACGGCGCCGGCCGCCCGGCCCTATTCCTTGTCCATGATCTCGCCGTAGAGCTTCAACTGGCATTCGGGACAAATGCCGTGCGTGAAGCGCGCCCCGGTGTGCTCGCCCACGAATTGTTCGACCTGCTTCCAATAGCCCTGGTCGTCGCGGATTTTCTTGCAGGAACAGCAGATCGGCAGCAGGCCGCGCAGGACATCCATTTTCGCGATGGTCTCCTGCAGTTCCTGGGTGCGTTCCTCCACCCGCTGTTCCAGACCGTGTTGCGTGGCCTTCAACTCGGTGATCGCCTTCTCCAGGTCGGACCGCGTGCCCCCCAAAGCCTCCCCCATCGCGTTGAAGGATTCCGTCAGGTCGTCGAACTCGTCGAAGGTGCGGCCTTCCATGCGCACGTTCAGGCGCCCCATGGCCAGTTCCCGGCAATAGGCCGTCACCCGCGCAATGCGGCGCGTCAGGCCGTGTGCAAGATAGAGCGCAAACAGCAGCGCCAGCAGGATGGAGGCGAACAACGAGGCCAACCCGGTCAGCCGCAGTTCGCGCAGGTTGTTGCGCACCTGGTCCGCCCGCATGTCGATGCCCACCAGATATTCACCGTTTCCGTTGCGCAGCGGCGCGTAACCGGACAGAAACACGCCCCATTCATCCTGGTAGAGTTTGTCATCCACCACCGCCTGGTGAAAACCCTCCAGCATTTGCGGCACCACGCGGTCGTACACCTTGCCCGGTCTGGCCTGCGCTTCCGTCTCGTCAGAATCGACCACGAACGTCACGTTGCCATCGGCTTCATGCCGCATCACATAGAGAAACGCGATGTCCGGATTCGTGCGCCGCACCCGGCGCACCTTCTCCAGCGTGTCCGCATACGCAGGCTTCTGCAGATCGTCCGCCGTGCGGATGTCCTGCAAATCCCGGGCGTCGATGGTCTCGCTCAGCAGTGCGGCGCTGTTCTGCAACCGGGACTGCAAGCTGCGCATCAGATTGTCCATCGCCCGCACATAAAAGAAAGTGCCGACGCTGCCGGACACCAGGATCACCGCCAAAATGTGGCTCAAAAACAGCTTGGTGGAATATCGGAACCGGATTTGGGGTGTTTTCATCGTGCAGTCTTTGCTTCTAAGTAAGATATAATGGTTGATGCTACACCTTGGCCGCATCGCCAAGCAAGCCCGCCTTGCCCCGCTTCCCAATGCTTTGCTGCTGATTCTGTTACATGGTAGATTGCCCCCATGCCCGTCGCGTCCAAACCAGCTCCCCAAGCCCCGGCCCTGTTTCTGGTCCTGTTTTTGGGCATATTTCTGGTGGGTGGTCTGGGCTTGTTGCGGGAAGGCCATCGGGCGGTTCACGGCCAGGCCTACACGTTGACCTACCATGAAGAGTTGAGTTGGGCGTCCTCTCTGGGCCAAGGCTCCGACGGACTCGAATCCAACCAGGTTGAATTCTCCGGCCGCAACGCCATGATTTTTGGCACCGGGCTTTATGCCTTGGGCGCCATGTTCCTTTTCTGGGCAACCGGCCTGGCCATCAGCCTGCTTGGCCGGCGGCATCGGCATGTGCCAGGACTTGTTCATAAAGGATTGACCACTTGCTCCCTGTTCGCGCTGACCACCGCCAGCCTTACCCTGTTCCCCGTCTGGCGCATTCGCACACTGCCTTTCTATCTCGTGCTGGCGGCGTTCACCCTCGTGCTCGTTTTGCCGGTTCCCGTGACAGTCCGCAAAAAAGTTTTTCCCGCCGTTGTGATCGCCGTCATTGTCGCCGGCATGGTGGGCCTTCCGGCCTTCCCGATCTTCGCCGGCCTCATCGTGTTCCTCGTCGCCGGCACCCATGTGCTGATTCTCTGGCCCGGTCTGGTCTCAACCTCCCTGCGGCCGGCCCGCGCCGCCAACCACCGCTGAAATCCCCGCCCCCGCGCCCGCCTTCCGCCGCGGCCGGAAAAGGGGTGACAGCCGTTGAAATTGTGCCAATATCATCCGCCAGCGGAGGAGAATTCTCATGAAACGCTGGCTGGCAGTGGCGGTGATCATCGGGTGGGGCTTGGCCAATTCCGGCTTTTCAGACACCAACGACCTGGCCCGGCCTCGCAAGTGGACTTCCGTCTCCGGCGCGGAATTGATGGCGATTTTCGTCCAAGTGTCCGGCGACAACGTTGTCCTGCGCAACCGC
Organism: uncultured Verrucomicrobiota bacterium; assembly: GCA_964567795.1. Taxonomy (GTDB): domain Bacteria; phylum Verrucomicrobiota; class Kiritimatiellia; order CAIQIC01; family Lenti-01; genus Lenti-01. The sequence goes on from CAZMOR010000031.1 coordinate 8,200, forward strand.
ACCGGCGAACGCATCCAGATTCCGCGGGCCAAGCTTTCCGCGGCCGACCAGGCGCTGCTCGCCGAAGCCTTCGGCGCCGCCCCGGCGGCTCCGCCCGCAACGGAATTTCCACCCCCGCCCGCATCTCCGCCGCCTGCACCGGAACCGGCCGCCGCTCCCGCCCCGGCCGCCGCGTCCGGCCCGATCCGGATCGCCGGCACGGAAATTCCTCTGGCCCAGCAAACCAAATTCCGCGCCCCGCTCGATAAGGAGGCCGTCAAGGACCTGGTCAAAGCCGGCAACGAAGCTACCGAAGCGATCATCGGCCTCTGGCTGCCGCCCGATTTTGATCCGCAGAAGCCCTGGAACGTACTCCTGGCCTCGGCCACCGCGGATTCCTCCTCGATCGACAGCCTGTTTTTCTACATCGACGCCGTCAAAGGCTCGCCGGGCTGGATCGTCATGGCGGCGGACGGCCCCCTCAAGCCCCCCAAGGGCGACACCACGCAATGGCGCTGGCTGATGGCCCGCGCCGGCCTGCAGGCGCTGGAGGCCGCCTGGCCCGCCGCGCGCAACTGGCCCGTCGCGGCGTGCGGTTTCTCCGGCGGCGCCAAGCGCTCCGGCTATCTCGGCGCCCTCCTCTGCGCGGACAACCGGCCCGTCATCGGCATGTACATGGGCGGCTGCAACGAGGACATGGCCACCGACGGCCTCAAGGAATACCGTCCCGACCGCTCCACGTTCCGCAAGGTGCCCGTCTATCTCAGCGTCGGCAAAAAAGACACCACGGCCACGGTCGCCGCCGCCAACAAGGTGCGCCTCTCGCTGGAGGCCACCGGCTTCCGCGATGTCCGCCTGGAAACCTATGATGGCGCCCACGATCCCAACATCCCGCAGATCACCGAGGCCCTGAACTGGTTCAAGGAGCTGTGGACCAAGCACGCCGCGCCGGCCGCCGCCGGCACCCGCCCCGCCTCCCGGCTGCCAACGCCGGGCGTGCCGCCGCCGCATTGACATGACGCCCGCATACAAGGCCCTCCTGTTTGGAATTCTCCGGCGCCTGCTTCCGGCCGGCCTGCTTCTGGCCATCGGCACCGGCATCCTGCTGGCGGCCGGCGATATCCTGCTGATGCTCGTCGGCTATCTGCTCTATTTGGCGGCGGCCATCCTCCTCGCCGGTCCCCTCGCCCGGCTGCTGGCCGAACCCCTGGGCGATCTGTATTGGCCCCGGCGCTATTTCGACCAGCCCCAGCCAATGTACGGCATTCCTGAATCCCGGCGCCGCAAGGGCCAGTTTGAAGAAGCCCTGGCCGAATATGAAAAAATCGCCGCCGCCCATCCCGCCGAGGTGCGCCCCTGGCTCGACATGATCGACATCGCCCTGACCGACCTGCGCGATCCCGAACGCGCCAACACCCTCTTCCAGCGCGGGCTCGCCGCTCTTGCCGATCCCGATGCCAAGGACCACCTGGCCCGCGTCTACGCCGCCACCCGCGACCGCCGCCCACCCGCTCCGGCGCGCAAACTCGAACTGCCGGGTCCGCTTCCAAAGGAGTCGCCATGAATCCGTTCCGCGCCTGGGGACTTGTTTTCCCCTGCCTGCTCTGCCTGGCCTTCAGCCCGGCGGCACCGGACCGGCAACTGGCCAGCCAGGCCCGTCTGGCCCTGGAGGCAGCCGATGCCAGCAATGCCGTGGGCCAGGCCACGGTCTGGGTGGAACAGCAGGCTGGCCGCCAGGTATCGCGCACCGGCGATATGGCCTCCGGCACCACCCTCCGTTTTCAATTGCCCGCCGCCGCCCTGCCCGCCATCCTCCCCCGGCTCGAAAGCCTCGGCACCCTCACGTCCCGCTACACCGAAAACGAGGATGTCACCGCGCCCGGCATCGACCTGGAAGCGCGGCTGAAGTGCAACACCGGCCTGCGCGACCGCCTGCGCCAACTGCTCGACCGGACCACCGCCGTACCGGATACCCTGGCCGTCGAGTCCGAACTCAACCGCGTCCAGGGCGAAATCGACGCCGAAACAGCCGCGCTCGCCGCCCTGCGAAACCGGACGGAAACCGCTGCGTTGGAAATCACCATCCGGCCAGCGCCGCCCAGGCGCATTCTCGGACCTCTCGGCTATGTCTTCCACGGCCTCGCGTGGACGGTGGAAAAACTCTTCGTGATCCGCGACGGCAGCCCCACCCCCGTTGTCCCGCCGGTGTGCCACCCGCCGCCGCTCCCGCTCCTGCCCCCACCCTCGCCCGTATTTCCGGAATCCGCGCCTGTCGATTCCGAACTGCTGACGTACACGGTCCAGGAGGGCGATACCGTGGTGGAAATCGGCCGCCTCTTTGTCGTGTCCCCGGAGGCGCTCCGCCGCGTGAATCCCCAGCTCGGCCTGCGCGAAGCCCGCCCGGGCGAAGTCATCCGCATCCCGCCGGCGGAGTTTTAGCCCGCGGCCCGATCCGGTTTGACGCCGCCCCGCGGCGCGCGCTACCCTGAAACCATCATCAAGGAGATTCCATGAAGATCCTTCTGTCCCGCGCGGTGCTCCTGTTGTGTCTCGTGCTGCTGGTTTCCGGCTGCGTGCAAAAAAGGAAGAAGTCTTTCGATGCCTCCGCGCAATTCGGCGACCAGGTCATCGCCGGCTACAACTCCAGCGGCAGTCCCATGTATGGCGGCATGCCCGCTGCGCCCGCCATCGGTCAGGACCGGAAACTGGCGTGGGAAGCCGATCTCACCCTCGAAGTCGCCGACGCCAGCAACGCCGTGCGGCAGGTCGTGGCCCTTACGGAAGCGTGCGGCGGCTACGTCGAGTCGCGTTCCGAAAGCTCCTGGTCCGGCACCAGCCTCCGCCTGCGCTTGCCCGCCGCCGAACTGACCAATGCCGTCTCCCGGGTGGAAGGCCTCGGCAAAGTCACCTCCCGCCGCGTCGGCAATGAAGACGTCACTGAACAGTACGTCGACACCGACGCGCGCCTGAAAAACAAGATCGTCCTGCGCGACCGCCTCCGCGGCCTGCTCGACAAGGCCACCGACGTCAAGGACATCCTCGCCATCGAAACCGAACTCAACCGCGTCCAGGGCGACATCGATTCGATGGAAGCCCTGATCAAGTCCCTGCAGGGCCGCGTGGATTTCGCCGTGCTGGACCTGGCCATCCAGCAGCAGCCCCCGAAGCGCATCCTCGGCCCCCTCGGCTACGTCTTCCACGGCCTGTTCTGGGTCGTCGAAAAACTCTTCGTCATCCGCGAATAGGTCGCATGCCGGGTTTTCCACAGTGTGGACCCGCCGCGGCGGGTTCCACAGTGTGGAAAAATTCCTCAAAGTTTTTCCATTGTGTGGAAAAACCGCCAAAACTTTTTCCATTGTGTGGAAAAATCCGGTTTTCGGACATGAGCCGCGAGCCCCCGCATGGGGGAAACCGGAACCGGCCTAGGGCAGCGCCTGGAATTCCGGGAAGCGTGCGCTGGGCACGAGCTTGAATTCGTCCGGCCCCGTGCGCACGATGAACAGCGCGGCGCAGTCGGGCCGGCCATCAATCCATTCCAGCCCGCGTTCGGGCCCCATGACGTAGAGCGTCGTGGCCAGGCCGTCGGCAACCAGCCCGCAGGGGCCGATGACTGTCACGCTGGCAAGGGTGTTGCGCACGGGCCGGCCCGTGGCCGGGTCGAGAATGTGGGCGTAGGAGTTGCCGTCGGGATCGCGGAAATAGTTGTAGGTGTCGCCCGAGGTTGACAGCGCCCGCCCGGAAAGCGGCACCACCGCGATGTGGTCTGCGCCGCGCGGCAAATCCTGGATCGGCCGCTCCACTCCCACCCGCCAGGGCTGCCCGTCCGGATTGGTCCCGAAGGCGACGATCTCGCCGCAGACGGACACGAAGATGTTCGAATAGCCGCGGTCGCGCAGCTCCTGCGCGGCCACGTCCGCGCCGTAGCCCTTGGCGATGCCGCCCAGGTCCAGCCGCAGCCCGGGCAGGTCCTTCTGCAGCGCGCCGTCCGGCGTGACCTGCAGGTGCGCGGCCCCGCACAGGGCGCGCGCGGCCGCGACCTCCGCGTCCGTGGGCAGGTCGGCGCGGCGGCCGGGCGCGCCGAAGCCCCAGAGGTCCACGACCGGCGCCACGGTCGGATCGAACGCGCCGGCGGAATCGCGGCTCAAGTCCAGCGCCTGCCGCACGACCCGCGCGAATTCCGCAGACACCGCGAACGGCTCCGTGGCCGCGCTGGCGTTGAAGCGCGACAGCTCGCTGTCCGGCCGGTAGTTCGACATCTGCTGCATCAGCGCCTCAAAGCGCGCTTCGACCGCCGCCCGGAGCTCGGCGACCAGGGCTTCATCCGGCGCGACGCCGGCGATCTTCACCAGGTAGGTGGTGCCCATCGTCTGCCCCTCCCACGACAGCAGCGGCAGGGGCTCCGCGGCCCGCGCCGCGGCGCCCGCGCAGATCAGGAACGACAGGATTACGGCTTTCGGTAGAATCCTCACGGCACGCTGATCATATAATACGTCGTCGCGTTTGCAACCGTGTCCGTGTAGCTGTTGAGCGGGTAATTCCCCGCGATGCCGGCCTGCACGGTCGTGAAGCCCGAGACCAGGTTCGTGCTCTTGTGCAGCGTGTAGGTCTTGCCGTTTACGCTGTACCAGCGGACCACGAACTGGCTGTTGGTGGTGCCGCTCACCGGATTGATGGCGCTGAGCGCGAAGAACGAGCCCGCATCGGTCGGCGACGTGCCGGCCAGCGCCTCCGCCAGGTTGGACACCCCGTCGCCGTCGAAATCGTCGCCCGGCTGCACGTCCCAGATGGAGGTCAGCCCGTCGTTGGGATTGGCGTCGGCGATCTGCTGGTCGATCGTGTCGGGAATGCCGTTGCCGTTGGCATCGTCCGCTGCCGCCGTGACGAACAGCGCCAGGCCCGCTTCATCCTCCGCCACCAGCACCGCGTCGCCGCCCGCGCGGACGCGCAGCCCAAACGTCAGGTTGCTCAGGCTGAGGCTGGACACCGGCGTCAGCGGGGCCGAAACGTCCAGGCCCGTGCCCGCGCGCTGGCCATCCACGCCGTAGACCGCGGCGTTGGCCGCCGCCACGCCGAACCCGCCGGCCGTCGAGGTCTGCACCAGGCTCGGCGCCGCCGGATTCGCGACGCTGAGCGTCCAGAGGGTCGTGCCGCC
>CAZMOR010000032.1:0-24639 GCA_964567795.1 uncultured Verrucomicrobiota bacterium
ATGTGCAGCATCCGGAAACTCCGGATGCATGGGATATGCTTCCCGTAAAAGCTTTGCGGCGGTTGAAATGTTTTCCCGGAATCCTTGCCAGCCCACATCCGATACTTTGTCTGCATAACTTGTCCCTCGGGCTTTCCAGGCAGCGTCAATATAGTTATCGGCCAACAAGATATTTATGACCCATGCGTTTGCCTTGTCGGCGTCTTCTAATTGTTGGCATAATGCTTGTGTGAAAGTATCTGAAGGATACCCCCAATTATTCCATTCACTCCTGTTGCTTGTGATTTGATTCATTAGAACCCGAAATTCCTCGGGAAGTGTTTCATTGTGCCGAATGCTTTCCGCTAGCCAACGAATGTTCAAGGCAAACAGCCGATCGGTTTCCGCGTTGTGTCGCCGGTCCCGTTGGAACGCGATTCGGGCAAGGCGCAGCGGCGCATAGGCCATGCGCAGATAGGGATAGGCTTCGTGCAACTCGAATTCCTTCAGCGCGTCCCGGAAACAAGTTTCCGACTCGTCATTATGACCCAAATCAGCCAGATAATATCCACGAGCGTAAATCACCAGCGGGTCATTACAACCGGAGGCCAGACAAGCATCCGCCAGCTGCAACATGTCGATAAAGGCGGGCGCATTGGTCTGCTCGGACATAGACAGGGCCAGTCCCTCCATGAGCGCAAGTACGTTTGCGTCCCACTTGGGATCGCGCTGTCCTACAGCGGAATAGGCATCCGCCAAGGTCCGGCGATTGCGGGACAGCATCAAGTCATTGAACTGTTGACTGTGGTCGGGTTGTTTCGCCGGGAGAGGTATGGGGACATACGCGGGCGTGGGGATGTCGGCTTTGGGTACGCCAAATACCGGGTTACACGATAGAAACAGGATCATTATGGTAAATCCAAGCGCCATGCTCGCACTGGCGCAAGATATCTGAAGCCTGATCGCATCGTTGGCTTTCATGTAAATCCTCCATAATACCATAAGGTCAAATGCACTGTCAGAATACCCATTGTGCCTCGGATTGGACAAGGTCGGAATCAAATCTTTGCCCCATGCGGGGGCTTGTGGCATGAACTAGTGGATGCGATGGGATTGGTCGACCTCCCTTTTGCAAGTCTGGGATACGAGGCTTAAGCCGCGATTCCCCGCATGGGGGGCCGCGGTGCGGCTTGCTCAGGTCAGGGGCCAGGAGAGATCGAGGGCAAGACCCTTCTTCGTCGGGAAGGCGTAGTCCTTGCCGTCGAATTTCAACGTGGCGGTGTCGCCGGCGGCTTTGAGCGTGAAGGGCGCGTCGGGGGCGCGCGAATGCAAGATGGCGGCGAGGGCAACGGCCTTTTCGAAGCCGTCGCCGCGGCGGGCGTTCCAGACTTCGTCGGGCTGGGCGGCGCGGGTGGAATCGTAGATGGATTCGTCGGGCATTTCGCGCAGGCAGGCGGTGATCATGGGGAGTTCCATGGTCTTGGCGGCTTCGAGGCAGACGGGGGAGCGTTCGATGGCGGCCTTGAGATAGGGGCGCGGGTCGACGCGGGAGAGATCGCGATAGGCGTGGAAGGCCATGTCGGCGACGGGGTTTTCGGCGCGGATGGCTTCGAGGGCGGCGATGATTTCGTCGCGGTTCAGGCCGGGCTTGAGATCGATGGCGGGGCCGCGGATGAACTGCCGCGGCTGGTTGGCGTCGGGCCAGCGGGGTTCGAGGTGGCAGAAGGCGCGGAGTTCCTTGATGATTTCGCAGGCGCCGGCGTGGTAGCAGTTGACTTCGCGGGCGAGGCGCTGGATGTCGTCCTCCTTGTCGAGGTCGATGTGGCCCTGCTTGAAGAATTCGTCGAACTTGTTGAGGGGGATGCGGTCGGGGAGAGGTTCGGCGAAGAAGTCGTCCTCGTCGAGTTCGTCGAGGAGTTTTCCGCGCGTGGCGTCGGAGACCTTAAAGGAGCAGGAGTTTTCGTAAGCGTAGGCGCGCTCGGCGGGGATCCAGCGGCGCTTGCCGCAGCAGGTGTGCTCGATCTGGAAGCATTTCTGGCGGGCGGGGTTTTGGCGCAGGAAATTGAATAGGATTTCCGAGGTGACGGGGGTTTTGACGAAGGCGCGGAGCTTTTTCTGGAAGCGTTCGTAGGCGGCGTGGTCGATGGAGGCTGCGGGGTAGACGGTGTGGACCCAGCCGGTGCGGTGGGCGACGATGGTGACCTGCTCGTTTTCGAGGGCGCGGCGGGCCTTGGTGGAGAGTTCAGTGCCGTTGAACCACATGGCCTTGGTGACAAGGCGGCGGTTGTTGGTGAGGATGCCGTCGCTGACGTCGACGAAGTTCTGGGAGTGGAGGGGGGTGGCGATGAGGAAGATGTCGTCGAGGGGGATGCCGCAGAGGATGTAGAGGGCGGCGGCGTAGAGGGTGGAGAGGGAGACGCATTCGCCGGCGCCCTGGTTTTCGTGGCCGGGCTTGAAGCGGAAGGCGTCCATGGCCTCGACGGTTTCGGTCTTCCAGTACGGGATGGTGTCGGAGGTGTACTTGTCGAGGCCGAAGTGGCGGCGGATATCGAGGGAGAAGTAGAACTTATCGCCTTCGTAGCCGAAGAGGGCGTTGCTCTTGGCAATGGTTTCGGGGGCGATGAAGGGGGCGAAGCGGGCCATTTCCCTTTGCTGGGTGGTGAGGCCCCAGGTCTCGAGGTCGAGGTTGAAGGCGTAATGGTCCATGATGTACTGCTTGAGGCGCAGGATGCGGCGGTAGGGCGTGAGCTTGGGGAAATTGGCGAACCAGGGATCGTCGCGCCATTTCCAGATGGCGGGGGACATGAGGTTGGCGAGGACGAGGGGATAGAGCAGGGACGGGAAGACGAAAATTTCCATGTCGGAGAGGGTGTAGGCGGAGGAAACCTCTTCGAGGCGGCTGGCCGGAACGGATGCAATGGTTTTGGCGTTCATCGGGCTCGAAGATACATCCGAACCGGCGCTGCGGCAACCATTTTGGGGTTGCGACGGGGGGGCGATTCGGGGAGAATCGCACGGCATATGGAAGCTGAATCCAAACCGGTTGAAAAGGCTGCTCCGGCGTGGCGCTGGGGGCATTTCCTGCTGTTTCTGGCCGTGGTGGCCAGTTGGTTGGCGTTGTCCGGCCTGAACATCTGGATGGGGGAATTGAACCAGGACGAGGGGTGGTATCTCTATGCGGCGAAGCAGATGGCGGAAGGCAACATGCCCTACCGCGATTTCGCGTTCACGCAGGCGCCGATGCTGCCGCTGGTCTATTCATGGGTGTACCCGTGGGTGGGCCAGTTCGGACTGCTCGGTGGCCGGGCCGTGACGTGGGGCTTCGGCACGCTGGGCATCCTGTTCTCGGTTTGGCTGGCCATGCGCGCGGGGCCGCGGCAGGCGCAACGGTTCACGGGTGGACTGTGCTTCATCATGGTCGCGATGAACGTGTATCAGTCGTATTTCACGACGCTGGTGAAGACGTATGCGCTATCGAGCCTGTTCCTGAGCGCAGGCCTGCTGGCCCTGGCGTTCATCGGCCCGAAGCGGGGATTCCGGGCGGCAGTGCTGGGCGGATTCCTGCTGGCGTGCGCGGCGGCGACGCGGATCTCGCTGGGCGCGGGGCTGGCGCTGGGCGGGCTGTACCTGCTGATTTTCCGCAAACGGCTGAAAACCTGGGCATGGCTCGACTTCGGGCTGGGCGGCATGCTGGGGCTGGCGGTGACGATGCTGCCGTTCATGATGATGGGGCGCGACGGTTTCCGGTTCGGGGTGATCGAGTACCACGCGTTGCGGGAGTCGGGGCCGGTATTTGCGCAGATCGCCTACAAGGTCGGGTGCCTGTCGCGGCTGGCGCAGGCGTATTTCCCGGCGGCGATCGGCGGCTTGAGCCTACTGATCCTGGCCGGGCGCTACCTCGTGCTGCGGGCCGGTCCGGACGAAAGCAACGAGAATGCGCCGGAACATCCGGGACCGGGCGACATCGCGCCGCGGTTCAACATGTTCCTGTGGACGCTGGTGGTCGTGCTGGGGCTGGTGCACATCGCGGCGCCGTTCCCCTATGACGACTACCAGGTGCCGATTTATCCGGTGTTCTGCGCGGCGCTGGCGGCGACGGGCGCGCGGTGGTGGATGCGCGAGGAGGTCCGGCGGTATGGCCGCACCCAGGAACTGCGCGGGGCGCGGCGGCTGGCCATCCTGGTGGTGGTCTGGATTGTATGCGGACTGTATGCATTCTCCTCGCCGCTGACGCAGGGCTGGTTCGTGGCGGGACGCGACCGCATCTGGTGGCGCCTGCGCGACAAGAGCCCGGTGGCCCAATTGCGCGAAACCGCCCAATGGATCCGCGACTTGAACACGCCCGCGGGCGGCACGCACCTGCTGACGCAGGACACCTACCTGGCGGTCGAAGCCGACCTGCCGGTGCCGCACGGCCTGGAAATGGGGCCGTTCAGCTACTATCCCGACTGGGAACGCGAGAAGGCCGAAAAGATCGGCGTGATGAACCGCGACATGCTGCTGGAACTGCTGCAGACGGAAACCAACGCGCCGATCGCGGCGTTCAGCGGCTACAGCTTGAGCATCCGCTCGCCCGAGGTCGCGGAAGTCACGCGCGAGGACCAGCTGGCGTTCGCTGAGATCCTGAACCAACGCTTCGAGCGGGTGGAATCCGTGCCGCACTTCGGACAGGCGGGCACCACCTTGGAGCTGTGGCGCCTGAAGCAGGATATTCCGGTCTGGAATCCGCCCGCGGAGACTCCGGAGGAATGAAGCTTTCCATCGTCGTGCCGGCGTACAACGAGGAAGGCCGCATCGGCCGGATGCTGGGGGCCTATCTGCCGTACTTCGCCGGACGCTACGGTAATGATTTCGAGATCATCGTGGCCGTGAACGGATCCACGGACCGCACCGAAGACGTGGTGCGGGCGCTCCAAAAGGAATATGCGCAATTGCAGCTGATCGTGGAGCCGCGGCCGATCGGCAAGGGCGGGGCTGTCATGGCCGGAGGCCGGATTGCGCGGGGCGAACTGATCGGTTTCGTGGATGCGGACGGCGCCACGCCGCCGGCGGCGTTCGACGACCTGGTGCGGAACATCGACGACGCGGGGCTGATCATCGCTTCGCGGCGGCTGCCGGGATCCGTGATTTCGCCGCGGCAGCCGTGGACGCGGCGGGTGGCGTCGCGGATCTTCAATTTCCTGGTGCGCCGGCTGTTCAAGCTGCGCATCACGGACACGCAGTGCGGCGCGAAGCTCATGACGGCGGCCGCGTGGCGGGCGATCGTGCCGAACATCGGCCTGACGAAATGGGCGTTCGATGTGGACATGCTGTTCAAGACGCGCCGGGCGCATTATGCCATCCGCGAAATACCGACGACGTGGAGCGACGTGACCGGCTCGAAGCTGCGGGTGGGGCCGGTGTCGTTCCAGATGTTCCTGGCCATCTGCCGGCTGCGGCTGCTGTATTCGCCCTTCACCTGGATCGTGACACTCTACGACCGGCTGCTGGGCCGGGTGATCGAACTGGAGCCGCGGACGCGATGAAAATCCCGTTTCTGGGCCAGGATGAATCCGGACTGCTCCAGCACGGGGCGCTCCTGATCATCGGCACATTCCTCGGGGCGCTCTGCAACGTGGGCTTCCACATGGTCGTGGGACGGCCCGCCGTGCTGACGAATGCGGAATACGGCTCGCTGGTGGCGATGCTCGGCATCATCCTGGCCGCCAGCACGCCGATGCAGGCGCTGCAAAACACGCTGGCGCATTTCATTTCGCAGTTCATCCAGGAGGACCGGCGCGGGGAGATCCGGCCGCTCTTCCGGCACTGGGCCGGAGTGTTTGCCGGGCTGTCGCTGGCGCTGGTGGCGGCGGCCTGGGCCGGCCGCGCGCCGCTGGCCGCGGTCTGGAACGTGCCGCCGGCGTTGATCGTGCTGACCTTCGGCGTGCTGGCGGCGAGCCTGTGGATGAACCTGTTCTACGGGCTGCTGCAGGGCATGCAGTGGTTCGGCTGGCTGGCGTGGGTGCCGCAGGCCTGGGGCGCGACGCGGCTGGTGCTGGGCGCGGGATTCACGATTCTCCTGTCCGCCACGGCGTTCGCGGCGGTGGCGGCCCAGGGATTCGGCGTGCTGGCGGTGATGGTGCTGGGCGTCTGCGCGCTGCGCGCCATGCGGCTGCCAGCCGGTTCCGCCGCGGCGCGGCCGCATGAAACCTACCGCTATTTGATTTCATCCCTGATCTGCCTGGCCGGCTACGCGATGCTGATGAACCTGGACACGACGCTGGCCCGGCACTATTTCGATCCGGAAACCGTTGGCCGGTTCGCCAAGGCGGCGGTGATTGCGCGCACGGCGGTTTTCCTGCCGGTGCCCGTGGCGGCGGCGCTGTTTCCCAAAGTGACCTCGACCGGCGACATGACCGAGGAAAGCTGGCGGCTGCTGGGCCGGGCGCTGGTTTTCGTGGGCTTGATGATCGCGGCCGTGGCGGCCGTGTGCGTGGCGGTGCCGCAACTGCCATGGACCATTCTGTTCAGCCGCATGACGCCGGACATGGCCGATTCGGCGAAGCTGCTGACCCGCGCGATGGTGCTGGCAATGTGCCCGCTGGCGGTGGCCGGTCTGCTGCTCAATTTCGAGATGGCCCAGCGGCGCTTTTTCTGGTGCTACGGGATCGTGTTTTGCGGGCTGGCCTATGTCGGCGGCGTGGCGCTGTTCCACCGGCATCCGCTGCAGATCGCGCTGGTCCTGGGCGGACTGAACCTGGTGGCCGTCGTCCTGCTGGCCATCAGCGTTTTGGCCCAGCGCCGCAAAGCCGGCTAGGCCCCCCCATGCGGGGAATCGCCGCTCATGCCTCAAGGGGGGGGCTCAAGCCTGGAAATGCCCGAAAATGCCTAAAAAGGGCACTTTCGCGGTGTTTTCAGGACGTTTTAGGCCAGAGCCAGGCCGCGCCGCGGACTCCGCTGGAATCGCCGTGCCGGTTCCGGACCACGGGCGTCGCGGCTTCGCCACCAAACACATATCGGGGAAGTTGGCCGGGCACCAGGTCGTAAAGTTCATCCACGTTGCTCATGCCGCCGCCGAGCACGATGACATCCGGATCAAGGACGTTGATCACATGGGCAAGGGCGCGGGCGAGGCGGTTGGCATAGCGCTCCAAGGCGTCGCGGGCAGTGGCATCGCCGTTGCGGGCCAGGGCGACGATTTCCGCCCCCGTGATTCGCGGCGCACCGGCGGAGCGGGCATAGTCTTCGGCGAAGCCCGTGCCGGAAATCCATTTTTCGATGCAAGAGGACTGGCCGCACCAGCAGGCGGGACCGGGGAATTCATCAGGGGTCATCCACGGCAGGGGGTTGTGGCCCCATTCGCCGGCAACGAGGTTGGCGCCGGCCCAGGGGCGGCCATCAAGCGCGAGGCCGGCGCCGCAGCCGGTGCCGAGGATGACGGCGAACACCATCCGGTGCCCGGCCCCGGCGCCATCGACGGCTTCGGAAAGGGCGAGGCAGTTGGCATCGTTCATGCAGCGAACCTCGCGCTGGAGCGCGCGGCCGAGATCGCGATCAAGCGGGTGTCCATTCAGCACGGTAGTGTTGGCGTTTTTCACCAGGCCGGTCTTGGCCGAGAGGGTGCCGGGGATGCCCACGCCGACGGTGCCGGTTTCACCCAAGGCGGTTTCCGCCTCGTGAATGAGGCCGGTGATGGCCGCCACAATGGCATCATAGCTGCGGGCATCGGTGGGAATGCGTTTGCGAAAGGTATCCACGCCGTGGTCATCCAGCGCGATGATTTCCGTCTTGGTTCCGCCGAGATCTATGCCGATTCTCATGATTGCATCCTGTCCCCCCGGAGGGTAGGGAATCGCGTCCGCCAAGTCAACGGAAGGGGCACGGGATTACGATCAGGATGTAGATTCAAATTCCGAAGAAAGACATGAGCCGCGATTCCCCGCATGGGGGGAGGGGTTTCAGGATGGCGAAGGGACGGGGTGCGTGGCGGGAGGGAGTTCGAGAACGCGCCAGGAGACCCAGTCCAGCGGCAGGTCGACCAGATAGGTGCGGCCGCTGGTCAGGATGCGGTCGGGATGGCCGAGTTCGGCCAGGGGAATGCGGATCTGGACCTGGTACGGAGTGTTCAGGACATGAACACGGCTATCGGGCAGCGGCCGCTGCTGGTCCAGCACGCGGCAGCCGAATTCGCCGACGCGGATCAACAGCTTGGGCATGGCCGCGAACGGGGTGCCGGTGCGATAACCGAAAACCTCGATCTGGGCTTCGACACCCGGCAACCAGGGACGGGAAAAATCCATTTCGATCGCCAGGGTGTCGCCCTCGCGCCAGACATGGCGGGTTTCAATGCCGACAAAACGGGCTTTCTCCGCATCGGTGAGTTCCTCGGCCGGTTCGGGAAGGATGTTGTCTGCATCGAGTTCGATGCGGCTCTCCGGGCTGTCGGCCGGGACGACGATGGGCGGGAAGTCGCCGAACAGTTCGTTGGTGCGGACGAAGGATTCGAGGTAGCGGGCGGCGTAGGCGAACTGGGTGCGGTGCTGCCGCAAGGCGTTTTCCTTGATTGCGACCTGGTTGGTGACCAGGGGCCAGGCAAGCCAGCCACCGGGGGCGCCAAGCTCAAAGGCCGGGGGCAGGGCCGCGGCTGGGGCGTAGGCGCGGGGCACGGGCCATTGGCGGTAATGGACAAGATAGGGGCAAAGAACCGGCTCGGGCTGCAGGTGGAGATCCCACAGGGCGACGCGGGCGAAAAGATAGAGCGCGCGGTGGTCGGGATTGTGGTCGGCGGGATGGGACAGGAAGATGCGCGTGGGCTGGAAGCCGGCGATGATGGATTCCAGATCGCGCAGGATTTCCTCGCCTTTGTAGGGGGCGTCCGGGCGAAATGCGTTGGTATAGGGCACCTGCACGACCTTGGTCAGCATGCTTTGGAACGGTGGTTGATCGCCCCAGTGCGATTCCCAGATGTGCAGTGTGCCGAAATCGGGATAGCCCAGAAACGTGAGTTGACCGGCCGGGAGACCGAGGACGCGATCCGCCTGGACGGCTTCATCGTGGCGTGTCAGGCCCATCTGGCGCACGGCGGAGGGTTCCAGAACAGGGTGCTTGCGATAAACGGCGAAGGACCACTCGTTGTTGTCGCCGTAGGTCAGAAAAACCACCTGGACGGCCGCCTGGGCGGCGACCTCCTGCTGGATGATGCCGCCGCAGGCGATCACTTCGTCATCCGGATGCGGGGCGAGGACGAGAATGCGGTCCGCGGCGGTGAACGCCGGCAGCGATTGGGCGGAAACGGATGAAGCCAGGTACAAAAACGCGATGACCAGGCCGAACGGGGAAAATTTCAGGATATGAAATCTGCTAGCCATATCCTGCATTATAGATGCCGCCGGACGGGTCGCAACGGTAAAGAGAAGAGGCGGGTTGCGATTGACTTGTTTCGTATCCGCTCGCACAATCATGACATCATATGGGGCCGATATTCAGGCATCACTCGGGAGACACGACATGAATCGACCAGGCTGGATCGGAATCACGGGGATGTTATTGGCGTTGTTGTTCGCACAGCCGGCGGCGGGGGATTCCTGGGCCACTTTCCATGGGACGGTTATGGATGGTACACCGGACTACTCCGACGAGGCGTTCAAGCCGATGGAAAAGGTGGCGGTGCAAATGGCCACCGGTGATCAAAACGATCCGAAGTTGTGGGATTCATTCGAGAAAGCGCTCATGCCTATCCTGTGCCCTAACGGGCCCGTGGTGGACGTGCGGGTGACACTGCGGTCAAAGGGGGGAAATCCAGAAGAACGCGAAACCAAAACGGACAGCAAAGGCCAATTTCATTTTATGAATCTGGAAATCGGCGAATATGAGATGACTGTTTTCAAGACAGGAAAAGAAGGTTTAACGCCTGAGGCTTTCACTTGGCACCTGTTTATAGATGGAGAATATCACCAGAGCGGTGCCACGCTGACACTGCCGGATAAATTTGTCACTGCCCGGGGCCGGGTGACCGATTCCGGAGGGCAACCTTTGGCCGGCGTGAAAATCCAGGCGCTTGAATATCGCTACAACGGCGAATTAGGGCGTTGGAGCTCTGTCCGGCATGAGGTGGATGTGCTGACCGATGCCGCCGGAAACTATGAAATACCTGGTTTGCGGCCCACGCTGCTATGGTTGGGCGACGGTAGTCCGGCCGGGTACATCTTGAAAGTGGAAGGAAATGGCTTTGTGAGCGATGCCCGGAAGATCGACGTGATCATGCCGGACACGGTGGCGGCTTTAGTAAAATGGGCAAAATTGATGTTCGGCGAAGCATCACCGCGCGGACAGAAAAATTGGCGGTCGATTAAATGGCCGGTAGCGGCAGACGCGCATGGAATTCTAGACGGAGTGGATTTCACATTGTTCCGGCCGGCTTCAGTGGGTGGGTGTGTACGGAACGTCACAGGTGCGTCAGTGACAAATGCGGCGGTTTGGTTCCGTTACCTGGATGCCCCGCCATACCAGCCCATGCCGTTTTCACTCGGTCCAGATTCGGTCAAAACCGATGAATCCGGACGGTATTTCATCACGGGCCTGGCGACGGGACGCTATCAGGCGGTAGTGACCGCGGATGGCCGCAGCCGGGAATACCGGGATGCCCAGGTGAATCTGCACGAGGGCGAAGTCCGGACGAATCTGGATCTTTGCTACGAAGTGCCTCCGGTCGGCCGGGTCGAGGCCTCGGTCTTCGAAAAAGGAAACGGCAGTTCCATCGGGGTGTATACCGCCTATGTGGAACGGGTAGATGGGCCGCCAGATTCCGGGATCACCGACGGAATGCTTGTGAAGGATACAAGTATACCGGGTGATTTCACTGTGAAAAACGTCTCGCCCGGAACCGCTTGGATTCGGATCAGCGCACCGGGATATGTGTCCCGGCGGGTGGCCTGCGTGGTGGAGCCGGGAAAGCCGGCGGTCTGTCCCATTGAAATGGAACCAGCAGGAGCTGCGTTGGTGCATGTGACCTGCAACGGGGTTGCCACGCGCCCGTATGAGCTGGTGAGTTTTCCAGAAGGATCTACAAACGCCGTCTGGGGCTGGTCGCGAACAACCAATGCTGCCGGTCGCTGTCTGCTCCAGGGATTGCCGCAAGGTCTCAATCGCATCCGGGCGCAGGGATTCGGAAAAGACGTACAAAGCCGCTATGTGCTGGTTTCCACCCAGATCGAAGCGGGTAGAACCAACGCGGTTGAGCTCGAAACGGAAGGGCCGTGTTCCTTCGATCTGGATTTGGCGTTTCCCACGAATGCGGTGGTGCGGTCATGGGTGGAGCCGGTGGATGCGCCGGTAGTGGAAGCCTTCGATGCGAACGTGGAAATGAAAGTTTATCTGTGGGCCTACGGCTCCGGCCGGATCGCGGTGACGAATCTGCCTGCCGGAGATTACCGGATCGGCGCACAGAAACTGGAATCCACCAAAGGGGTGGAACATGTGCCCCTGAAGGCGGATCAAGTTAAACTCGTTCATTTGGAGGAAGGTCAGCGCCCGGCGGTGGCGTTTGAGTTTTGACGAAAGCTTGAGCCGCGATTCCCCGCATGGGGGTGCCGGGGGCAGGCACCGGTCCAGCCGGCGGTTCAGGAAGGCCGGGCGCCGAGGATGACTTGGACCGGCATGCGCGCGAGGCGCTCGAAGCGGCGACGTTCACCCAGCACGGGCCACCAATCGTAGAGGAAAATCTGGATGGGGCGCCACATGGCGACCCAGCCGAAAATGACAAAACCTTCGCGGAAGACTTCGGCGGTGCGGTAGGCATCCGCCCAGCGCGCCAGCGTGGCGGAGGCGGCCAGGGCCAGGGAAAGGAACGCCAGGCCGATGGCCAGGCTGATCCAGCCCTGGCGGATGAGCTGTTTCAAGCGCAGGTCCGTGAAGCCGGCCTGCCGGGTGAAATGCTCGCGGATGGCTTCGCCGGTGTCGCGGCCCTCCGCGGCGGACATGCCGCCGGGTTCATCCAGGCTGATGGCCAGCGCCAGGGGGAGGCGGGCCGAGAATTCATTGGCGCTGGCGACAATGTACTGCTGGGCGTCATCGTCGAGATCCTTGGCGATGAACGGCGAGGGATCGCGAGAATCGAACAGCTGATCGAGCTGCCGGATGCGGATTTCGATGATGTGGTGGTCGAGGGGGATTTCGTCGCCGAAAAATTTCGGGGCATCCGTCATGGCGGCTCAACCCTTGACGGCACCTTCGGTCAGGCCCTTGACAAAGAGTTTCATCGAGAAGGTGAAGAGAATGATGACGGGGATGGAGGCGATGGCATAGCCGGCCATGAGCGGGCCCCAGAGCTTGATGTATTCGCCCGCCATGCGGATGAGCTGGACGGTGACGGGCAGGCGGGCCTGTTCGCGCATGACGATCAGGGGCATGACGAACTCGTTCCACTGGCCGAGGAACTGCATGACAGCCACGGTGCCCATGATGGGGCCGGACAATGGAATGACGACCAGTTTGAGCTGCTGGAAGTGGTTGGCGCCGTCGATTTCGGCGGCTTCGAAGAGATCCTGCGGGATGTCGGCGATGAAGTTGCGGAACACGAAGATGGCAAACGCCTGGCCGCCGGAGGCGCCGACGAGGATCAGGGCGGTGAGGGTGTTGAGCAGGCTCATGTCGCGGAGCAGGATGAACAGCGGCACGAGGTTGGCGATCATGGGCATCATCATCAGGAGGAGCAGGGCATTCCAAAGGAACGAGGACAGCGGCACCTTGAGGCGGGCAAAGAAGTAGGCGCCGGCGAGGCCGAAGATCACGATGAAAAACGTGGCGGTGGTCGAAAGGAAGATCGAGTTGGCCACGGTGGGCGAGACCATCTGCCAGGCGGTGGCCCAGTTGTCCCAGTGGATCGGCTGTGTGAGGACGGTCGGCGCGAGGTAGAACTGGTTGTTGTTCTTGAGCGACACAATGAGCATCAGGTAGAGCGGCAGGAAGGCAAAGGCCAGCACGAACCAGATGAATGTGTGCTTGCTGAACCGCAGGCCCCAGTCGCCGGCGACGGCGGCGGCCTTGTAGAGCGGTTGCTGCTGGCGGGCGAAGGAGCGGGCGACATACCGG
This sequence comes from uncultured Verrucomicrobiota bacterium, assembly GCA_964567795.1. Lineage (GTDB taxonomy): Bacteria > Verrucomicrobiota > Kiritimatiellia > CAIQIC01 > Lenti-01 > Lenti-01. The sequence goes on from CAZMOR010000032.1 coordinate 13,048, forward strand.
TCGCCTTGGCTGACCTTGGCCGACGGCCGCCGCATGCAGCGGGCGAGATAGGCCTTGTCGAGCCGGGTGGCGATCTGGCCCCAGGGCGTGGCCAGGATGATGAAAATGACGCCGGAAACGATCATGTTCATCGAACCCAGGGGAATGCCGTAGCCGATGAGGATGGCGCCCACCACGCCGATGGCGGTCTTGAACAGGCTGTTGGAGAGCATCATCAGGAGCGCAAAACCGAACAGCAGCCAGGAGACGGCGGCATGTCCGAAGATCGCGTAGGCCATCAAGGCGCCGGCGCCGACGGCCAGGCCGCCGCGCAGGGCGGCGCCAAACCGGCGCAGCAGCACGGGAACCGCGACCAGCACGCCCAGCTTGACGAGCAGTTGAATGACAAAAACGGCGAAGAGCTCAGGCGTGGCGTTGTGCGGTACCAAATGGACGCGGAAGAAAAGGTAGGCCTCCGCAAATGCATACAGCGCCAGGATGCCGAACCAGGCGGACTTGGCGGGCTTGCTGCCGCCCTCGGGTTCGGCCTGCAGGAGCATGTTGCAGATCTTCTGCAGCAGCAGCACGACGACGGTCAGCACGATGCCGACGGCGCAGGCGTAGCCCATTTGCTGGTCCATGAAAGCCTTGCGCAGCATGAACAGGGCCGGTACCGTCGCCTTGCCGCCCGGACCGCCCGCGATGCCCGCGAGGGCCAGGATCATGCCGGCGTCCTTGATCGTGTCGATGATGGCGAAAACCAGCAGCAGGTAGATCGAACCCAACAGGAGGGGCAGTTCGATCTTGGTGAAGCGGCTCCACCAGTTGGCGCCGTCGATATCGGCAGCCTCGTAGATGTCCTTGGAAATGTTTTGCAGCTTGGCCAGGTGGGTGAGAACGGCGAAGGAGCCGACCCAGGGGAAGCCCCAGACGACGCAGGCGATGATGATGATCTTGGGATCGCCGAGCCAGGCGGGGGCGGTGCCGGCCTTGAAGGCGGTGAGCCAGTCGAAGGAAGCCAGGAAGGCGCGGGCCAGCGAGTCGGCGGCGAGACCGCCGACAGACGGATCAGCGAGCCGGGCGGAGACGAAGGCGCCGCCGTGCTGAAGCAGGCCCATCAGGCCGGACCAGTCCAGGAACTGGTTGAGATAGCCGGCGGTGGCCTCGAAGAAGAACGAGCGCCAGATCAGCACGGTGATCAGGCCGGGGATGACCATGGGTACGACGAACAGCGTGCGGTAGAAGAACTGCATCTTCTCCGACGTGCAGCGGTGGATGCAGACGGCCACCAGCAGCGCCGGAATCATCTTCACCACGTTCCAGAAGCCGAGGATGAAGGCCAGCTTGAAGGAATTCCAGAACTCGAGGTTCTTGAACAGGTCGGTGTAGTTCTCAAAGCCGACGAATTCGGAGATGTCGGAGCCGTTCCAGCGGAACAGGGAGTGGAAGATACCGGAGCTGGCGGGGTAATACTGGAAGAGCGCGATGAGGAGCAGCGTGGGAATGATGAAAAAGTAGATTTCCCAGTGATGCTTCAGCTGGTTGGGTTGGACTTCTTTGGGCTGCATGTGCGGCTACGGGGTTCAGGGTTCGGGGGTTGCGGGGACCGGCGCGGCGTCCGCCTTCATCTGGGTGCGGACGCGTTCGCGGATTCGGGCGAGCACGTTGGAGGAATATTCATAGGGCCCGACGTAATCCGCGGGCAGTTTGTCGCGTTGGATCAGATCCAGCTGGCGGGCGTGATTGAGTTCGCCCCAGATCTGGCGGGAGGAGGTGATGGCGCGGTAGCGGACCCAGGCGGAGGCGGCCTCGAGCTGCGCGGCGTCCTGTTCGGCGGGAGTCGGGGCCCGGGCCGCCGCTTCGTCGGCCAGGATGGCGCGGCCGCGGACGCCGGCCAGGTACTGCTCGTTGCGCTGCATGCCGCGCCGCCAATCGCGCTGCTGCTCCATGAAGTCCTTCAGGCCGTTCTTCAGATAGTATTCGGTGAATTGCTTGGCGAAGTCGTCGAGGGAAATCTGGTTCACCTGGTAGAGCGAATAGATTTGGCCCCAGGTGACGGCCGTGTTGCCGCCGAGGTTGAAGTTGATGTTGCCGTAGATGCCCTCAAGATGCGGTTCGAACGCCTTCAACAGCGGGTCGAGCTCGGTGCCGGTGATCGCCGGAATCCAGCCAATGATGCCGTTGAGCTTTTCGTTGCCCTGCTGCGAAGCCAGGAAAAGCAGGAAATCCAGCGCAACATCGAAGTGCTTGGAGTCGCGGTTGATGCCGAACCGGAAGCCGGCGCCGGGGGACTCGTAGATGCGGCCTTCGACCACGCCGCCATAGACGGGGTCGCTGCGGGACGGGATGGGGAAGTCCATGATGCCGACCTCGAACTGGCCTTTGGCCTGCTCCTGCAGCGAGCGGGCGTCCCAGGTGCCGGTGGTCATGAAGACGGCGCGCTGCTGGGCGAAGAGGAAGACCGCTTCGTCGCGGCCGAGGCCGGTATAGCCGGTTTGGAAGTAGTCGGTGACTTCGCGCAGCATCTTGAGCCAGCAGGCCAAGGGGGGATAGTGGAAATCGAGCTGGCCGGTCTTGAAGGCGACGAAGGTTTCGTCGTTGCCGACGAACCCGTCGCGGTTGAAATCGGCACGGCGGAAGCAGCCATAGGTGACCGGCGAGAACATCATGCCGTCCCAATGGCCGAAGTGGTAGGCGGAGCCGGCAATGGGAATGTAGGGCTGGCCGCTGACGGGATTGGTCGTGCTCCGGATCTTGGCGCAGACGGCGAGGAACTGGCGGTAGTCCAGCGGGGCGGTCTCGCTGCCGGTGATTTTCTTGAGCAGGTCCTTGTTGTAGAAGATGCGCACGCCGAATTGCGAGAGGGGCACGGACATGTACTCCTGCATTTCGGTGACATAGGCCGTCTTCATGCCGTCCTTGAAGGTGCGCCGGAGCGGCACGTCGGCGATGTCGGCGCCGGCGTTGTGGGGATTGGGCGTGTTGACGTAGCGGGTCAGGGGCGCGAAGTAGCGGTTGTAGTACGACAGCCAGATGTTGTCCGGCAGCATGGCGCCGACCTGCATGATGTCCGGCGCGGTGCCGCCCATGAGCTGGGTGCTGACCCACTGGCCGTAAGTGCCTTCGGGAATCGCGTCCTGGATGATGACCACGTTGGGATGCGTCTTCTGGTATTCCTTCGCCATCTCGTTGATGCCCTCGCGGACGCTGGCTTCGAGCTGCCAGTGGCCCAGGCGGATGACGATGGAGCCCGGCGGCGTCTGCTGGGCGCGGTAGGTGGCGATGACCCACGCGGACCAGACGAAGACCGCGAAAACCACCAGCAGCGCGAAGTAGGTGCGGACCATGTTGAAAATAGCCTGGAGGATGCGCATGTTATGGCCCCTCCTCTTCGGCGCGGATCTTCGCTTCAAGCGCGTCCATGCGTTCGAGCGCCTGCTTGCAGCCGTAGACGCGGATGTCCGTGGGATATTTCTCCAGCAGCAGCGTGTAATACTTGCGCGCCAGGTCGAAATCGCCCACTTCGAATTCCGCGATGGTGGCGAGATTCCAATAGGCCCAGGCGAATTCGACGAACGGATCGGCCGGATCCACCTCGGTGAGTTCGAAGGATTTCTGCTCGGCCTCCAGGCGTTTCTCCGGTTCTTTCAGCGTGGTATAGGCCACGGCCAGCAGCGACCAGGCCGGGCCGGAGAATTCGGTGGTGCCGGACTTCACGAACGACTCCAGCTTTTCCGCCGCGGTGCGGGTGGACTTGGGCTCGAGCTTGGCCAATTGAATGCTTTGGAGATAGAGAAACGCCTCCTTGGCCGCCAAATGTCCGGGGTACTTGTCCAAAATGTGCTGGTAGGCCTTGTTGACCGCGTCATAGTCGGGTTCCTGGCCGACGGGCACGAGATGTTTCTGGCGGGCAAGGGCGAGTTCGGTCCACGGGATCATCGGACTTTCCGGCGCGCCGGCCAGGATTTCCTGATACAGTCTGGTGGCCAGCTTGGGATCTTCGCCGGGGCGGCGCAGGTCCCACGTGGTGGCGAGGCCGTAGGTGGCCATGGCCCATTCAGCGGAACCGGCCTGGGCCGTGGCCCGTGCGTTTTCAAAGGCCAGCTGGGCATCCTGGAATTCGCTGAGCCGGTATTTTGTCCAGCCTTCGCCGATCAAGGCGGCGGCATCGCCGCCGGTGCCGGAGGCATGGCTGCAGGCGGAAAGCCCGGCCGCCAACAGGCCGGCGACAAAAATGCCCGTCGCCCATTTCAAGCAGTTCGCCATCATGCAAATCCTTCTGTCTGCGGCCCGGGAAGTCGCGCCATAAGACAAAAAGGATATGGCAGAATGTGAAGCGTTTCGCCAGCAAAAAACTTTGCCGTCCGCAAACCGGATGTCAGCGGAGCGGGAAACCGGCGTTTACACCGGCATGCGGGTCTTGCCGGCGCCGGTGGCCGCCGTGGCATAGGCCGCCGGAATGTCGCGCGCCTGGCGGACATCCTCGACCGTATAAAACGCGTCGGGATCGAACTGTTCGAGCAACGCCCGGACTTCGTTCACGCGTTTGCGGGGCAGGAGCGTGACCAGCACCTGCACCGGGCCCCGCGAGCCCGTGGCATCCTGCAGGGTGAACCCGAAGCCGGCGGCGGAAAGCTGCCGCAGGAGGAGGCCGACCGGTTTGTTCGTGATCATGCGGACGAACGACCAGCCCACGGCCAGGTGCTCTTCGATGAACATGCCGACCAGCGTGCCGCAGGCATAACCCGTGGCATACGCAATGTAGATCGGGATTTCCCGTTCCCCGGACAGCACGCGCGACACGACGCAGATCCAGATGAAAACCTCGACGAATCCGCAGCAGGCGGCAAAAACCTTGCGGCCGCGCGCGATGAAGGCCACGCGGAGCGTGCCCATGCTCACGTCGCAGATGCGCGCAATCACCACCAGCAGGAATGGCAAAACCAGATGCATGGAGGAAGCTTGTAGCATGGGCGCGGACCGGGAATCAAGAAGGGCGAAGGGGCGGGCGCCGCCCGGCACCGGGACCCTCCGGACGCCCCCATGCGGGGGCTCGCGGCTCATGCCCCGGAGGGGGGGGGCTCAAGGCCGGAAAAGCCCGAAAAAGCTTAAAAAAGGCACTTTCGCGGCGTTTTTCCGCCGGTGGCGGCACGCAACCGGATTTGAGCGGAATGACTGCAACCGGGGTTCGGGATTACGTTGAGGATTACGATCGCGCCGCGATGAAGAACGCCGGTGATGAGCCAGGAAATGAGCCGCGATTCCCCGCATGGGGGGAGCGGGTTTTTAGTTGTCGGGAATGAAGAGCTTCTGGCCGACACGGATGTTGCCGGGATCGGAGAGGCCGTTTTCCGCGACGATGACATCCATTTTGACGCCGTAGGCGGAAGCGATCTTGGAAAGCGATTCGCCGGGCTGCACAACGTGCTCGATGCCGCTTTGCGACCCGGAGCGCGGCTTGGACGATGATGCGCTTGAACGCGGGGCGGCAGCCGGGGCGGATTTCAGCAGCGAAGCGATCTTCTTGGAGATGTCGTCGTAGATCTGCTGTTTGTCCTGGGCGCGGGCGGCGTCGAGAGCGCGAATCTGGCCCTGCAGGCCGTCGACCTGCGACTGCACCGACTGGAGCTGGGCGGCGGTGGCGTAGCCGGGCTGGCTGGACTGGGCGGCGGCCATGTCGGCCTGCGCGCGGCCGAGTTCGGATTCGGAGGCGTCGAGGCGCGCCTGCAGGCGCTTGATCTCGCTGCGGAGATAATCCACGTCGGCCTGGGTGGCGACGGGGGGTTGTTCTTCGGACGCCATCATCGAGGTGCAGCCGGTCGCCAACCCGGCGAGCAGGAGGGCGAGGGGCAGGAGCTGGAAGAGGTTTTTCATGATGCGGGGCAGGATAGGATTTCCGGATTCCGCGCGCAAGTAAATGAACGCGGCGGCGGCGCGATGGAAAGATTGCCTTTGGCGGAGGCCTGCCGTAGGATGCGCGGTTCATGCATGCTTTGCGTTCCATTGGAATGGGTCTGGCGCTGGCGGCGGTCCTGGGCCTGGCCGCGCCCGTGGCGGCGCCGGCGCAGGTACGCACGCTGAAGGCGGTGACCTATGTCGGCAAGCGCTACGTGGCGCTGAAGGACCTGGCGGCGATGTACGGTCTGCCGCTGACCCTGCCCGGCGGGAAGGCGCTGCTGATCCGCGGGCAGTACACCAGCCTGCAGTTCACGGCGGACGGCCGCGAGGCGATGCTCAACGGCAGCAAGGTCTGGCTGCACGTGCCGGTGATCAAGGTGCGCGGCAACTGGTCGATCAGCGACGCGGACGCGCAGTATGCGGTGGATCCGCTGGTGCGGCCGTCGGCCTATCTGGGCGCGCGCGGCACGCGCACGGTGGTGCTGGATGCCGGGCACGGGGGCAAGGATCCCGGAACCCAGAGCCGGAACGGGCTGCAGGAGAAGAACCTGGTTCTCGACATCGCGCTGCGGGTGAAGGCCCACCTGGCTGCGGCGGGCGTGCGCGTGGTGATGACCCGCGACACCGACCGGTTCTGGGAGCTGGAGGACCGGCCGTACCTGGCGGCGCGCGGCGGCGGCGACCTGTTCGTGAGCATCCACTTGAATTCCGCCATTTCCCGATCGGTCCAGGGCGTGGAGACCTTCGTTACGGCGGCGGAGAATTTTCCGCCCACGGCGGAGGCCAAGATCGGCGGGCGCTATCCGGCCGTGCCGAACAACCAGTTCAACCATTCGAACATGGTGCTGGGAAACCAGATCCAGCGCGCGGTGGTCGGAGTGACGCGCGCCGAGGACCGCGGCTTGAAACATGCGCGGTTCGTGGTGCTGCGGAATTCAGCGATGCCGGCCACGTTGATCGAATGCGGTTTTCTCTCGAATGCGCAGGAAGCGCAGAAACTGTCCACGTCGTCCTACCGGGAAACCCTGGCGCTGGGCATTGCGCAGGGCATCCTGAATTATTTTGCGCTGGTGAACCGCGCCAAGGTGGAACTGGGCGCGCCGGTGATCCAGAAGCCCACGCAACTGGCGGCTCCGCTCGCGCCGGCTCCTGCGCCGGCTCCGCTCGCGCCCGTGCCCATGGCGGCCCGCGCGGCCCAAACGTCCATCGTGGTGTCGGCACCGGCGGCCATGCCGGCAGCTCCGGCCGTGGCGGTGGTGCCGGTGAACATTCCGGCCCCGGTTGCGGCCCCGGCCCCGGTTCCGGTGGCCGCGCCGGTGGAAGCCCCGGCTCCGGCCCCGGAACCCCCGGCCGCCGTGGCGGTCGCCCCGGCGCCGGTCGTGGCACGGCCGCTGCAGGCCATTGCCCCGCCGCCGATGAAATTGCTGAATCCCAATCTGATTACGCGCACGCAATAGGCGCGGCCCGGCGGAGGACGTATGAAACAGACGAATACCGATTTCCTGAAGCGGCTGATGGGCGCCATTTCCCCGTCGGGCTACGAACTGGATGCCGTCCGCGTGTTCCGCAAGGAGGCCGAAGGCTTTGCCGACGACGTGCGCACGGACGTGCACGGCAACACGGATGTGGTGGTGCATGCCGGCGGCGCGCCGCGCGTCATGCTGGCGGGCCATTACGATGAAATCGGGTTCATCGTGACGCTGATCGATGCGAACGGTTATCTGTGGATTTCGCCGATCGGCGGCTGGGATCCGCAGATCCCGCAGGGCCAGCGGGTTTCGATCCGCACGGCCGGCGGCGTGGTGCCGGGCGTGATCGGCAAGGTGCCCATCCACGTGCAGAAATCCGACGAACGCAGCCGCGTGACGCAATTGACGGACCTGTGGGTGGACATCGGCGCCAAGGACCGCAAGGAGGCCGAAAAGCTGGTGGCCGTCGGCGATCCGATGGTGATCGACCAGGGCGTGCTGGACCTGCCCAACGGCCGGCTGGCGGGGCGCGCCTTCGACGACCGCGCCGGCGCTTTCGTGGTGCTGGAGACGGCCCGGATGCTGAAAAAGCTGAAAGCCAAGGCGGAAGTCCATGCCGTCGGCACGGTGCAGGAGGAGATCGGCAGCCGCGGCGCGACGACGTCGGCCTTCGGCATTGCGCCGGATGTCGGCCTAGCCGTGGACGTGACGTTCGCCACGGACCACCCGATGATGGATTCGGCGGAAAAGCGCGAGGGCAAAGTGAAGCTGGGCGGCGGGCCGGTGCTGACGCGCGGCGCCAACATCAACCCCGTGCTGTTCGAGCACCTGCTGCAGACGGCGAAGCAGGAGAAAATCCCGGTGCAGATCGTGGCCGACGGGCGGGCGACGCCCACGGATGCCGATCCCATCCAGCTTTCCCGGGCAGGCGTGGCGACGGCGCTGGTGAGCATCCCGCTGCGCTACATGCACACGCCGGGCGAGATCCTGGACCTGGCGGACCTGGCCGCCACGGTCCAGCTGCTGGCCAAGGCGATCGCGGCCATGAAGCCGGGCCAGAACTGGAACCCGTACTGATTTTTCAAGGAGGAACGGACGATGATCAAAGTCAAAGTAGTGGGTTGCGGGGGCTACGGCGGGGTGGGGATCGTGGAGCTGCTGCTGCGGCATCCGCACGCGAAAATCCAGACCCTCGTGGCGGCGACGGAAACCGGCATGCCCATGAGCGAGCTCTATCCGCATTTGAAGGGGTTCTGCGACCTGCCGATCCTGAAGCCCGACGATCCGGCGGCGCAGGAACCGGCGGATGTGGTGTTCTTCTCGACGCCCGACGGCGTCGGCATGGTGCAGGCACCGGCCGAGCTGGCCAAGGGTGCGCGCGTGATCGACTACAGCGGCGACTTCCGCTTCAACAGCACGGCGGATTACGCCGAATACGCGCGGCGCATCGGGCGCGACCCCGTGCACAAGGCGCCGGAATTGCTGCCGCAGACCGTCTACGGCCTGCCGGAGCTGAACCGCAAGGCCTATGGCAAGAATCAGAAGCTGGTCGGGAATCCGGGCTGCTTCGCGATGAGCTGCCTGATCGGGTTGGCGCCGGCGGCGGCGGCGAAGCTGGTGGATTTCAAGAGCCTGATCTGCGACTGCAAGACGGGCGTGTCCGGCGCCGGCAAGAAGGCGACGCCGATCCACCACTATCCCGCGCGCTACGAGAACATGCAGGCCTACCGCCTGAGCGGGCACCAGCACGTGATGGAAGTCGAGCGCATGCTCGGCCAATTGGCGGGCGAGCCCGTGCCGGTGACGTTCACGGCGCAGGTCGTGCCGGTCTGCCGCGGCATCCTGAGCTGTCTCTACGGCACGCTGCGCGACGGCATCGGCCTGCCGCAGGTCTGGGATGCCTATGCGGAATTTCACAAGGGCAACCCGTTCGTGCGGCTCTACGACTCCAAGGCGACGATCGGCACGGTGCACGTGCGCGGCACGAACTTCTGCAACCTGACCGTGGACGTTGACGAGCGCACGCGCCGCCTGCGCGTGGTCTCGCACATCGACAACCTCATGAAGGGCCAGGCCAGCAACGCCCTGCAGAACATGAACTTGATCTGCGACCTGCCGGAAAACACGGGGCTGGCGCAGCCCGGCTCCTATCCGTAGTCCGCGGCGGGGCGGGTTCCAGAAACGGCCGGCCGCCCCCATGCGGGGGCTCGCGGCTCAGGGCTTTTCCCCGCCATGGAAAAAAGTTTTCCATTGTGTGGAAAAATTTCGTAAAGTTTTTCCATTGCATGGAAAACCACGGCGAGCGTTTTCCATGGCGTGGAAAAGTGGAGTAACACATGGATTTGAAACGTAAAACGCTGTCCGCCCTGCTGGCGCTGGTCCTGCTGGCCACGCCGGGATTCGGGGTGCCGACCATCGTGCACGATCCGATCAAGGTGGCGCAGAAAGGACAGCCGCTGGGCGTGCGGGCGACGGTCCGCGACACCGCGGCGCGGGTGGATACGGTGTCGCTGTTCTATGCGGCGTCGCGGGGGATGACCCCGTTCCGGGTGGCGATGGCGAGTTCCGGCGCGGGGGCGTGGTATGCCACGATCCCCGGCCACATGATGGGCCCGGGCGCGCAGATGTTCTACTACATCCAGGCCGAGAACGCGGACGGCGAGACCCGGGAGACCGACTGGCAGACCGTCAAGCTGGTGGATTCCGGCGTGGCCCCGGAGGCGATTCCCTCCGCCAGTTCGGTGGCGCAGAAGGCCCAGCAGCAGGCGGTTCCGGCCAACGCCGGCACCTCGGCGGCGCCGCCGCCGGCCAAGACCGGCAAGGCCAAGTATTTGATTCCCGCGGCGATCATCATCGGCGGCGCGGCGGCCATCGGCGGCGCCCTGGCGATCGCGACCTACGACAGCGGCGGCGGGGGCGGCGGGGGCACCGACGATGTGGCGGTGGACGGAAACTACGGCGGAAGCTACGACCTGTGCTTCACGCCGACAGCCGTGTCGAACGAAATTCCGGCGGCGACCACTTGCGCCGACGGGCTGGTCAACGTCTACGTGACCAACGGCACGGCGCAGGTCGTCGGCCTGTGGGGCGCCGAAGTGTTCAACGGGGCGATGAACGGCAGCCTGTTTTCGTCCGTGAAGGACATGCCGGCGACCGTCCAGTTCCCCGCCGCGCACCTGATCGCCTCGGGCGAGATCTCGGGCAACACCTGCACGGTGCGGATCGACGGCTATTCCACGGATGCGACCCGGCCGGGCAATTTCAGCGGCCGGCTCGACACGACGAGGAGGTAGGCCATGCAGAAGACGGCATTCCTGGACCTGGCGGAGAAGCGGCGCAGCGTGCGGGCCTACAAGTCCGAGCCGGTGCCGGAGGAACTGCTGCAGCAGGTGCTGGAGGCCGGGCGGCTGGCGCCGTCGGCGTGCAACAAGCAGCCGTGGCGGTTCATCGTGGTGCGCAGCGAGACCGGGCGGCGGGCGCTGGGCGCGGCCTATGCGCGGGAATGGTTCTGGAAGGCGCCGGTGATCCTGGCGGTCTGCATCCTGCCCAAGGAGGCCTGGGTGCGGTCCTTCGACGGCAAGAACTACGCGATGGTGGACGGGGCGCTGGCGCTGGACCACATGACCTTGGCGGCGGCGGAGCTGGGGCTGGGCACCTGCTGGATCGCGGCGTTCGATCCAGCGGCGGCGCGCGAAATCCTCAACCTGCCCGACGGCGTCGAAATCGTGGGCCTGACGCCGCTCGGCTTCCCGGAGGCGGAGGCCAATCCGCGCGTGCGTTCGCGCCGGCCGCTGGGTGAGACCGTGATGAAGGAACGCTGGGGCTGAGGCCGCGGCGCGGGAAGGCCGGCCATGGGCGCGTTTGAACTGGTGGCGGATTTCCGGCCGACCGGCGACCAGCCCGAAGCGATCGCCGCGCTGCTGGAGGGTTTCCGGTCCGGCGCACGCTGCCGCACGCTGGAGGGCGTGACCGGTTCGGGCAAGACCTTCACGATGGCCAACGTGATCCGCGACCTGGGCCGGCCGACGCTGGTCATCTCGCACAACAAGACCCTGGCGGCGCAGCTCTACGCCGAGTTGAAGGAATTCTTCCCGCGCAACGCGGTCGAGTACTTCGTCAGCTATTACGACTACTACCAGCCCGAGGCGTACATACCGCAGACGGATACGTACATCGAGAAGGACGCCAGCATCAACGAGGAGATCGAGCGGCTGCGGCTGGCGGCGACGGACGCGCTGATCAACCG